>DATCSE010000048.1:0-30437 GCA_036568605.1 Burkholderiaceae bacterium | reverse complement strand
ATTCGAGCGCGCCCGGGTGCGGGTCGACGCGGGCGTGCGCGAGGGCGACGCGATCTCGCCGTACTACGACTCGATGATCGCGAAGCTGATCGTCTGGGGCCGCGATCGCGCCGAAGCGCTGGCGCGGCTGGACGCGGCGCTTGCGGCCATGCACATCGTCGGGCTGCACACGAACGTCGCATTCCTGCGCCGGGTCGCGGCCAGCCGCTCGTTCGCGCAGGCCGATCTGGACACCGCGCTGATCGAGCGTGAGCGGGCGGTGTTGTTCAACGCGCCACCGCTGTCGATCGACATCGCGGCGGCCGGCGTCGTGGCCCACGCGCTGGCCGCGGAGTGCGCGCTCGAAAGCGCCGATCCGTGGTCGCGCCGTGACGGCTGGCGGCTGCACGGCAGCGCGACGCGGCGCTTCGATATCGAGGCCCAAGGCACGCACCACGTCTACACGCTGGAGCGCTCGAACGGGAGCAGCGACGGGTCCGGCCGGCTGGTGCTCGCAAACGGCGCGCAGCGCTGGCCGTTCGCCGCGCAACAGCGCGGCGACGGGCTACACGACATCACGCTGGGCGAGCGCCGCGTCAGCCTGCACGTGTACGCGAGCGGCGAGCGCTTCAGCGTGTTCGCGCCGGAGGGCTGGGCCGCGGTCGAGGAGTTCGACCCCATCGTGCATTCGGCCGACGGCGCGGTCGAAGCCGGGCGCCTGACCGCGCCGATGCCGGGCAAGGTGGTCGCGTTCCTCGCCAAGGTCGGCGAGCGTGTGCGCCAGGGCCAGCCGCTCGCGGTGATGGAGGCGATGAAGATGGAGCACACGATCGCGGCGCCGCACGACGGGCTGGTCGAAGAGCTGCTCTATGCAGTCGGCGACCAGGTCGGCGAAGGCGGCGAGCTGCTGCGGCTCGCGGCGTCGGCGTGACGCTGCGACGGGGCAGCCGCGGTGACCGGGTCAGCCGAAGATCGCCGTCAGGTCGAGCTGCGCATCGGGCAGCATGACCGGAGCGAGCGTGCCGGTCCAGTCGCGCTCGGAGACGTCGGCATAGCCTGCGGGTTCGGGCCGGCGGTAGATCAGCAGCTTGCGGGCATTCACGTCGACGATCCACATTTCGGGGATGCCATGCTTCGCGTAAAGCCGGGTCTTGATGCGGCGATCGAAGCCGAGGCTGCTGTCGGCCACCTCGATGATCAGCAGCACGTCCTGCGTGGCGGGCAGCACGGTGGGGCCCAGCCGGTCCGGGCGCAGCAGCACGAAATCGGGTTCGGGCTCCGAATCGGGCGGCAGCATCACGCTGTTCTGCACCGAGACGACCGCGCGGTCGCCGACCGCCAGCACCAGCGCACGAGTGAGCCGGTTGATGTAGTGGACGTGTGGCGGGCCGATCGGCGCCATGTTCAGGATCTCCCCCTCGATCAGCTCGATACGCGCGTCGGGCGCGAAGACCTGGCCCTCGCCCATGCGGTGATACTCGTCCAGCGTCACGCGATGGCGCGTGACGGGGCGGATCGCGTCATCGATCTCGGGAGGGGTCAGGACGGCTGCCATGTTGTTGTCGGCCATCGTAGCGCAACGCGGCTCCGCGGGAGCCGCGCGGCCGCGGCTCAGCGTGCCGCGGTGCCGCGGCGCAGCCAGCTCGCCGGATGGAGCCGCGAGCGCGGCGCGGCTTCGACCGGACGCAACGCCGCGAGCTCGGATGGGACCGAAATGCCGAAGCCCGTGGTGTTTCGTGCCCAGGCGGCATCCTGCGGCGTGGCGCCGGCGGTCTGCGGGCGGGCGGGTGCAGCCGATGCGCGCTTGAACTGCGCAGCGAGCTCGGCCAGCTCGGCGTCGCCGGAGGCCTCGCATACCCACAGCGCTTCGCGCGCCTCGCGGCTGCCGCTGAGCAGCGCCGCCACCTCCACGTCTTCTCCATACTGGCGCAGCAGCGCAAAATGGATTCGGGCGGCGAGGCGAAATCGGATCGGATCCATGTTCGGTGTCCTGTTGTTGTGTTCCCTGTGCCGCGATGTTCCGACGCTGTGCCGCCTCGGCCCACCCCTGGCCCTGGGGGTCGCTTCCATCGAATCGTTCAAACCGGGTAATTCGTCATGACTCCGTCCTTTCCCTCCCGCGTGACGCTGGTCGAAGTCGGCCCGCGCGACGGGCTGCAGAACGAGAAGCAGCCGGTCGCTGCCGCACACAAGATCGAGCTCGTGCACAGGCTGCAGGACAGCGGCCTGCGCGAGATCGAGGTCACGAGCTACGTCAGCCCGAAATGGGTGCCGCAGATGGCCGACAACGCCGAGGTGATGACCGGCGTGCAGCGTCGGCCCGGCGTGCGCTATTCGGTGCTGACGCCGAACCTGAAGGGCTTCGAGGCGGCGATCGCGAGCGCGGCGATCACGCCTGACGAGATCGTCGTGTTCGGCGCGGCCAGCGAGGCCTTCAGCCAGCGCAACATCAACTGCTCGATCGAGGAGAGCATCGAGCGCTTTCGCCCGGTCGTCGCCGCGGCCCACGAGCACGGCATCAAGGTGCGCTGCGCGGTCTCGTGCGCGCTCGGCTGTCCGTACCAGGGCGAGGTCACGGCCGACGAAGTCGAGCGCGTCGTCAAGCTGATGAAGGCGATCGGCGTCGACCACTGCGGCATCGCCGACACGATAGGCGTCGGAACGCCGAAACGCGCGCAGGCGGCGCTCGAGCGTGCGCTGAAGCATTTCCCGCTGGTCGAGGTCAGCGGTCATTTCCACGACACCTACGGCCAGGCGCTCGCGAATATCTACGCCTGCCTCGAGCTGGGCGTGCACACCTTCGATGCGAGCGTCGCCGGCCTCGGCGGCTGTCCGTACGCGAAGGGGGCGACCGGCAACGTCGCGACCGAAGACGTGCTGTTCATGCTGAACGGGCTGGGCATCGAAACCGGGGTCGATATCGACAAGCTGGTCGATGCCGGCGAATTCATCTCCACCATGCTGGGCCGCAAACCGGTGTCGCGTTCGGGCAATGCGCTGCTCGCGAAACGCGCGGCCGCGGCACAGGCGAAGGCGGCTGCAGCATGAACGACGCGGTCGTCTCGCAGCCGAACCTGCCCGAAGGCTTTCGCCGTGTCGGCGCCGCACTCGCGGAGCTCGGGCATCCGCATGCGCCGCTCTATCTCGAGGTCGCCGCGCGCACCGCGCAGGAGGCCGCCGATGCGCTGGGCGTCAGCGTCGGCCAGATCGCGAAGAGCGTCGTGTTCCGCCGCAAGGATGACGAGGCCGCGGTGCTGGTCGTGACCTCCGGCGACAAGCGGGTCGACGAGCGCAAGGTCGCCGCGATCGTCGGCGCGATCGGGCGTGCCGACGCCGAGTTCGTGAAGACCAAGACCGGCTTCACGATCGGCGGCGTCTCGCCGGTGGGCCATGTCACGCCGCCGGTGCAGCTGATAGACCGCGAGCTGTTCCGCTTCGACGAGATCTGGGCCGCGGCCGGACATCCGAACGGCGTGTTCAAGCTGAGCCCGCAACAGCTGGGTGCGCTGACGGGCGCGCCGGTCCACGATGTCGTCATCGTCCACGGCTGACGCGAGGCACGCGTCGGTGCCCAGCCCCTGCACCAGCGTTTGCAAGATGGACGCACGCACCGGCTGGTGCGAAGGCTGTCTGCGCACGATAGACGAGATCGCCGCGTGGGCCGCGCTGGACGATGCCGGCAAGCTCGCAATCTGGGACCGGCTCGCGGAGCGCCGCGAGTTCCTCCGAGATCAAGTCGAGGGGCCAAGCGCAGCAGCAGGGAGCCGATCGCGATGAAACACCTGACCTTCTGGTTCGACCCGGTCTCGCCGTTCGCCTACCTCGCGTTCGAGCGCCTGCCGCAGCTGCTCGAGGGCCTCTCGTGCGAGGTGCGCTACCAGCCGGTGCTGTTCGCGGCGCTGCTCAAGCACTGGGGGCAGAAGGGGCCGGCCGAGATCGAGCCCAAGCGCGCCTGGACCTTCCGTCACGTGCACTGGATCGCGCACCAGCACGGCATCGCGATGCAGACGCCGGAGCAGCACCCGTTCAACCCGCTGGCCCATCTGCGCCTGCTGCTCGCATGTGCGCCGCGCGGCGGCACGCCCAGCCGCTATGTCTGCGAAACGGTGCTGCGCGACATCTGGGCGCAAGGCGGCGATGCGGCCGAGCCGCAGCGCCTCGCGGCGTTGACGCAGGCGCTCGCGCCGCAGCTCGATCCGGTGAGCGAGCCGGTCAAGGCCGCGCTGCGCGACGCCAGCGCGCGTGCGGTCGCGATCGGCGTGTTCGGCGTGCCGACGATCGAAGTCGACGATCGTCTGTTCTGGGGTGTCGACAGTCTGTCGATGCTCGCGGCGTACTTGCGCGGCGACGCATGGTTCCAGGGGCCCGCCTGGGACCGCGAAGGCGAACCGCGGGCTGGCGTCGTGCGCGCCTGACCCCCGGGAAAACGCGCAAACGGCGCGCTGCTTTCACATCGAGGAACGTAGTCCTAGGGTTGTTACTGAGTTTGTCAGCTTCGGTTCAGGGCCACGTCAGCGGCCGGTCAGAGGCAGCCCAGAAGATGCACGCAGCATCACGCGGTGATGCGCAGTCCATCATCACAGCAGCAGGAGACTCACCGATGGCAACGACAGTAGCCGCCGCCTCGAATGTCGGTCGGCCGATGACGGCAGCGGAGAAGAAGGTCATCTTCGCGTCCAGTCTTGGGACCGTGTTCGAGTGGTACGACTTCTACATCTACGGGACCCTCGCGCCCATCATCGCGAAGCAGTTCTTCTCGGGACTGGATCCGACCGCCGCATTCATCTTCACGCTGCTCGTGTTCGCGGCGGGCTTCCTGGTGCGGCCGTTCGGCGCGCTGGTGTTCGGCCGGCTCGGCGACATGATCGGCCGCAAGTACACGTTCCTGGTCACGATCGTGATCATGGGCTTGTCGACCTTCATCATCGGCGTGTTGCCGAGCTATGCGGCCATCGGCCTCGCGGCGCCGGTCATCCTGGTGGGCTTGCGCGTGCTGCAGGGCCTGGCACTGGGCGGCGAGTACGGCGGTGCCGCGACCTACGTGGCCGAGCATGCGCCGCACGGCAAGCGCGGCTCGTACACCTCGTGGATCCAGACCACCGCGACGCTGGGCCTGTTCCTGTCGCTGATCGTGATCTACGCGACCCGCGTGTCCATGGGCGAGCCGGCGTTCACGGCCGACTGGGGCGGCTGGCGCATCCCGTTCCTGGTCTCGATCTTCCTGCTCGCGATCAGCGTGTGGATCCGCTTGAGCCTGAACGAGTCGCCGGCCTTCAAGAAGATGAAGGAAGAGGGCAAGACCTCGAAGGCGCCGCTGACCGAGTCGTTCGGGCAGTGGAAGAACCTGAAGATCGTGATCCTCGCGCTGGTCGGCCTGACCGCGGGCCAGGCGGTGGTCTGGTACACGGGCCAGTTCCAGGCGCTGTTCTTCCTGCAGACCTACCTGAAGGTCGACCCGAACGAGGTCAGCCTGATGATCGCCGCCTCGCTGGCCATCGGCACGCCGTTCTTCGTCGTGTTCGGCGCGCTGTCGGACAAGATCGGCCGCAAGCCCATCATCATGGCCGGCTGCCTGATCGCCGCGGTGACCTACTTCCCGCTGTTCAATGCGCTGACCAAGGCCGCGAACCCGGAACTGGCCGCCGCGCAGGCGGCGAGCAAGGTGATCGTGACGGCAGCGCCCGGCGAATGCTCGTTCCAGGGCAGCCCGATTGCGCGTGAGATCGACTTCAGGAGTTCGTGCGACATCGCCAAGCGCTACCTCGCGCAGAGCTCGGTCAGCTATGACGCGGCGGACGCCGCGCCCGGCACGCCGGCGACGATCACGATCGGCGACAAGACCATCACCGCACCCGCGGCGACGGTCGCGAACAGCAAGTTCGACGAAGAGAGCACGAAGAAGATCGCCGCGTTCAAGAAGGAAACCAGCGAGGTGCTGAAGGCGCACGGCTACCCGAGCAAGGCCAAGCCGATCCCGTTCATGAGCGGCCAGTGGTGGCAGATCGTCGCGATCCTGACCTTGCTCGTGATCTACGTGACGATGGTCTACGGCCCGATCGCGGCGATGCTGGTGGAGCTGTTCCCGACGCGCATCCGCTACACCTCGATGAGCCTGCCGTACCACATCGGCAACGGCTGGTTCGGCGGGCTGCTGCCGACGACGTTCTTCGCGATCGTCGCATCGACCGGCAACATGTACAGCGGGCTGTGGTACCCGATCGTCATCGCGGCGATCACCTTTGTCGTCGGCATGCTGTTCGTGCCGGAGACCAAGGACGTGGATATCTACAAGAACGACTGAGCGTTGCTCTGTGGGGGCGCGTCCCTCACCCCCCGCCCTCTCCCGCAAGCGGGAGAGGGAGCCCGAGGCCTCTACTCCCTCGCCCCGCTTGCGGGGAGAGGGCCGGGGTGAGGGGTCGCGGCGAGATCCGCGAGACAACGCAGGCACAGACACCCGTCATAACGCTCGCGCAGCGCCGCGAGCGTTGCCGCATCCAGGGGTATCGTCGTGCACGGGCACGGCGCCGCATCTTGGACGCCGCAGTGGAACCGCTCGCCGCAGCGCGGGCAGGTGTCGGCCGGCGCGGCGTCGCGGCTCATCCCGCGAACAGCGCGCGATGCGCGTCGCGCAGCAGGTTCTTCTGCACCTTGCCCATCGTGTTGCGCGGCAGCTCGTCGGCGACGAACACGCGCTTGGGCACCTTGAAGTTCGCGATCCGCGCCTTCAGCGTGGCGACCATGGCCTCGGCGTCGGGCGCAGCCGCACCGGCGCGCGGGACCACGATCGCAATCACCGCCTCGCCGAAATCCGGATGCGGCACGCCGACCACCGCGCTCTCGGCGACGCCGGGCAACTCGTTGATCACGCCTTCGACTTCGGCCGGGTAGACGTTGTAGCCGCCGCTGATGATCAGGTCCTTGCTGCGGCCGACGATGGTCAGGTAGCCATCGGCGCTGATGCGGCCGACGTCGCCGGTCTTGAACCAGCCGTCGGCGCTGAACTCCTCCTTCGTCTTTTCCGGCATGCGCCAGTAGCCCGCGAAGACGTTCGGGCCACGCACCTGGATCTGGCCGATCTCGCCGGCCGCGACGGGGGCGCCCGTCTCGTCGACGATGCGCAGGCCGACGCCGGGCAGCGGATGGCCGACCGTGCCGCCGCGGCGCTCGCCATCCTCGGGGCGGTACGGGTTGGAGGTCAGCATCACCGTCTCGCTCATCCCGTAGCGCTCGAGGATGGTGTGGCCGGTGCGCTCGCGAAAGGCTTCGAAGGTCTCGATCAGCAGCGGCGCCGAACCGCTGATGAACAGGCGCATGTGCCGGCACGCGTCGCGCGTCAGTGCGGCCTCGCCGAGCAGGCGCACGTACAACGTCGGAACGCCCATGAACACGGTCGCGTCGGGCAGCCGCGCGATCACGGCCTTGGGATCAAACTTGGCGAACCAGATCATCCTGCTGCCGTTCAGCAGCGCGCCGTGCGACGCGACGAACAGGCCGTGCACGTGGAAGATCGGCAGCGCATGGATCAGCACGTCGCCGCCGTCCTCTGCTGTTCTCCAGCCCCAGTAATCCTTCAGCGTGCGCGCATTGCTGAGCAGGTTGCCGTGGGTCAGCATCGCGCCCTTGCTGCGGCCGGTCGTGCCGCTGGTGTAGAGGATCGCGGCCAGGTCGTCGGCGCTGCGCGGCACCGGCACTTGCTCGTCCGAATGTGCGGCGGCGCGCTGCAACAGGCTGCCGCTGCGGTCCTCGTTCAGCGTGAAAACGTGTGCGGTGCCGGCCGTGAACGCGATCCGGCTCACCCATTGGAAGTTCTTCCCCGAGCAGACCACGACGCTGGGCTCGGCGTTGCCGATGAAGTACGCGATCTCGGCGCTCTGGTAGGCGGTGTTCAGCGGCAGATAGACGAAGCCGGCCCGCAGCACCGCGAGGTACAGCATCAGCGCTTCGACCGATTTCTCGGTCTGCACCGCCACGCGCGCGCCCGCGGGCAGCTCGAGCGAGGCGAGCAGGTTCGCGAGCATCGCGCTGGCGCGGTCCAGGTCGCGCCAGGTGTAGGCCAGCGGCTCGCCGTCGCCGGTTTCGATCGCGATCGTGTCGAGGTCGGCAGGGAACGCGCCGCGCAGCGCGGCGTACAGGTTCTGGTTGTCGCTCATCGAAGGATTGTCGTGTGGTTCTGCGTTCCGGGACGAAGCGCGCTGGCGCCGCGCGGCGCTCTCATCAGAAGCGCGGCGTGCGCTTCTCGATGAAGGCCATCACGCCCTCGCGGTGCTCGGCGCCGGGGGCGTAGCTGAAGTGTGCGCGGCGTTGCGCCGCATCCGGACCGCCGGCGGCGATCTGGCGCAGGCTGCGCTTGTTGATGCGCGCGGCCTGCGGCGACAGCTCGGCGATGCGCTGCGCGCGTTGCAGCGCGTGCGAGGCGACATCGGCGTCGTCGACCACCGCATGCACCAGGCCCAGCGCCAGCGCGCGCGCCGCGTCGAGCAGGCGCGCCTCCAGCAGCATCTCGCGCATCAGCGCGCTGCCGGCGAGACGCTCGAGGATCAGCAACTCGCCCGGCGCCATCGGGAACCCGAGCTTCGCAATCGGCGCGCCGAAGCGGCTGCCGTGGCCGCAGACGCGGATGTCGCAGCACGCCGCGATCTCGAGGCCGCCGCCGATGCACGCGCCGTCGATCTGCGCGACCAGCGGGATGTCGCAGGCCAGCATCGCCTGCAGCGCCGGCGCGACGATGTGCTCGTGGAAGTCGAGCAGCCGCGCCTCGTCGAAGCGGAACTCGGCGAACTCGACGATGTCGCCGCCCGATGCGAACTCGCCGCCGCTGCCGCAGACGATCACCGCACGCGGCGCATCGTGGGCCGGCAGCGCCTGCAGGCCCTCGAACAGCGCGCGCAGCTCGCGCCACATCGCGATGTCGATCGCGTTCAGCTTGCCGGGGTTGGCGAGCACGATGCGCGCGATCGGCGCGTCATGGTGCAGGGTGATGCTGCCGGGCATGTCCTCGAAGGGGATGGTTGTCGTTCGGGAAAGGCGGCTCAGCTGTCCAGCTTCGCGCCCGAGCTCTTCACGACCTCGGCCCAGCGCTTGATCTCGCTGCCGACGAACTTGCCGAACGCGGCGCCGTAGAGGTTCGGCGTCTCGGTGCCCAGGCTGGTCCAGCTGGCCTGCAGCTCGGGCGTGGCCAGTGCCTTCGCGAGCTCGGCCTGCATGTGGTCGACGATGTCCTTGGGCGTGCCCTTGGGTGCCCACAGGCCGTACCAGGTCGAGACCTGGTAGGTCGGCACGCCGGCCTCGATCGAGGTCGGCACGTCGGGGAAGCCGGGTGCGCGCTTGCTGGCGGCCACCGCAAGGGCCTTGATACGGCCGGCCTTGATGTGCGTGGCCGACGAGCCCAGGCCGTCGAACAGCATGTCGACCTGGCCGGCGATCAGGTCCTGCAGCGCCGGGCCGGCGCCGCGGTACGGGATGTGGGTGATGAAGGTCTTGGTCTGCAGCTTGAACAGCTCGCCGGCAAGGTGGTGCGAGGTGCCGTTGCCGGCCGAGCCGTAGTTCAGCTTGCCGGGGTTCTTGCGCACCAGTTCGAGCAGGCCCTTCAGGTCAGTGACCGGCACGCGCTGCGGGTTCACGACGATGACCTGCGGCACGTTGGAGATCATCCCGATCGGGATGAAGTCGGTCTCGAGGTTGTAGTCCAGCTTCGGGTACATCGCCGGTGCGATCGTGTGGTGCACCGCGCCCATGAAGAACGTGTAGCCGTCCGGCGCGGCCTTGGCCGCGATCGTCGCGCCGACGGTGCCGCCGGCGCCGCCGCGGTTGTCGACGATGACCTGCTTGCCCAGGCTCTTCGTGAGCTGTGCGGTCAGCGGCCGCGCGAATGCATCGGTGCCGCCGCCAGCCGGGAATGGCACGACGATCGTGATCGGCCGGGCCGGCCAGCCGCCGCTTTGCGCGCGTGCGACGAACGGGCCGGCGAGCAGGGACGATCCGGCGGCGGCCTGCAGCAGGCGGCGCCGGGTCAGGCGTGGGGAATGCGGGGTCATGGGGTTGTCTCCGTGGGTCGTCGTCGCTTCGCTTCGACCTTGTCCAGGTCGTCGAGGTCGTGGACCCTTGCGTGCAGCGGTCGGCGATTTCGCCGAATTCATTATGACAAGGCCCTGGGCCCGCGTCGGGCCTCGTGCGGGCTTCCGTGCCGCGGCACGCGCGTGCCCCTACACTGCGCGACGGAATGTCGGACGCCGCACCTCATCACGCCGCCGCGCTGCCTGCCGATGCCGACGGCGTGCTCAAGCTCGCCGCGCAAAGCATGTTCGAGACCTTCGCCGCGACGGCGATGGGCATGATGGTCGTCGATCGCGCGCACCGCATCGTCTGGATCAGCGAGGGCTACAAACAATTCCTGCCGCGGCTCGGGCACGACGAATCCGACTTCGTCGGCCGGCGCGTCGAAGAGGTCGTCCCGAACACGCTGATGGCGCAGGTCATCGACACCGGCCAGCCCATCCTGATCGACCTGCTGACCAACTCTGCCGGCACCTTCCTGGTCAGCCGGCTGCCGCTGCGCCATGCGAACGGCGAGGTGATCGGTGCGCTCGGCATGGTGCTGCTCGATCATCCCGAGACGACGATGCAGCCGCTGATCGCGAAGTTCAGCCAGCTGCAGCGCGACCTGGACGAGGCGCGCCAGCAGCTCGCCGACCAGCTGACGAAGGCGCGCCGACCGAAGCACTCGATCGCGAGTTTCGTCGGCGCCAGCCCCGCGGCCGTCGAGGTCAAGCGCCAGGCGCGCCGCGTTGCGCAGACCGACAGCACGGTGCTGCTGCTCGGCGAAACCGGCACCGGCAAGGAACTGCTCGCGCACGGCATCCATGCGGCGAGCCGGCGCGCCGCCAAGCCGTTCATCGCGATCAACATCGCGGCGGTGCCCGAGACGCTGCTCGAGGCCGAGTTCTTCGGCGTCGCGCCGGGCGCCTACACCGGCGCCGAACGCAAGGGCCGCGACGGCAAGTTCAAGATCGCCGACGGCGGCACGCTGCTGCTCGACGAGATCGGCGACATGCCGCTGGCACTGCAGAGCAAGCTGCTGCGCGTGCTGCAGGAGCAGGAGGTGGAGCCGCTGGGCAGCAACGCCGTGCAGCGCGTCGACGTGCGCATCATTGCCGCGACCAGCCGCGACCTGCCGGCGATGGTCGCCGCCGGCAGCTTCCGCGCCGACCTGTACTACCGGCTCAACGTGCTACCGATCCGCCTGCCGCCGCTGCGCGACCGGCTCGCCGATCTGGAAGCGCTGATCGAATCGCTGGCCGACGACATCGCGCGGCGCAGCGGCCTCGCGCACAAGAGCGTGACGCCCGATGCGCTGGACCTGCTCGCGCGCTATCCGTGGCCGGGCAATATCCGCGAGCTGCGCAATGCGCTCGAGCAGGCGACGCTGATGACCGACGACGCGGTGCTCGATGCGCGCCACTTCGCAGCGCTGATGCCGGACGGCGACACGGCGCCGCGGGAGCGGCGTGCCGCCGCGCCGGCCGAGCCGTTCGTCGCCGCCGCGGCGACGCCGGGCGAGCCGGTTGAATCGACGCCGGCGTCGCCGGACATCACGCCGTTGCCGCAAGCCATTGCCGAGCTGGAAGCGCGAGCGATCCAGGCTGCGCTGGCCGCCACCGGCGGCAACAAGCTCGCCGCGTCGCGCCTGCTCGGCATCTCGCGTGCCACGCTATACGAGAAGCTGGCCGGGCTGAGTCACACCGGTTGAGCGGTGGCCTCCACGCCCTGAAGTGTTGGGCGTGTGTGTTCTCAAACCGGACACTGACTGAAGATCGGTCAGTCGCGAGGGAATCGGACTGTTCGGAATCAAGTCGCTCGGGCGTCGCGGCCGACCGCTAGCCAAGGATTGCCGCCGGCGCCGACGCGCAAATCGACGACTTTCTTGGTGGTTGCCCTAGGGTCGTGCGATCTGGCGCATCCATTGCTGTGAGCCAGGCTCATCACCAGGAGACAAACCGATGATCCAACGACGTGCTCTGGCGCTTGCGGGCGCCGTGCTCGCCCTTGCCGCCGGCTCGATCGGAGCGGCCTACGCGCAATCCAAGAACGAGATCCGCATCGCCCACGTCTACAGCAAGTCCGGCCCGCTCGAGGCCTACGGCAAGCAGACCCAGACCGGCCTGCTGATGGGCCTGGACTATGCGACCGGCGGCACGATGACGGTGGCCGGCAAGAAGCTGGTCGTGATCGAGAAGGACGACCAGGGCAAGCCGGACGTGGGCAAGAGCCTGCTCGCGACCGCCTACAGCGACGACAAGGCCGACATCGCGGTGGGCCCGAGCTCGTCGGGCGTCGCGCTCGCGCTGCTGCCGGTGGCCGAGGAGTACAAGAAGATCCTGCTGGTCGAGCCGGCCGTCGCGGATTCGATCACCGGCGACAAGTGGAACAAGTACATCTTCCGCACCGGTCGCAACAGCTCGCAGGACGCGATCAGCAACGCCGTCGCGCAGGACAAGGACGGCACCGTGATCGCGACGCTCGCGCAGGACTACGCGTTCGGCCGCGACGGCGTGAAGGCGTTCAAGGACGCGCTGAAGAAAGCGAAGATCGTCCACGAGGAGTACCTGCCGCCCGCGACCACCGACTTCACCGCGGGCGCCCAGCGCCTGATCGACGCGCTGAAGGACAAGCCGGGCCGCAAGGTGATCTGGATCATCTGGGCCGGCGCGGGCAACCCGTTCAAGATCGCCGACCTGGACCTGAAGCGCTACGGCATCGAGATCGCGACCGGCGGCAACATCCTGCCGGCGATGACCGCGTACAAGCAGTTCCCGGGGATGGAAGGCGCGACCTACTACTACTTCGGCATCCCGAAGAACCCGATCAACGAGTGGCTGGTCGCGAACCACTACAGCAAGTTCAAGACGCCTCCCGACTTCTTCACGGCCGGCGGCATGAGCGCCGGCATCGCGCTGGTCGAGGCGCTGAAGAAGACCGGCGGCGACACCAACACCGAGAAGCTGATCAAGACGATGGAAGGCATGAGCTTCGAAACGCCGAAGGGGAAGATGACCTTCCGCAAGGAAGATCACCAGGCGATGCAGAGCATGTACCACTTCAAGATCAAGGCGGACCCGGCGTTCACGTGGGGCGTGCCGGAGCTGGTGCGGGAAATCAAGCCCGATGAAATGAATGTTCCGATCCGCAATAAGCGCTGAACGCGCTCATTGCGGCGGCACGCCGTACAGGAACACTGCTCCCCCTAGCCCCCTCCGGGAGGGGGCTCTAGTCAGATTCACGAAACTTCATCACGCCCGTCAGAGGCGATCACCGGAGACAGCGATGAGTTCAGTGAGGAAGACCCGTTTGCGGTTCGGTTCGATGCTCGCGGCGTGGCTCGTCGCGGGCGGCGCGGCGCATGCTGCGTCGACGCTGCCGCAGCTCAATGTCGACACCAGCCAGGTCACCGTGTCGGGCCTGTCGTCGGGCGGCTTCATGGCGAACCAGCTCGGCTATGCGTATGCGGCCACCTTCAAGGGCGTCGGCGTGTTCGCCGGCGGCCCGTACATGTGCGCGGGCCACAGCAACTACACCGCGTGCATGTACAACGCGACGATCAGCGCCAGCATGCTGAGCACGATGCAGGCCGATCTCAACAACTGGAGCGGCAGCGCCAACGACAGCAAGTCGCTGGTGGCCGGACAGAAGATCTACCTGTTCGTCGGGACCAGCGACTACACCGTCGGCCCGAACCCGATGAACGCGGTGCAGACGCAGTACGGCAACAACGGCGTGCCGGCCGCCAGCCTGACCTATGTCCAGCGCGCGAGCACCGCGCACACCTTCCCGACCGACTTCGATTCGAGCGGCAACAACAGCTGCAGCAGCACCGCGTCGCCCTACATCAGCAACTGCGGCTACGACGGCGCGAAGGCCGCGCTGAGCCAGTTCTACGGCACGCTGAACGCGCGCAACGACGCGCCGGCCGCCGCCCACTACATCCAGTTCGACCAGACGCCTTATGCCGCCGGCAATGCGGGCATGGATACGACCGGCTGGGTCTACGTCCCGGCGAGCTGCGCGAGCGGCACGCAGTGCAAGCTGCACGTCGCGCTGCACGGCTGCGCGCAGACGCAAGGCCAGATCGGCGACAAGTTCGTCAAGAACACCGGCTACACGCGCTGGGCCGACACCAACAACATCATCGTGCTGTTCCCGCAGGGCAAGGTCGACAACACCAGCCATTCCACGTCGGCCAGCGGCTCGCTCGCGAACCCGAACGGCTGCTGGGACTGGATCGGCTGGTACGGCAGCAACTTCGCGCAGAAGGCCGGCACGCAGATGGCGGCGATCAAGGCGATGGTCGATCGCGTCGCGTCGGGGAGCGGCTCCGGTGGGGGCGGCGGTGGCGGCACGCCGCCGGCGGCGCCGACCGGGCTGGGCACCTCGGGTGCGACCTCGAGCAGCATGACGCTTGCCTGGTCCGCGGTCAGCGGCGCGACCGGCTACAACGTCTACCGCGGCGGTACCCAGGTCAACACCAGCGCCGTCACGGCGACGAGCTACACCGACACCGGCCTCGCCCCGTCGACCACCTACTCGTGGACCGTGACCGCGCTGAATGCGAGCGGCGAGAGCGCGCAGTCGGCCCCCGCGACGGGCACCACGACCGCGGCCCAGACGGCCACCTGCTACACCGCGAGCAACTACGCGCACACGCAAGCCGGCCGGGCCTACCAGAGCGGCGGCTACGCGTACGCGAACGGCTCGAACCAGAACATGGGCCTGTGGAACACGTTCGTGACGACGACGCTGAAGCAGACCGGCACGAACTACTACGTGATCGGCACCTGTCCGTGATGCCGGCTTCGTGAACGATGCTCGAAACTGAAAATCTCACCATCCGCTTCGGCGGGCACGTCGCGGTCGATCGCGTGTCGTGCGCATTCAAGCCCGGCACGCTGACCGCGATCGTCGGGCCCAACGGCGCCGGCAAGACGACCTACTTCAACCTGATCTCGGGCCAGCTCGCCGCGAGCGCCGGGTCGGTGCGCCTGAACGGCGTCGACATCACGACCGAAGGCGCGGCCGCGCGCATGCATCGCGGCCTCGGCCGCGCGTTCCAGCTCACGCAGCTGTTCCCGAACCTGTCGGTGCTCGAGAACGTGCGGCTCGCGGTGCAGTCGCGCCGCCATGAAGGGCTGAACCTGTGGTCGGTGTGGCTGGACCGGCACGAGACGCTGGCCCGTGCGCGCGCGCTGGTCGAGCGCGTCAAGCTCGGCGACCGCGCCGAGGCCGCCGCGAGCAGCCTGCCGCACGGCGACCAGCGCAAGCTGGAGGTCGCGATGCTGATGGCGCTGGAGCCCCGCGTCTACATGTTCGACGAACCCACCGCCGGGATGAGCGTCGACGACGTGCCGGTGATCCTGGACCTGATCCGCGAGCTCAAGCGCGAGGCCGACAAGACCATCCTGCTGGTCGAGCACAAGATGGACGTGGTGCGCGAGCTCGCCGACCGCATCATCGTGCTGCACAACGGGCAGCTCGTCGCCGACGGCGATCCGGCGACGGTCATCGCGTCGCCCATCGTGCAGCAGGCTTATCTGGGCATGGCGGCCGTGGAGGAAGCGGCATGACGACCGCGACGATGCCGCTGCTGAAACTGGCCGGCGTGCACACGCACATCGGCGCGTACCACATCCTGCACGGCGTCGACCTCGACGTGCCGGCCGGGCAGGTGACGATGCTGCTGGGCCGCAACGGCGCCGGCAAGACGACGACGCTGCGGACCATCATGGGCCTGTGGCCGACCGCCCGCGGCGCGGTCACGTTCGACGGCCGGACGATAGGCGGCACCGGCCCGAACGGCGGCCAGCTCACGACGTCCGAGATCGCGCGCCTGGGCCTCGCCTACGTGCCGGAGAACATGGGCATCTTCGGCGACCTGACCGTGCGCGAGAACCTGCTGCTGGCGGCACGCGACGCGCGCTCGGTCGACGACATCGACACGACCCGGCTCGAGTGGCTGTTCGGCCTGTTCCCGGCGCTGAAGAAGTTCTGGCTGTATCCGGCGGGCAAGCTCTCCGGCGGGCAGAAGCAGATGCTCGCGATCGCGCGCGCGATGATCGAGCCGCGCCGACTGCTGCTGATCGACGAGCCGAGCAAAGGCCTGGCGCCGGCGATCGTCGCCAACCTGATCGAGGCACTGCGCGAGCTCAAGCGCACGCAGACGACCGTGCTGCTGGTCGAGCAGAACTTCAACATGGCGCGCGCGCTGGGCGACACGGTCGCGGTGATGGACGACGGCCGCGTCGTGCACCGCGGCGCGATGGCCGAGCTCGCCGCGAACGACGAACTGCAGCAGCGCCTGCTGGGGCTGTCGCTGGGAGCACATCAATGACGAAGACCTCGAAGACCCTCACCCCGGCCCTCTCCCGCAAGCGGGAGAGGGAGTGCCGTTCTTCTCCCTCTCCCGCTTGCGGGAGAGGGCCAGGGGTGAGGGTGAACGCGTGAGCACGACCATGGCCACCACGCCGGTTCCCACGCCGGCCGCGATCCCGACCACACGCTTCGACTGGATCCCGCTGGGCCTGGTGGCAGCCGTCGCGCTCGCGGCGCTGCCGCTGATCGGCAGCCCGTCGACCTGGCTGACCTTGACCGTCGCCGGTCTCGCGATGGGGATGATCGTCTTCATCACCGCCTCCGGCCTGACGCTGGTGTTCGGGTTGATGGACGTGCTGAACTTCGGCCACGGCGTGTTCATCGCGCTGGGCGCG
This sequence comes from Burkholderiaceae bacterium, assembly GCA_036568605.1. GTDB lineage: Bacteria > Pseudomonadota > Gammaproteobacteria > Burkholderiales > Burkholderiaceae_C > DATCSE01. Next base: position 13,704 of record DATCSE010000048.1, on the reverse strand, counting down.
TTCGTCGCGACCACCGTGCTCGGCGCGGCCGCCGACTGGACCAGCGCTGACAGCTTGGTGCGCAACCTCGGCGCGGTGTTCGTCGCGATGCTCGCCGCGATGGCGCTGGCCGGGGCAGTCGGCTGGGCCTTCGAGCGCGTGCTGGTGCGGCCGGTCTACGGCCAGCACCTGAAGCAGATCCTGATCACGATGGGCGGCATGATCATCGGCGAGGAGCTGATCAAGGTGATCTGGGGCCCCGAGCAGCGCCCGCTGCCGCTGCCCGAGGCGCTGCGCGGCTCGCTGCACATCGGCGACGCGGCGATCGGCAAGTACCGCGTGCTCGCGGTCGCGATCGGGCTGGTCGTGCTGGTCGCGATGCTCTATGCGCTGAACCGCACGAAGATCGGCCTGCTCGTGCGTGCCGGCGTGCAGGACCGCGAGATGGTCGAGAGCCTGGGTTACCGGATCCGCATGCTCTTCGTCGGCGTGTTCGTCGTCGGCTCGGCGCTCGCCGGGCTCGGCGGCGTGATGTGGGGGCTGTTCCAGCAGAACGTGATCCCGCAGATCGGCGCGCAGGTCAACGTGCTGATCTTCATCGTGATCATCATCGGCGGGCTGGGCTCGACCTTCGGCTGCTTCATCGGCGCGCTGCTGGTCGGGCTGGTCGTCAACTACGCGGGCTTCCTCGCGCCGCCGGTCGTGATGTTCTCGAGCATCGGGCTGATGGTGCTGGTGCTGCTGTGGCGGCCGCAGGGGCTGTACCCGGTCGCGAACCGCTGACATGAAAGGACGAACGATCGTGGCACACGGCCCTTCGACAGGCTCAGGGCGAACGGAGTTTGCCGACCGCCTTCACTTCCAACACCGTTCGCGCTTCCAGCACCGTTCGGACTCCCAGCACCGTTCGGACTCCCAACACCGTTCGGACTCCCAACATCGTTCGGACTTTCAACACCGTTCGGATTTTCAACACCGTTCGGGCTGAGCTTGTCGAAGCCCTGTCGCCTCATGCTCCAACGTCTCCTGTCTCATGACTTGCCGCGCAGCCGCTGGCTCGCGCTGCTGCTGATCGCGCTGGTGCTCGCGCTGGCGCTCACGCCGTTCCTGTTCCCCGGCACGAAGGCGCTGAACGTCGCGGCGAAGATCGTCGTGTTCGCGGTGCTGGTCGCAAGCTTCGACCTGCTGCTGGGTTACACCGGCATCGTCAGCTTCGCGCACACGATGTTCTTCGGCATCGGTGCGTACGGCGTGGCGATCGCCTGCACGCGGCTCGGGCCGACCTGGGGGTCGGTCGCGCTGGGGCTCGCGCTCGCGCTCGTGCTGTCGCTGCTGCTGTCGTTCCTGATCGGCCTGTTCAGCCTGCGGGTGCGGGCGATCTTCTTCGCGATGATCACGCTGGCGGTCGCGTCGGCATTCCTCGCGCTCGCGTCGCAGCTCTCGTCGGTCACCGGCGGCGAGGACGGGCTGACCTTCAAGGTGCCCGAGGCGCTGCAGCCGGGCACGCAGTACCTCGAGGAGCCGTTCCTCGGCGCATCCATCGACGGCCGTTTCGCCAGCTACTACCTGCTGTTCGTCAGCGCCGCCGTGCTGGTCCTCGTGATGCTGCGCATCGTCAACTCGCCGTTCGGACGTGTGCTTCAGGCGATCCGCGAGAACGACTTCCGCGCCGAGGCGATCGGCTACCGCACCGTCGTCTATCGCACGATCGCGAGCGTGCTGTCGGCGCTGTTCGCGACCGTGGCCGGCGCGCTGCTGGCCATCTGGCTGCGCTACAACGGCCCGGACACGACGCTGTCGCTCGAGATCATGCTGGACGTGCTGCTGATCGTCGTGATCGGCGGAATGGGCACGGTCTATGGCGCGGTGATCGGCAGCGTGCTGTTCGTGCTCGCGCAGAGTTACCTGCAGGACCTGATGAAGCTCGGCGCATCGGCGATCGGCGACGTGCCGGTGCTGTCGGCGCTGATCTCGCCGGACCGCTGGCTGCTGTGGCTGGGGATTCTGTTCGTGCTGTCGGTCTACTACTTCCCGAGCGGAGTCGTCGGCCGGCTGCGCGCGCTGCGCAGGAGCGATCGATGAGCCCGACGTCGCACTACCTGCGCTGCGCCGAGCGCGAGATCCACTATGTCCAGTGGGGCGCCGAGCATGCCGAGACGGTGATCGCGTGGCACGGCCTGGCACGCACCTGCCGCGACATGGACGACATCGCCGCCCATCTCGCGAAGAGCTACCGCGTGATCTGCCCCGACACGATAGGCCGCGGCCTGAGCCAGTGGAGCCCGGCGCCGGAGCGCGACTACTGCCTCGCGTTCTACGAGCAGATCGCCAAATCGCTGGTTGACCAGCTGGGCTTGACGCAGTTCCACTGGCTGGGCACGTCGATGGGCGGCGCGATCGGCACGCGCTGCGCGGCGCGCAGCCTGCGCGGGCGCATCCGCCGGCTGGTGCTGAACGACAACGGGCCCGAGCTTGCCGAGGCGGCGATCAACCGCATCCGCAGCTACGCCGGCGCGCCCGCCGCGTTCGCGACGGTGACCGAGCTCGAAGCCTACTTCCGCACCGTCTACCGGCCGTACGGCTGGCTCAGCGACGCGCAATGGCGGCGCCTGGCCGAAACCTCGACGCGCCGGCTCCCCGACGGCCGCGTGACGCCGCACTACGACCCGGCGATGGTGATGCAGTTCACCCATCACGCGAACGAGTACCTGCAGTGGGACGACTGGGAGCGCCTGGCCATCCCGGTGCTGTGCCTGCGCGGCGAGAGCTCCGACCTGCTGCTGCCCGACGTAGCCGAGCGCATGCGCACGACGGGCCCGTGCGCGGTCGTCGCGGAGATCAAGGATTGCGGCCACGCGCCGGCGCTGAACACGCCGGAGCAGTGGGCATTGATCGAACGTTTCTTCGCCGGTTGATTGAAAGCACCGGCGACTCTCGCCCGTCGTTGTTCTTCACCCCACACCACGAGGAGACTGTCCATGGGTTGTTCATTGCGTCCGCTCGTTGCACTCTTGGCCGCTGTCGCTTGCGCGGCCGCACAGGCTGCCGGAACGGTCGGCACGAGCTTCCCGGCCGACTTTCCGGCCATCGAAGACACCTCGCTCGGCAAGCCGGTGATCGGCTTCGGCGCCGCCGGCCCGGTCACGCGCGTGCCGGTGATCTTCCTGCACGGCAACAACGACACGCCGTACCCGACCGCGTGCAACCCGTTCGGCCGCGTGCAGGCGTTCGCGCAGTACCTGGCCGACCGCGGCTACGCGACCAGCGAGCTGTGGGCGCTGGGCTACCAGGGCGACCAGTGCAACCTCGCGGCCGACCAGACGAACCGCTCGCGGATCGCGCACACCGTGGCCGCCAACGTGCCGGACCTGAGCCGCTTCGTCTCGGCCGTGCTTGCGTACACCGGCGCGAGCCAGGTCGACATCGTCGCGCACAGCCTGGGCGTGCCGCTGGCGCGCGAGTGGATGCGGCAGGAGCATGCGTACAAGCGGGTGCGCCGCCTGGTCGCGATCGACGGGCCGAACCACGGCATCATCAACTGCTCGCCGAATCCGCTGAACTACTTCCAGGCCCCCGCGGCAGGCGGCTTCACGCCGCAAAGCGAGGTCTGCCGCGAATTCGGATCGCCGCACACCGCGTTCCTCGAGCGCTTGAACCGCGGCGACGACACGCCGCCGCCGACCCGCGTGCTCGTGATCCGCAACGCCGACAAGAGCTTCGTCTACTTCCCGATCCAGGACGGTGCGATCGCGCCGGTGCCGGCCGAGGACTCGTTCGGCCAGCCCACCGACTTCTCGCAGAGCGCGCGGCTGTACGGCGCCGAGGAGCTGAGCCTCACGGGGCAGGGCGCCTTCGACGCGGTGCTCGGCACGTCGCACCTCGGCATCCTGAACTCGCCGCAGACCTGGGCCGCGACCTTCGATTACCTCACGTCGCGCGGGCCGCGGCACTGATCCCGGAGGTCAGGGGCGCGGCCGCTTCGGTGGCCGCGCTGTCCCAGACCTAGTTCGGCAGCAGATTCCCGATCGGAATCGCCACGTAGCTGCTCGTGCCCGGCGGCAGCCAGCGCAGCCGCGCGATCGCGCTGCCGCCGCGTTCGTAGTACTCCATGCGGATGCTGACCTGCTGGCCGGCGCTCAGCGTCATCGCGCCGGATGTGTTGGTCCAGCTGCCGTGGTCGGTCCAGTTGTTGATCATCTGCACGCCATTGACCCAGAGGCGCACGCCGTCATCCGACACGGTCTGGAACTTGTAGCTGCCGCCTGCACCGGCGATCAGCGTGCCGCTCCAGCGCACCGAGAAGTTGTTGGCGCCCACGCCCGCGGCGGGCGCGCCAGTGCCCCAGTTGAAGTCCACGGCCTCGTAACGCGTCAGCACGGCGTTGCCGGTCAGGCTCACGTTGGCGAAGTAGCTGCCGGTCAGGCCGCTGCCGGCCGGCTCGTCGCCGCCGATCTCCTTCAGGTACGCGACCAGCATCGTCAGGTCGGCATCGCCGATGAACACGTTGTTGTGCGCACGGATCGCGGCCTCTAGCGTAGGCGCCGAGCCGTCGTGCAGGTACGGCGCGGTGGCCCACACGTCGCGCAATGTCGGCACGTCGATGCCGGCGAGCGACCCGTACAGCCGGCTGCCGCTGCTGGGCTTCAGCGTTCCGATGTCGACGAGCGTGGCCGCGCCGCTGTTGGTGAACGCGCCACCCGAGTGGCACGACCCGCACTTCTGCGCCGTGAACACGGCCTTGCCGGTGGCGGCGTTGGCCGACAGCGTGGCCGCGTCGGGCCGCGCCGGTGCCGGGTCGAACGTGTTGAGCGACGTCACGTACGCGGCCAGCGCATCGAGGTCGGCCGACTGGCCGGTCTTGCGATCGCCGAGCGGCGTGCTGCGCGTGCCCGTGTTGAACGCGGTGTCGGACATCAGCCCGGTGCCGCCCGCCAATGTGCGGATCTGGCCTTCGAAATCCTGCACCTCGTCGAAGTTGGCGCTCCAGTGCAGGAAGCCCTGGCCGATGCCGCCGCGCCCCCGCAGCGCGATCGTGTTGCGCAGGCCCTCGCCCAGGCCGGTCAGGTCCCAGACGCGGCCGTCGTGGCCGCCGTCGTTGTGGCAGCTCGCGCAGCTCATGTAGCTGTCGCGCGCGATGCGCGGATCGCGTGCGTCGTAGAAAAGCTTCTTGCCGAGCAGCACCTGCGCAGTCAGCTTCTCTGTGCCGACTGTCGCCAGCGTGGCGACCGCCGGCAGATCGAACACGCCCTGCTCGAGCAGCGGCACCAGGTCGCGCACGCTGACCGTGCGGTCCATGAAGTTGTGGACGAACAGCTGCTTGCCGTCGGGCGAGATCGCGAGGCCCTGCGGCGCTCGGCCGACGTCGATGCGGAACAGCTGGGCACCGCTGAACGCGTTGACGACCGCGAGCTCGCGGCTGGTTTCCAGCGCGACGAACAGGTACACGCCGTGCGGTTCGTAGACCGCGGCGCTCGCGACGCTCGCGTTGTCGTGATCGATGCGGGAGGCGAGCGTTTCGCTGTTGCTCGCGAGATCGATGCGCGAGCTGACGGCTCGAACCGTGTTCTGGAAATTCAGCCCGGTCGAGTCGCGCAGCGCGCCGCGCTTGATGTTGTCCTGCTTGGAGGGCACCCAGGCCTGCGTGCCATCGGGCGAGATCACCGCGGCGCCCAGGTAGTTCGGGATGCCGCGGCCCGAGTTTTCGGTGTCGGGCTGTTCGCTGTGCTGCAGCACGATCGTGCGCACGACGGACAACGCCGAAGCGCTCACCTGCAGCACCTCGCCGCCGGTGCTGGCGGTCGGCGTGACCGTCGCAGTGCTTTCGCCGGGCAGGCGCGGCGTGATGAAGCGCGAGACGTACAGGTTCGTGCCGGCCGCGTTGATCGACAGGTGGCGCGCATTCGGGCCGATCGCGAGCGCACCGGTCTGTGCATAACTCGCGGTGTCGAAACGCAGCAACTGGCCGCCGGCCTCGAGCACGACATACGCGGTGTTCGCGACCGGCGACATCACGATGCCGAACGGCTGCGAGCCTCGCGGCAGCGCGAGCGTCGTGACGACGCTGCGGTTCGTCGGGTCGATCACGCTGATGCTCGCGCCTTGTTTGTTGGTGACCCACAGCAGGCCGTTCGGCGCGCGTGCGATCGAGCGCGGCGCGGCGCCGACGGCGACTTCGCCCAGCTTCGCGTAGCTTGCCGCGTCGAACGCGCTGACGCTGTCGTTGTCCTGGTTGACGACCCACAGCCGCGCAGCGCCCGTGGCCGGCTTCTCGACCACCAGGTTGCCTGACGCGGCGGGTGACTTCGGCGTCGCCGGCAGATAGACCGCCTGCGTGAAGCTGCGGCTGCGCAGCGCACCGCTGTCGTCGGTCACGGTGACCGTGATCGTGTAGGTGCCCGGGTTCGCGTAAGCGTGCGTGATGGTGGACTCGGTGGACCATCCGGTCTCGGGCGTGCCGTCGCCGAAGTTCCACTTGTAGCGCAGGTTCGCACCGCCGCTCGCGGTGGCGGTATACGTCGCGGTGCCGGTCGTGACGACGAACGGCGGCGCCGGCGGGGTGTCGAGCACCAGCGGGACAGCGCCTTGCGTGGTCCAGACGAAGTTGGCCGTTGCGGTGTTGACGCCGTCGGTCGCGGAGACGACCACGTTGTAGCTGCCGGCAGCCGTCGGCGTGCCGCTGATCTGGCCGGTTGTCGTGTTGATCGCGAGGCCGGGCGGCAAGCCGGTCGCGGCATAGCTCAGCGTGTCGCCGTTCGGGTCGCTCGCGTTGAGCTGCAGCGTCAGCGCCACGCCGACCTGCGAGGTCTGCGCGCCCGGGTTGGTCAGCACCGGAACCGTCTGCGGGTTCGGGTTCGTCGCGATGCCCATGCGCACGATCTTCGCGACCGAGGGCACGCCGGCTTCGTTGAACACGAACAGCAGGTAGTAGCCGGGAGGCGCTTCGCCGGCGCGGGTCGGTGCCTGGATCGCGACGTGCGTGCCGCTCGCCTTGAACGTGAGATCCAGGAAGCGCTGGTCCATGTTGAAGCTGTGCGACGTCGAGCCGGTCTTGACCAGCGTGATGCGGCTGACGCTGCTCGCGTTCGCGCCGATGTCGACGCTGAAGGTCTTGCCGATGTCGATCCAGGTCGGCGCGTTGTTGACGACCGGCCGCGGCGCACGCGTCCCGCTGCTGGTGAACAGGTACGGCGGGTAGTAGATCTCGGCGTTCAGGTTGTTCTTGTTCGGGTCCGTGGTCATCGTCGGCGACGTTGCGCCGCCGCCGCTGACCAGCACGCTGCCGTCGGGCAGCAGCAGCGCGTTCGAGTGGTACAGGCGCATCTTCTGCGCGACCGCGCCAAGCGTCCACTGGCCGGAGGCCGGGTCCCAGATCTCGGCGATGTTGTTGTAGCCGGTGGCTTCGCCGGCGACGTCGCTGCCGCTGGTCGCGACGACCTTGCCGTCGGCGAGGATGGTCGCGTTGGCCCAGGCACGCTTGCTCGACAGCGACTGCGTGGCCGCGACGACCGGTGTGCCGCTGGTGATGTCGATCGTGTAGGCGCCGTTCGAGTTGCCGCCGATCTGCAGGATGCGGCCCGGCCGGTACATCGCGGTGGTGGAGAACCAGCCGCCGGTGTACGCCGAGTTGAACTTCGTGAGCAGCGTGATCGAGCCGGTGCCGGTCGGGTCGACCCAGTACATCTGGCCGTTGCTCGGGTGATAGCCGAAGATGCGTCCGTCGGGTGCGACAAAATTGCGCGGGTAGGAGGTGCTGATGGCGCTGGTGCTGATCCCGCTCATCAAACGGAACGTGCCGTCCAGGCCGCGGATCTCCGGCAGGTCGGCGCCGCCCGAGCCGCCCTGGATGTAGGTCTCGCCGTTGATCAGCGTCGTCGAGCTCGAGTACCAGCGCGAGCGGTTCATGTTGATGCCGCGGGTCAGCGACATGCTCGCGCTGTCGTACAGGTTGCTGTTGTTGTTTCCGGTGTTGGTCGTCTTCGTGCCCGTCCAGACGTCGCCGCCGGCGATGAAGACGTTGCCGCTTTGCGGCAGCAGCACCTGCGAGCTGCAGAAGATGTCGGTGCCGGTGGTGTTGGAGAGCGCCAGGTGGCCGGCGTCGGGCGCGCCGTTGCTGTCCCACACGTCGTAGTTCGCGTGGCCGGTCTGCAGGCCGTTCAGGTCCGAGCCGTAGGTCATCACGCGGCCATCGGGCAGCAACACCGAGTGCACCGAGATCAGCGGCCAGGGGTAGACCGGGGACCACATGCCCTTGGTGTTCGCGTCGGCCGGGATCGTGGTCGGCGGCACGAACTCAGCCGCCTTCATCTGTTTGGCCTCGCTGGCCGCCACCGCGGTCGGCGCCTCGGGCGACGCGGTGTCGCCGCCGCCTCCGCCGCAGGACATCAACAAGGCTGCGAGCGGCAGCCAAAACGCGCAACGGCCGGCACGAGCGAGTCCATCCATGGCACGTCCTCCCTCGTGGTCAGCGGGGAGTCTTCTGTAATGAAAGTAAACGAATGTTGAGCATCGACGGCGATGCGCAAACCCCGCGAACCGGGGGCCGGTCGATTCAAACGTGGGAGAGGGTTGACCTCAGGCCGGGGACGGGCTGGCGGTCAGCCAGTGCCGCAGCACGCTGCGCAGCTCGTCGAGCTGGATCGGCTTGGTCAGGTGCTCGTTCATGCCCGCTTCGAGACTGGCCTGGCGATCGGCGGCCATCGCATGCGCGGTCAGCGCGATGATCGGAAACGGGCGCAGGCTGCCGTCGGCCTGCAGCGCGCGCAGACGGCGGGTGGTCTCGAGGCCGTCCATGCCGGGCATCTGGATGTCCATCAGCACCAGGTCTGGCGCGGCGTACTGGCAACTCGTCATCGCCTCTTCGCCGCTCCCGACGATCGCCGGCTCCATGCCGAGCGCACTGACCATCTCGCGCGCGATGATCTGGTTCATCGGGTTGTCCTCGACGACCAGCACGTTGGGCCGCACCGGCGCACTCGCAAGCGGCACCGGCAGCGTGCCGCCGGGCGTCTCGGGCTGCAGCAGCTCGTGCAGATCGGTTGGCGTCAGCGGCACGATCAGCACGCGCAGTTGCGCGTCCTCGGCGGCGCTGCGCACGGTGCCCAGGTCGAAGTCCGGGCGCAGCAGCAGCGTGATCGGCACCTCGCCGGGCAGGCCGCGGCGCAGGCGCAGGAAATCGGTGTCCGGCGCGATCGTGTCTTCGGCGATCACGATGCAATCCGGCGCGACCGCGTTCGCCTGCTCGAGCCGCTCGATCGCGTGCCGCACCTCGGTCATCAGCTCGCTGGTCCAGCCCAGCCGTTCGAGCCGCTTCTGCAGCCGTGCGCCGTTCGCGGCGGTGCGCACCAGCAGCCAGGCATGGCCGCCCGCATCGTTTTCGGCGGCAAAGGCGGCAAGCGGCTGGTCGGGCAGCGTGTCCAGGTGCAATTCGACGGTGAACTCCGAGCCCAGCGCCGGCGTGCTGCGCACGGTCACGTCGCCGCCCATCATGCCGGCCAGCAGCCGCACGATGGACAGGCCGAGCCCGGTGCCGCCGTGGCGCCGCGCCGGGCTCGAGTCGGCCTGCTCGAACGGGTCGAACACCTTGCGTGCGGTCGCCTCATCCATGCCGACGCCGCTGTCGCGCATCCGGATGCGCACGCGGCAGGCCGCCGCGTCCAGCGCCTCCACTTCGAGCACGAGCAGGATGTAGCCTTGCTCGGTGAACTTGATCGCGTTGCTGATCAGGTTCGAGACGATCTGCCGCACCCGCGCCGCGTCGCCGCCGACCCGCGTGATCGTGCCGACGTAGTCGAAGCTGACCTGCAGGTTCTTCGCCCACACCGCCGGCAGGAAGCCGCGCAGCGTCTCGGCCGCGAGCTCGGCGAGGTCGAACGTCTCGTGCTGCAGGGTCAGCCGCCCCGCTTCGGCGCGCGCGAAATCGAACACGTCCTCGAGCACGCGCAGCAGCGACTCGCCCGATTGCTTCGCGAGCTCGAGATAACGCCGCTGCTCCGGCGTCGTCGCGAGCGACTGCGCGAGCTGCGTCATGCCCAGCACGCCGTTCAGCGGCGTGCGCAACTCGTGGCTCATGTGCGCCAGGAACGCCGCCTTGGCCTGGTTCGCGCGCTCGGCGGCGTATTGCTGCGCCTCGGCCTGCGCCAGCGCCTCGGCCAGGCCGCGGGTGCGCTCGCGCACCCGTTCCTCGAGCACGGCCTGCTGCGCCTTCAGCGCCTCGGTCGCGAGCTTGTGGTCGTGCACGTCGTACAGCGCGCCGACCAGGATCGCCGGTCGGCCGTCGGCATCGGGCCAGACGCGCACGCGCCCGCGGAACCAGCGGTAGTCGCCGAGCCGGGTGCGGATGCGCGCCTCGCCCTGCGCTTCGCCCAGCGTCGCGGCGGCGTGCGCGTAGGCCTGGTCGATGAACGCCAGGTCCTCCGGGTGGATGCGCTCGCGCAGCGCGTCCTGGAGGTTCGGCAACTCGTGGTCGGCGAAGCCCAGCATGCGCTTGTAGCGCGGCGAGTACCAGGCTTCGCCGGTCTTCAGGTCACGTTCCCAGACCCCTTCGCTCAGGCTGTCGAACAGCCGGCGGTCCCGCTGCTGCGCGGTTTCGAGCAGGCTGCACGGACGCGATTCGGGAGAGGACGGCGGGCGGGAACCGGGATCGTGACTCATTCGACGGAGAGATTCCTGGTCAGCCGCAAATGGTAGCCGTTCGCATTGCCGCCCGGGTGGGGTCTTTGGCCCCGACTGGCGTTCATACGCCACAGCCTCTCTAGAATCTTCCGCTTTCCCCTGGAAAGACCCACCCGAATGACCTCCGGTGTGATCCGCATCCGTGGTGCGCGGCAGCACAACCTGAAGAACCTGGACCTGGACGTCCGGACCGGCGAAATGACGGTCGTCACCGGGCCCAGCGGCTCGGGCAAGTCCAGCCTGGTGTTCGACACGCTGTACGCGGAAGGGCAGCGCCGCTACGTCGAGACGTTCTCGGCGTATGCGCGCCAGTTCCTGGACCGCATGGACCGCCCGGCGGTCGACCGGGTCGACGGCGTGCCGCCGGCGATCGCGATCGACCAGACCAACCCGGTGCGCAGCTCGCGTTCGACAGTCGGCACGATGACCGAGCTGAACGACCACCTGAAGCTGCTGTACGCGCGCGCCGGCGAGCTGTTCGACAAGCAGACCGCGCTGCCGGTGCGCCACGACACGCCGGAGACGATCTACGCCGAGCTGATGGCGCGCACCGCGGCGGACGACCCGAGGTTGGTGCTCACCTTCCCGGTCGAGCTGCCGGCCAACACCAGTGCCGACGAGGTCGAGCAGTGGCTCGCCGCGAGCGGCTACACGCGGGTGCAGGCCGAGCGCGTGGTCGGCGAACGCAAGCTGCTCGATGTGGTGGCCGACCGCTTCCGCATCCAGGGCACCGAGAAGGTCCGCGCGATCGAGGCGATCGAAGCGGCGCTGAAGCGCGGCAGCGGGCGGGTCAACGTCTACGTGCTGGCGGCCGACGAGGGCGAGCCCCCAATGTGGCGCTTCTCCACCGGCCTGCACTGCCCCGACAGCGACATCCGCTACGCCGACCCGCAGCCGGCGCTGTTCAGCTTCAACTCGGCCTACGGCGCCTGCGAGACCTGCCGCGGCTTCGGCCGCGTGATCGGCGTCGACTACGGCCTCGTGATCCCCGACGGCCGCAAGACCTTGCGCGCCGGCGCGATCAAGCCGATGCAGACGCCGGCCTGGAAGGAGTGCCAGGAAGACCTGCTCAAGTACGGCGGCGAGGCCGGCATCCCGCGCGACACCGCGTGGAACCAGCTCTCCGACGCGCAGCGCGACTGGGTCATCAACGGCACGCCGAACTGGACCGGCAACTGGCACAAGCAGTGGTATGGGGTCAAGCGCTTCTTCGAGTACCTCGAGTCCAAGGCGTACAAGATGCACATCCGCGTGCTCTTGTCCAAGTACCGCAGCTACACGCCGTGCACCGTCTGCGGCGGCGCGCGGCTGAAGACCGAGGCGCTGCTGTGGCGGCTGGGCACGAAGGCCGATGCCGACGCGGTGCTGGAGCCGGCAAAGCGCTTCATGCCGGTGGGCGTGCAGTGGAACCGCGCGCAGCTCGAGGCGCTGCCAGGGCTGACGGTGCACGACCTGATGCTGCTGCCGATCGAGCGCATCCGCCGCTTCTTCGACACGCTGACCTTGCCCAGCACGATGCTCGACGAGGCGCTGAAGCTGCTGCTCGACGAGATCCGCACGCGGCTGCGCTATCTCTGCGACGTCGGCATCGGCTACCTGACGCTGGACCGGCAGAGCCGCACGCTGTCCGGCGGCGAGGTCCAGCGCATCAACCTGACGACCGCGCTGGGCACCTCGCTGGTCAACACGATGTTCGTGCTCGACGAGCCCAGCATCGGCCTGCACCCGCGCGACATGAACCGCATCGTCGAGGCGATGCTGCGGCTGCGCGATGCCGGCAACACGCTGGTCGTCGTCGAGCACGACCCGGCCGTGATGCTGGCGGCCGATCGATTGATCGACATGGGCCCGGGTCCCGGCGAGCGCGGTGGCAGCATCGTGTTCGACGGCACGCCCGAGGCGATCCGCAAGGCCGACACGCTGACCGGCGCCTACCTCGGCGGGCGCAAGCATGTCGGGATGGGCATCAAGCGCCTGATGAGCGACTCCACGCCCAAGCTGATCGTCGAAGGCGTGCGCGACCACAACCTGAAGAACATCACGGTCGAGTTCCCGCTGCAGCACCTGGTCTGCGTGACGGGCGTCTCGGGCTCGGGCAAGAGCACGCTGATGCAGGACGTGCTGGCCCCGGCGCTCGCGCGCCACTTCGGCAAGGCGACCGAGTCGCCCGGCGAGCACGACGCCCTGCACGGCGCCGACTGGCTGGCCGATGCGGTGTTCGTCGACCAGAGCCCGATCGGCAAGACCGCGCGTTCGAACCCGGCGAGTTATGTCGGCGCGTTCGACGAGATCCGCAAGCTGTTCGCACAGGCGCCGCTCGCGACGCAGCGCGGCTACGGCGCCGGCATGTTCAGCTTCAACGCCGGCGACGGGCGCTGCCCGACCTGCGGCGGCTCGGGCTTCGAGCATGTCGAGATGCAGTTCCTCTCCGACGTGTACCTGCGCTGCCCCGATTGCGACGGCAAGCGCTACCGCGCCGAGATCCTGGACGTGAAGATCGAGCGCCGCGCGAGCGACGGCTCGATGCGCGACCTCAGCGTGGCCGACGTGCTCGAGCTCACCGTCAGCGAGGCGGTGCAGCTGTTCCGCGACGACCGCGAGGTGCTGCGCGTGCTGCAGCCCATCGTCGATGTCGGGCTCGAGTACGTGAAGCTGGGCCAGCCGGTGCCCACGCTGTCGGGCGGCGAGGCGCAGCGGCTGAAGCTGGCGGGCTTCCTCGCCGAGGCCTCGAACGGCAACGGCAGCAAGCAGCCGGTCGCGAAGAAGGGCACGCTGTTCATGTTCGACGAGCCCACCACCGGGCTGCACTTCGACGACATCGCCAAGCTGATGCGCGCGTTCCGCAAGCTGCTCGACGCGGGCCATTCGATCGTCGTCATCGAGCACAACCTGGACGTGATCCGCGCCTCCGACTGGCTCATCGACCTGGGACCCGAAGGCGGCGAGGCGGGCGGCGAGGTGGTGTGCGTGGGCACGCCGGAAGACGTGAAGGCCTGCCAGGGTTCGCACACTGGCGTGGCGCTGCGCGAGTACGAGCGCGCCATGGGCTACGGC
>DATCSE010000047.1:0-2568 GCA_036568605.1 Burkholderiaceae bacterium | reverse complement strand
GACGACAGATGCCCGCCGGTCTGCGAGACGCTCTGCAGCACGAAATCGCGCAGCTCGGTCGCGAGCTGCTTCAGCTCCGCGCGGCTGAGCCGGCGCACGTCGGCGGGCGACTGTATGGTTTCGAGCAACGCGTGTTTCATGGTGATTCAGCTCTCCCCTTCTCCCGTCAGCTGTCGCGCTCGACCACGCGATCGGCCAGCAGGCTCAGCCACGCGGCATCGGTCAGCCCGCTGCGCGCCAGCGCGGCCTGCGCCTTGTCGCGCAGTTCGTTCGCATGGCGGCGGGCAGCCTCGAGCCCGAGCACGGTCACATAGGTCGGCTTGTTGTTGTCCTGGTCCTTGCCGGCGGTCTTGCCCAGCGTGGACGATGCCTGGGTCACGTCGAGGATGTCGTCGACGACCTGGAACGCGAGGCCCAAGGCATCGCCGTAGTCGCCCAGCGCCTCCCACTGCATGGCGTTGGTCTCGCCGCAGGCCGCGCCCATCAGCACGCTGGCCTGCAGCAGCGCACCGGTCTTGCGGTGGTGCATGTCGCGCAGCGTGCGCTCGTCGAGTTGCAGGCCGATGCTCGCGAGGTCGATCGCCTGGCCGCCGGCCATGCCGGCATGCCCGGCCGAGCGGGCGAGCAGCGCGCACAGGCGCGCCTGCAGCACCGGCGCGACACCGCGTTCCGGCGTCAGCACCTCGAAGGCCAGCGCCTGCATCGCATCGCCGGCCAGCATCGCCTGCGCTTCGCCGAACTGCACGTGCACGGTGGGCTTGCCACGGCGCAGCACGTCGTTGTCCATGCACGGCATGTCGTCGTGAACCAGCGAGTAGGCGTGGATCAGCTCGACCGCCACTGCGGCACGCATCGCCGCTTCGGCTGCGCCATGCACCGCCTGGGCCGCGGCGAGCACCAGCAGCGGGCGCAGCCGCTTGCCGCCGTCGAGCACGCCGTAGCGCATCGCGGTGCCGAGTCCGGCGGGTGCGTCTTCCGGGACCCAGCGGGTCAACGCGGCCTCGACCGCATCGACTTGCATGCGGACCCAGGCATCGAATTCGGCGTTCGGCTTCATGCAGCGCAGCGATGGTTCATTTGCCGAGCGAGCCCAGCGGCTTCAGTTGTCCGTCTTCCAACACCTTGACCTGCTCTTCGACGGCCGCGAGACGGCCGCGGCAGAAGCTCAGCAAGTCGGCACCGCGTTTGTAGCTCTCGAGCAAACGATCGAGCGGCAACTCGCCTCCTTCCATCGCGGCCACCAGGCGTTCGAGCTCGGCCAGCGCCTCTTCGTAGGTGGCCGGCAGCGCCGACGCCTCCGGGGCGGATGACGGGGTCTGGAGAGAATTCTTTGCCATGCGAAATATCAGCCGTGGATTGTAGTCAGCCCGGGAAGGCCGCCCCTGCGCGGTGCCCCGGGGCACCGAGTCGGGCGGTAGCCGAATGTGTCCGAAGGCCATGCCGCGTTCTCGGTGTTGACCCCCAGGCGTCGAGGTACCCCTTGGGTACAATCGCCTCCCCCTAGCTTCCCTCGAAGCGCCTTTCCACTCTGACCCGGATACGGGCGCCCCGGCAGGCACCAGCTTGCAGGAGCCGTTCGGCACCCGACTTTGGAGGATTCCCTGGGATCATGTCCGACCTGAGCATCACCCTCGAAGCTCTGGAGCGCAGCCGCTCGCAACTCTCCGTCACCCGCTACTTCGATCCGGCCGTCTATGCCCGGGAGATGGAGCGCATCTTTCAGCATTCGCCCCGCTATGTGGGGCACGAACTCTCGGTTCCGGAAGTCGGTGACTATCAGACGCTGCTGCATGAAGGCGAGGGCCGCGTGCTGATGCGCACGCCGCGGGGTGTCGAACTGATCTCGAATGTCTGCCGGCATCGCCAGTCGGTGATGCTGCGCGGGCGCGGCAACGTGGGCGCCAACGGGGGCGGCCAGAACATCGTCTGCCCGCTGCACCGCTGGACCTACGACCTGCACGGCCAGCTGATCGGTGCGCCGCACTTCACCGACGACCCGTGCCTGAACCTGAACAACTACCCGGTGCAGACCTGGAACGGCATGGTCTTCGAGGACCGCCGCCCCGGCGATCCGCGCGGCCCGGTGCGCAAGGTCGCGAACGACCTCGCGCGCATCGGCCCGGCCGCCGATCTCGACTTCGCCGGCTACGTGTTCGACCGCGCGCAGGTCCACGAGTGCAACTACAACTGGAAGACCTTCATCGAGGTCTACCTGGAGGACTACCACGTCGCACCGTTCCACCCGGGCCTCGGCCAGTTCGTGACTTGCGAGGACCTGCGCTGGGAATTCGGCCCGCAGCATTCGGTGCAGACCGTGGGCGCAAAGAACGAGCTCGCGAAGCCCGGCTCGCCGGCCTATCGCAAGTGGCACGACGCGGTGCTCGCATACCGCGACGGCGTGCCGCCCAAGCACGGCGCGATCTGGCTGACCTACTACCCGACCGTGATGGTCGAGTGGTACCCGCACGTGCTGGTCGTCTCGACGCTGCACCCGCAGGGCCCGCAGAAGACGCTGAACGTCGTCGAGTTCTTCTACCCCGAGGAGATCGCCGCGTTCGAGCGCGAGTT
>DATCSE010000046.1:0-14244 GCA_036568605.1 Burkholderiaceae bacterium | reverse complement strand
GTGGACGTCCTGCGCGAGCAGAAGACGGTGCTCAAGAAGGTCGCCGCGACGCCTGCCGAGCGCGCGACCATCGAGGTCGTCGCGCTGATGTTCCAGAGCATCCTCACCGAGGAGCGCATCCCCGCGACCGTGCGCGTCTGGTTCGCGCGGCTGCAGATGCCGGTGCTGCGCGTCGCGGTCGGCGAGCCTGACTTCTTTGCGACGGTCGACCACCCGGCGCGCCGCCTGATCGACCGCATGGGCGCCTGCGTGATGGGCTTCGACGCGACCACCAAGGCCGTCGGCGACGTGCTCGAGAAGGAGATCAAGCGCGTCGTGCAGGTCGTCGAGGCGTATCCCGATACCGGCCGGCGCGTGTTCCAGACCGTGTTGACCGAGTTCGAGAAGTTCCTCGAGCACTACTTCAAGAACGAGAACGAGGCGTCGAAGAAAGGCGTCTCGCTGGCCCAGCAGGTCGAGCAGCGCGAGACGCTCGCGATCCAGTACACGATCGAGCTGCGCAAGATGCTCAACGAGGTGCCGGTGCAGGAGGGCGTGCGCGACTTCCTGTTCCATGTGTGGGCCGACGTGCTGGCGATGGCCGCGGTCAAGCACGGGATCCAGAGCGACGCGACCAAGGACATGAAACGCGCCGCCGCCGACCTGATCTGGTCGGCCAGCGCGAAGGTCTCGCGCGAGGAGCGCGCCGAGGTGATCCGGCGCCTGCCGCCGCTGCTGAAGACGCTGCGCGAAGGCATGGCGGATGCCGGCGTGCCGGCCGACAAGCAGGACGAGCACATCCAGCGGCTGAACAACTCACTGGCGGCAGCGTTCACCGCGAAGACGGCGGCGATCCCGAGCGACCGGCTCGAGGAACTGATGGCGCGGCTCGAGACGCTCGAGGAGCTGCTGCCCGACTCGGCCGACATCGAGATCGACGAGTCAATGGTGCACGACCTGTCCGGCTACGAGAACTCCGAGCTCGAGGTCGTCGGCGAAGGTGGTTCGATGCCGACGCCGGCGATGCTCGCCTGGGCGCGCGAGCTGCAGGTCGGCAGCTGGTACATGCTGGACTACCGCAACCGCAACGAGGCGGTGCAGCTGGCCTGGCAGGGCATGCGGCGCCAGCTCACGCTGTTCGTTTCGCCGCAGGGGCGCGGCGTGCTGTTCCAGCAGAACCGGCTGGCGGCGTTCCTGCAGGCCGGGCTGCTGGTGCCCGCGCAGGACGAATCGTTGACGGTGCGCGCGACGCGCAGCGCGATGGCCAAGCTGGATGGGGATCCGAGCCGGCTGCTGAACTGAAAACAAAAACGCGGCCGGGGCCGCGTTTTTGCTGATGGAGTTCGGTTCAGTGGATCAACCGATCTTCCGGGTCGACGAACAACTCGTCGAGGATCAGCGCATCGGGCTCTTCGCCCAGGCTCCAGAACACCATCAGCACGATGATCTTCAGGTCTTCGAGGTCGAGCGGGCCGCCGGGAATCGCGCTGGCACGGTCGATCACCATCTCGCGCATCGGCGGGGGGAGCACGCCGGCCGACTCGAGGAAGCTGATGAAGCCGATCGACTCTTCGCCCAGGTGCTCCTGTTCGACCGGCGAGTAGACGCGGATGCTGCGCCCGCCTTGCCCGCCGTCGTAGGACTCCGCTGCGGCGGCGACGCCGTCCAGCCACGAGAGTGCTTCCTGGATCTCGTCCGACTCGAATCCGACCGAGGAGAGCTTGCGCGTCAGCTGGTCGTGGTCGGGACACGCATCGGGCCGCCAGTAGTTTTCGTACAGGTACACGAGCACGTCGAACATGGGATTCACTATACCGCACGCGCCAGGCCCGCAGGGGTGGCGGAGGGGCGATCCTGTACCGAAGTGCGGCCTTTGCAGCGATTTGAAACCGCCGTCCCGGTTCAGGCCTGCGCGACGCGCTGGAAACGCTGTCCCGGCAGCCGGGCGACGTGGCCCGCCAGCTCGAGATCGAGCAGACGGATGCTCAGTTCGGCCGGCGGCCAGCCGGTGCGCTCGGCGAGCGAATCCAGCGTGACCGGGTCGTAGCCCAGCGCGGCGAGTATCGGGTCGGGGATTTCTTCCGACGCCGCGGGCGCTTGGGCTGCAGGGGTTGCCTGATCCGCCGGTCGCGCGGGACGCACCGCGACGCCTGCGGCAGGGCGCAACTCGTCGAGGATGTCGGCGACCGACTCGACCAGCTTGGCCCCCTGCTGGATCAGCGCATGGCAGCCGCGCGACTGCGGCGAGTGGATCGACCCGGGGATCGCGAGCACGTCGCGCCCGGCCTCGTTGGCCAGGCGCGCGGTGATCAGCGAGCCCGACTGCGGTGCCGCCTCGACCACCAGCGTGGCGCGCGCCAGCCCTGCGATGATGCGGTTGCGCTGCGGAAAGTTGGTCGACAGCGGCGGCATGCCGAGTGAGTATTCGCTGACGAGCAGGCCGTGATCCGCAATGCGCTGGGCCAGGGCACGGTTGCGTACCGGGTAGGAGATGTCCAGGCCCGTGCCGACCACCGCGACGGTGCTGCCGGCCCCGTCGAGCCCGCCCTCGTGCGCGGCCGCGTCGATGCCCAGCGCGAGACCGGAGACGATGGTGTACCCGGCCCGGCTGAGCTGCGCCGCGAACGTGCGCGCGTTGTCCAGGCCTTGCGGGGTCGGGTTGCGGCTGCCGACGACGGCGATGGACTCGGCCGCGAGCAATTCGGCACGGCCCTGCACGTACAGCAGCAGCGGCGGATCCGCCGTCTCGAGCAGCATGGGCGGATAGAGCGGGTCGTCGAGCGTGACGATGCGGCGGCCCGGGGCCGCGGCGAGCCAGGAGAGCGTGGTCTCGACCAGGGCCGGCAGCGTGTCAGGCGGGGCCGTGAGCGCTTCACCGGCGTTCGCGCCGGCCGCCTCGGTTCGTGCCGCTGCGCTGGCCGCCAGCACTGCCTGCGGCGAGCCGAACGCCGCAAGCAGCCGGCGCACGCTGGTGCGTCCGACGTTCGGTGTTTCGAGTAGCTGCAACCAGGCAGCGAGTTCGTCCCGGGCGATCACCGGGGCATCTTATGCCGGGCTCCCATGCCGTCCGATCGCCCTCTGGAGGGGCGATCGCGATCGGCGCCGATCAGGGCTGCGTGAACCGGTCGCCGGCTTGCACCGGCTGCTGCACCGAGAGGATCAGCGCGTACGACACGCGATCGAACACGCGGAACACGAACAGCGTGCCGTGCTTTTCGTCGGGCAACTTGATCGTCGGCCGCGACGGATCGGTCGCGTCGACCATGCTGCGGCCGGCATGCCACAGCGCGAGCACGTGGCCGCGCTCCATGCCGTCGGCCGCGCCCCTGTTCAGCGAGACGATCTGGTTCTGGCCGCCGGTCAGCGCGTCGCCGTACATCGCGATGATCTGGCCGGCCATCGGGCCTTGCGGCGCGTGCGGCGCGTAGTTCGTGAACTCGCGCGGCGGCACGACCGCGAGCCGGTCGCCGACGCCGGCTTCCTGGCGCACGCTGGTCATCGTGAACGTGGCCGGCACCACCTCGGTCTTGCCGCTCGCGTCGGGGCGGCTTTCGCCCTGACGCACGTATTCGGCCGCACCGACGTAGTTGGCCTCCCA
Organism: Burkholderiaceae bacterium; assembly: GCA_036568605.1. Classification (GTDB taxonomy): domain Bacteria; phylum Pseudomonadota; class Gammaproteobacteria; order Burkholderiales; family Burkholderiaceae_C; genus DATCSE01. The sequence continues at coordinate 10,667 of DATCSE010000046.1, read as the reverse complement.
GCCGAGGACCTCCTGCGTGGCCGGGTCCTTCAACGGACGCGGCTCGCGGAACACGCGCCATTCGCGCGAGTTGGAAAGGTCGCCGCGCACATACGCGATGTCTCCGCGGCCCAGCACGACGCGGCCTTCCTGTGAGGCCACGATGCGCGGCGCCGCGGCCAGTTCGTTGGTCGACAGCACGACCGCCTCGTTGAGGAACGGCTCGATCAGGTTGAACGGAATCGACGGGATGCCGGCCGCGCCGAGGTCCGTAGCGCGCACCCGCGGCGACAGCTTGGTCGTGCCGCCGTCGACCGCCTGCCCGACGCGCAGCCGGGCGCGGCCGCCGGACTTGTCCAGCACCAGCAGTTGCCCCGGGTAGATCAGGTGCGGGTTGCGGATCTGATCCAGGTTCATGCCCCACAGCTCGGGCCAGCGCCACGGGCTCTTCAGGAACAGCTTGGAGATGTCCCACAGCGTGTCGCGCGGCTTCACGGTGTAGGTGTCGGGTGCGTTCGGCGCCAGCTCGGACAGCGCCACGCCGTCCTGCGCGACTTTCTGCGCGGTGCTGCGCTGCTGCGGCGTGATCGGATAATCGACGGCCCACGCGACCGACGACGCACCGAGCGCTCCTGCGACGATCGCGCCGGCGGAGACGAATGAACGGGCAGCGCGGCGAGCGTGGAAAGCGCAACGATGGCGACGGGTCATGTGGCTTTTCTCTCTCTGTCTGGTTGCTCTGTTCGCGCCGGGTCGGTCGCGCCGTGGGGTCGGCGCCAGACCCTCGGCAACGCCCGCCGGGATCGGCGAAAATCCTCAATCAGTTTCGCAGATTCTGCCTGTAAACCCTTGATATCGCAACGAAAGTGACTCGGCAAGCGGCGCAGCGTGAGACCCGTCACGGACCGCGCCGTGGTGCAAGTCCTACAGCAGCATCTGTTGCGGCAATGCCGCAGAATTTCGACACCGAAAGAACTTATCCGTGGCCAAGCTCACGATCCTCCGTTACCCCGATCCGCGTCTGCACCTCGTGGCCAAGCCCGTCGCGCAGGTCGACGCGCGCATTCGCCAGCTCGCCGACGACATGCTGGAGACCATGTACGCAGCCGACGGCGTCGGCCTTGCAGCGACCCAGGTCGACGTGCACGAGCGCGTGATCGTGATCGACACCTCCGAGGCGCGCGACCATCCGCTGGTGCTGATCAACCCCGAGATTCTCGAACGCAGCGAGGAGACGAGCTTCGTCGACGAGGGCTGCCTGTCGGTGCCGCAGATCTACGACCGGGTCAAGCGCCATGCGAAGGTCAAGGTGCGCGCGCTGAACCTCGACGGCGAGCCGTACGAGTTCGAGGCCGAGGGGCTGCTCTCGGTGTGCGTGCAGCACGAGATGGATCACCTCGTCGGCAAGGTCTTCGTCGAGTACCTGAGCCAGCTCAAGCGCGATCGCATCAAGACCAAGATGCTGAAGAAGGCACGCGAAGAGGAACGAGCTTGAAAGTTGCGTTCGCCGGCACGCCGGAGTTCGCGCAAGCGGCGCTCGAACGCCTCCATGCGGCAGGATTTCGAATCCCTCTGGTCCTGACTCAGCCTGATCGGCCCGCAGGCCGCGGCATGAAGCTGCAGGCTTCGCCGGTCAAGCAGTTCGCGCTTGCGCGCGGTCTGCCGGTCGCACAGCCGCGCAGCCTGCGGCTGGATGGCAAGTATCCGGACGATGCCGCTGCGGCACGCGATGCGCTGCAAGAAGCGCAGCCGGACGTGCTGGTCGTCGCAGCCTACGGGCTGATCCTGCCGCCGTGGGTGCTCGAGCTGCCGCGGCTCGGTTGCCTGAACATCCACGCGTCGCTGCTGCCGCGCTGGCGCGGCGCCGCGCCGATTCATCGCGCGATCGAGGCCGGCGATACGACCACCGGCATCACGATCATGCAGATGGACGCCGGGCTCGATACCGGCGACATGCTGCTGGTCGAGCCGCTCGCGATCCGTCCCGACGACACGACCGCAACGCTGCACGATCGCCTCGCCCCTCTGGGCGGGCGGTTGATCGTCGAAGCGCTGGAGATCGCGGCCTGCGGCGGGCTGCAGCGAACCCCGCAGCCCGCCCACGGCGTCACCTACGCGCACAAGATCGAGAAGGCCGAAAGCCCGATCGACTGGCGCGAGGAGGCCGCCCAGATCGAACGGCGGTTGCGCGCGTTCGATCCGTTCCCCGGTGCGAGCACGGTGCTGAACGGCGAGACGATCAAGTGCTGGCGCGGCGATATCGTCCGGGACGCCGCCGCGCTCGACGCCGAAGCGGGCCGCGTGCTCGCGGTCGACGAGCGCGGCATCGTCGTCGCGTGCGGCGCCGGGTCGGCGCTGCGGCTGACCGAGCTGCAGCGGCCCGGCGGCAAGCGTCTCGCGGCACGGGTGTTCCTGCAGGGCGGCGCGCCCCGGGTCGGCGAGCGGTTCGAGCTGCCGGCGCGTTGATCGCGCGTCGGAGCATCGGCAGGCCCTTGCGTTGAACTTCGCGGTCGGGCCCGCATCTACGGGGCACCACGTCGTTGTGGGAGTTCCCGAAGGACAGTCCCGATGTTCAACATGCTGAAGACCGCCGTCCTGATGGCGGCGATCACCGCCTTGTTCATGGCGATCGGCTCGCTGCTCGGTGGGCAGCAGGGCATGGTGCTGGCGCTGATCGTGGCGCTCGGCATGAACTTCTTCAGCTACTGGTTTTCCGACAAGCTGGTGCTGAAGATGTACAACGCGCACGAGGTCGACGAGACCTCGGCGCCGCAGTTCTACCGTCTCGTGCGCGACCTCGCGCAACGCGCCGGGCTGCCGATGCCGCGCGTCTACCTGATCGATGAAGACGCGCCGAACGCGTTCGCGACCGGCCGCAACCCGCAGAACGCCGCGGTCGCGGCGACCACCGGCATCCTGCGCGTGCTCAGCGAGCGCGAGCTGCGCGGCGTGATGGCGCACGAGCTCGCGCACGTGCGGCACCGCGACATCCTGATTTCGACGATCAGCGCGACGATGGCCGGCGCGATCTCGATGCTCGCGAACTTCGCCATGTTCTTCGGCGGCCGCGACAGCGAAGGCCGTCCCACGAACCCTATCGTCGGGCTGCTGGTGATGCTGCTCGCCCCGCTGGCCGCGAGCCTGATCCAGATGGCGATCAGCCGTGCCCGCGAGTTCGAAGCGGACCGCGGCGGCGCCGAGATCTCGGGCGACCCGCAGGCCCTCGCGAGCGCGCTGCAGAAGATCCACAACTACGCCCAGGGCATCCCGCTCGAGACCGCCGAGCGCCACCCCGAAACGGCGCAGATGATGATCATGAACCCATTGTCGGGCGGCGGCCTGCGCGGCTTGTTCTCGACGCACCCGTCGACCGAGGAGCGCATCGAGCGCCTGCTCGCGATGGCGGTTCCGCGCGCGGCGTAACGCTTCGGCTGCGGGCGCGTCCTCTCCCGTTCGCGGAGAGGACGCGACACACATCCCGCAACAACATCCCGCGCTTTCCCGCATGCGGGCGGCAACACGTGCCGTGGTAGCGTTTACATCGTTCCCCACGCGATGGACTGCCCGTGCCCACCTCTGCGTTCCCGGCTGATTTCCTCTGGGGTGCCGCGACCTCGGCGTACCAGATCGAAGGCTCACCGCTGGCCGACGGCGCCGGCCCCAGCATCTGGCATCGCTTCGTGCACACGCCCAACCTCGTGAGGGACGGGGACACCGGCGACGTCGCCTGCGACCACTACCGGCGCATGGAGGACGACGTGAAGCTGATGCGCGCCCTCGGGTTGAAGGCCTATCGCTTCAGCATCGCCTGGGCGCGTGTGCTGCCCGAAGGCCGCGGCCGCATCAACGAGGGCGGACTCGGCTTCTACGAGCGGCTGGTCGACACGCTGCTCGAGAACGGCATCGCACCGATGGCCACGCTCTACCACTGGGACCTGCCGGCCGCGCTAGACGACCGCGGCGGCTGGCTGAACCCCGACGTGGCCGACTGGTTCGCCGACTACGCGAGCCTGATGTACCGCCGGCTCGATGACCGCATCAAGCTGTGGGCGACGCTGAACGAGCCGTGGGTCGTGACCGACGGCGGTTACCTGCACGGCGTGCTGGCGCCGGGCCACCGGAACCGCTACGAGGCGCCGATCGCGTCGCACCAGCTGCTGCGCTCGCATGCGAAGGCGGTACAGGCGTACCGCGCGATCGGCAAGCACCAGGTCGGGCTGGTCGTCAACCTCGAGCCGAAGTACCCGGCCTCGCAGTCGCCCGAAGACCTGGCCGCGACGCGCCGCGCCGAGGCCTACATGAACCGCCAGTACCTGGACCCGGTGTTCCTCGGCCAGTACCCGGACGAGTTGCGCGAGATCTTCGGCGCAGCCTGGCCCGAGTGGCCGGCCGAGGACCACGCGCTGATCCGCGAGCCGTTCGACTTCCTCGGCATCAACTACTACACGCGCAACGTCGTGCGCCACGACCCGGCGCAGTGGCCGGTGCGGGCCTCGCCGGTGCGGCAGACACAGGCGACCCACACCGAGACCAACTGGGAGGTCTACCCGCCCGGGTTGACCGATACGCTGGTCTGGGTCAAGCAGCGCTACGGCAACATCCCGCAGTACGTGACCGAGAACGGCGCGGCGTTCTACGACCCGCCGGCGCTGCACGGCGCGACGGGTCATGCGGATCCGCTGCGCGCCGCCTATCTGCGCTCGCACCTGAAGGCGATCCGCGACGCACGCGCCCAAGGCGTGGACCTGCGTGGCTACTTCGCCTGGTCGCTGCTCGACAACCTCGAGTGGTCGCACGGGTTCTCGAAGCGCTTCGGCCTCGTGCACGTCAATTTCGAGACGCTAGCGCGCACGCCCAAGGACAGTGCGAAGTTCTATTCGAACGTGATCGAGACGAACGGCGCGGTGCTCGACGAGGACATCGCCGCGACTGGCTGACGACGAACGGTTTTTCCGCGGCCCGCGTCGCGGGCCCGTGACGACGACACAAAGCGAGCGCACGAACAGTCGCGCCGCAACCGGAGACAACGCGGGTCATGGCAGTGACGATCAGGGATGTCGCGCGGCAAGCGCACGTGTCGGTGGCGACCGTGTCGCGTGCACTGAACGGGCGCGCCAACGTCACGCCGCAGACCCGCGCGCATGTGCTGGGTGTCGCCGCGGCGTTGCGCTTCGTGCCGTCGGGCGCCGCGCAGAGCCTGATCACGCGCCGCACCCACACGGTGGGCGCACTGCTGCCGGATCTGCACGGCGAGTACTTCTCCGAGCTGATCCGCGGCATCGACCTCGCAGCGCGGGCGCGCGGGCTGCATCTGCTCGTTTCCAGCTCGCATGGCGATGCGGCCGAGGCCGCCGCGGCGCTGCGCGCGATGAACGGCCGCGTCGACGGGCTGCTCGTGATGTCGCCGCATGCGAATGCCGACTTCCTGTGGGGCAACGTCCCGGCCGGATTGCCGACCGTGCTGATGAACACGCGCGTGGCCGGCGACGAGCATTCCTCGTTCGCGGTCGACAACCACGGCGGCGCGGTCGCGATGGTGCGGCACCTGGTCGCGCGCGGGCACCGCGAGATCGCGTTCATCGCCGGTCCCGAGAGCAACTACGAGGCGCACGAACGCCTGCTCGGCTACCGCGCCGCGCTCGCCGAGCTGCTGCCCGGTGCGACCGAGCACGTGCTGCAGGGCGACTTCACGCAGGAGTCGGGTTGGCGCGCCGGCAACCAGCTCGCCGCGCTGACGCAGCGCCCGAGCGCGGTGTTCGCCGGCAACGACATGATGGCGATCGGCTGCCTCGCGGCGCTGAACGAAGCCGGCATCGCCGTGCCGGACGCGCTCGCGCTGGGCGGCTTCGACGACATCCCGATGAGCCGCTACATCAACCCGTCGCTGACGACGGTACGAGCCCGCATCACCGAGCTCGGCGGCCTTGCACTCGAACGGCTCGCCTCGGTGATCGAGGAACCGGGCCGCAGCGCGCCGCAGCAGCAGACGCTGCGCGCCGATCTGATCGTGCGCCAGTCGACCGCGACGACAGCGGTCGCTGAACATCAAGGAGGCCACCACGATGACGACGAGGCAGTACCCCCGTAGCAGAACATTCACTTTGCGCGCGCTGGCCGCAGCCGCGCTCATCACCACCGCACTGCCGGCGGCTGCGCAGCTCAGCAGCGCGACCGTGCGCGGCGCGGTCAGCGCCGACGCGAAGGCGCAAGGCGGCGCGAGCATCACCGCGACCAACACCGCGACCGGTCAGGTCACGCGCACCACCAGCCGCGGCGACGGCAGCTACACGTTGGTCGGCCTGGCGCCGGGCAGCTACAAGATCGAGATCAGCGCGCCGGGCTACGTCACGCGCACCGAGACGTTGACCGTGCTGGTCGGCCAGACCGTGGACCTGGACCTGCCGCTCGTGAAGGAAGGCGCCGTCGAGCTCGCCGGCGTCACCGTCACCGGCCGCGCCGGCGCGAGCGACCGCAAGACCTCCGAGGTCGGCACCCACATCACGCCCAAGCAGATCGAGGCGCTTCCGCAGAACAGCCGCAACTTCCTGGCCTTCGCCGACGTTGCGCCGGGCGTGCGGGTCGACACCGACCAGACCACCGGCTTCGTGACGCTGCGCGGAGGCGCGCAGAACCGCGACAACATCAATGTCTTCATCGACGGGCTGAGCCAGAAGAACTACATCCTGCGCGGCGGCCTGTCGGGCAGCGACTCGACCAAGGGCAACAACTTCCCGCAGTCTGCGATCGCCGAGTACAAGGTGCTCAGCTCGAACTACAAGGCCGAGTTCGACCAGGTCAGCAGCACCGCGATCACCGCGATCACGAAGTCGGGCACGAACGAGCTGCACGGCGAGATCTACTTCGACCGCACCGGCACGAACTGGACCGCGGCGACTCCGTTCGAGAAGACCGCCAAGGAGGACAAGGGAATCGACCGCGTCAGCGGCTCGCAGTACCAGTACGGCTTCGCGCTTGGCGGCCCGATCCAGCCGGACGTCGCGCACTTCTTCGTCGCCTACGACGAGAAGGACCTGGACAACCCGCGACTGGTGTCCATCAACTCGACCAAGCTCGTCGGCGTCAACACGAGTGCCGGGATCTTCCCCAGCCTGCTCGGCCTGCAGGGCTCGTTCCACAACAAGTTCAAGGAGAAGCTGTTCTTCGGCAAGGTCGATCTGCAGATCAACCCGGACCATCGCCTCGAACTCACGGCGCGGCTGCGCGACGAGCACGACCCCGGCTATCCGGAGGACGTGAACTTCAGCTCGGCCGACAACGTCAAGGACCGCGCCAGCAAGGAGAACCGCCTGAACCTGAAGCACGAATGGACCGGCGCATCGTTCCTGAACGAGGCCAACATCGGCTACGAGGACGCACGCTGGAACCCGCATGCATTCGCGAGCGGTCCCTACATCAAGTACAAGGTTGGCGCCAGCGGCGTGCTCAACGGCAGCACGGACCTGATCTTCACCGGCGGCTCGCCGGATGCGCAGGACCGCCGCCAGCGCGGCCTGCTGTTCCAGGACGACTTCACCTACACCGGCTGGGCCGGGCACACGATCAAGACCGGCGCGAAGCTGAAGGACATACGCTTCGACCTGTCCGGCACGCCGCGTTCGGTCGATGTCGTCGAAACCGTGGTCAACACGCAGACCGGCGTGCCGTACTACGACGCGGCCACCGGCAACTGCACCAGCGCGGCGCCCGCGCCGACCGATACGGCCAATGACACCGCGTCCTGCCACATCCTGCGCGCGCAGACGCCGATCTCGCTGCAGTACAAGGACAAGCAGTTCGGCCTCTACCTCCAGGACGATTGGGCGGTCACGAAGCAGCTCGAGCTGAACCTCGGCGTTCGGTGGGACTACGAAACCAACATGCTGAACGACGACTACGTGACCCCGGCCGATCGCGTGGCCGCGTTCGGCCAGCTCGACACGCGCGCCGGCGCGGCGCCCGGCCAGACCTACGCACAGTCGCTGGCCAAGGGTGGCATCAACATCAACGACTACATCAGCACGGGATCGAGCCGCCGCGCCTACAAGGGCGCGATCCAGCCGCGCATCGGCTTCTCGTACGACATCACCGGCGACCGCAACACCGTCGTGTTCGGCGGGCTGGGCCGTGCCTACGACCGCACGATCGCCAACCACGCGATCGACGAGCTGCGCAACAACCAGACGCCCGGCGGCGAAGTCTGGATGATCAAGAACGACCACAAGATGCCGTACACCGACCAGCTCAGCCTGGGCCTGCGCCAGGGGCTGGGCGTCTGGAACGGCGAGCTCGGCCTGATGTACGCGCGCGGCCACAACCAGTTCAACTGGTTCGAGGGCAACCGCGACCCGAACGGCGGATGGGGCACGCAGTCCCAGATCGATCCGCTGTGGGGCGGGCCGCCCGGGTTCGGCAACCTGATCCTCGGCGACTTCATCACGCAGACCAAGACCACCTCGGTCTACTTCAAGCTCGAGAAGCCCTATTCGAAGTCGTCGGGCTGGGGCGTGGCCGCAACGTACACCTACACCGACGGCAAGACCACGCATCAGACCTGGGACGACGACATCTTCAACTTCACCTACGGCAAGCCCGGTCAGGACGTCTACCACCCGTCGGTGCTGGTCGAGCGCCATCGTTTCGTCGGCACCGGCGTGGTCGACGGCCTGCTGCCCTGGGGCCTGCAGATCTCCGGCAAGGTGACGCTGGGTTCGGGGCTGCCGTACCGCATCGTCGATTGCACGCAGGGCTTCGACACGGCCGACGGCAAGCTCGGCTGCGTGACGCACAAGGGCGACGTCAGCACGTTCCGCCAGGTCGACGTCGGCATCGCGAAGGACATCGATCTGCCGCTGGGCAAGTTCACGCTGCGGGCCGACGTCCTGAACCTGTTCAACACCGAAAACTTCGGCAAGTACGATACCGGGACCGGCGGCCCCGGCACGGCGAACTCGGCGGGCGGCGACAACGCCAACTTCGCCAAGCCGACCGCGATGTCCGGTCCGATGCGCACGTTCAAGCTGTCGCTGCGCTATCTCTTCTGAGTTTTGTACCGAGCCGCTTCCAATGCAACCGGATGCTGCGTGCGCTGTTGGGTTTTGTTCCCGCAGCGCGCCGGCTCGGACAAGAATCCGCCACCCATGTCGAATCTCACCAGACGCAGCCTCCTGGGGTGGGGCAGCGCTGCTTTGTTCGCCAACATGACCGGCTGCGGCAGCAACCCCGTCAACGACACGTCGCTGGCCGACGCGGCTTCGGCTGCGGCTGCACCGGTCGCGCCGCCGCCGCTGGAGTCGTCGCGGCCGGCCTTGCCGCCGTTGTTCGACGACATCGAGCGGCGCACCTTCGACTTCTTCTGGTCCACCGGCAACCGCTTCAACGGCATGGTGCCGGACCGTTACCCGACGCCGGCCCCGGCCAGCATCGCGGCCATCGGCTTCGCGCTGACCTCGTACGTGATCGGCGTCGACCGCGGCTTCATCACGCGCGCACAGGCCCGCGAGCGCACGCTGACGACGGTGCGCTTCTTCCGCGATGCGCCGCAGGGCGCGCAGACGCGCGGCATGAGCGGGTACAAGGGCTTCTTCTATCACTTCCTCGACATGAAGACCGGCACGCGCGCCGGCCGCAGCGAGCTCTCGACGGTGGACACTGCCTTGCTGGTGGCCGGCATGCTGCACGCGCAGACCTACTTCAATTCACCCGACCCCGACGAGGTGGAGATCCGCGATGCGGTCGACAAGATCTACTGGCGCATCGACTGGCCGTGGGCGCAGGTGCGCGGGTCGCTGATCAGCATGGGCTGGCTCCCCGAGCGCAGCTTCATCGCGCACGACTGGAACGGCTACAACGAGGCGATGCTGGTCGTGCTGCTGGCGCTGGGCTCGCCCACGCACCCCGTCGCCGAGAGCGCGTGGAGCTCGTGGAGCGAGAGCTACCGCGGCGCCTGGGGCCGCTTCATGGGCTACGAGCACCTGAGCTTCGCGCCGCTGTTCGGGCACCAGTACTCGCACACCTGGATCGACTTCCGCGGCATCCAGGATGCGTCGATGCGCGAGCGCGGCATCGACTACTTCGAGAACACGCGCCGCGCCGTCTACGCGCAGCGCGCCTTCGCGATCGCGAACCCGAACGGCTGGCACGAATACGGCGCGAACGTCTGGGGCTTCACGGCCTGCGACGGTCCTGGCACGGTGCGGCTGCCCGATCGCAACGGCCGCACGCGCGCATTCCTCGACTACTCGGCGCGCGGCGTCGGACGCAACCACACGGTGGACGACGGCACGATCGCGCCGACCGCAGCCGCCGCGTCGCTGCCGTTCGCGCCCGAGATCGTGATCCCGGCGGTGCAGGAGATGCACCTGCGCTATGGCGCGTACATCTACGCGAAGTACGGTTTCCTCGACTCGTTCAACCGCAGCTTCACCGCGACCAACGTTGCGCTGTCCGACGGCCGCGTCGACCCGGCCTTCGGCTGGATCGCGAAGGACTACCTGGGCATCGACCAGGGCCCCATCGTCGCGATGATCGCCAATTACCGCAACGAGCTGGTCTGGGAGGACATGCGTGCCTGCGTGCCGCTGCGCCGCGGGCTGCAGCGCGCCGGCTTCAGCGGCGGATGGCTCGCGTCGCCGGCCTGAGCGCGATGGGGACGATGCGACGCCGCGATGCGTTGTTGCGCGGCGCCGGCG
>DATCSE010000045.1:0-24196 GCA_036568605.1 Burkholderiaceae bacterium | reverse complement strand
CACGTACTCCGGGCGCACGCCGACCGATCCGTCCGGCGGCAGCTGGCCGGCGGCCAGCCCCGCGAGCTCGGGCAGCGCGACAGCCGGCACCACGTTCATCTGCGGCGTGCCGATGAACTGCGCGACGAACTGGTTGGCCGGGCGGTCATAGAGCTCGAGCGGCGAGCCGACCTGCTCGATCAGCCCGTCGCGCAGCACCACGACCCGATCGGCCAGCGTCATCGCCTCGATCTGGTCGTGCGTCACGTAGATCGTCGTCGCGCCCAGGCTGCGATGCAGGTTCGCGATCTCGACACGCGTCTGCCCGCGCAGCGCCGCATCGAGGTTGGACAGCGGCTCGTCGAACAGGAAGACCTTGGGCGCGCGCACGATCGCGCGCCCGATCGCGACGCGCTGGCGCTGCCCGCCGGAGAGTTGCTTGGGCGTGCGGTCCAGGTATTGCGTGAGGTTCAGGATCTTCGCGGCGCGCTCGACCTTCTCCTTGCGCACCGCCGGGTCGACCTTCGCGAGCTTCAGCGCGAACGACATGTTGTCGAACACCGTCATGTGCGGGTACAGCGCATACGACTGGAACACCATCGCGAGGTCGCGCTTCGAGGACGGCAGGTTCGTGATCTCGCGACCATCGAGATACAGCGAGCCGCTGGTGATGGTCTCGAGCCCGGCGATCAATCGCAGCAGCGTGGACTTGCCGCAGCCCGACGGGCCGACGAACACGATGAACTCGCCCTTCTCGATCGCGAGGTCGACACCCTTGATCGTGCGAACCGGGCCGAACTCCTTGACGATGCTCTTGAGCTGGAGGAATGACATGACGAGGTCTCCCGTTGTTGTCGCGTCTATTTCACGGCGCCGAAGGTCAGGCCCTGGACGAGTTGCTTCTGACTGAACCAGCCGAACACGATGATGGGCGCGATCGCGAGCAGCGATGCCGCGGACAGCTTGGCCCAGAACAGGCCCTCGGGGCTGGAGTACTGCGCGATCAGCGCGGCCAGCGTGCCGGCCTGCGCCGCGGTCAGGTTCAGCGACCAGAACGCCTCGTTCCACGCGAGCACCAGGCACAGCAGGCCGGTGGACGCAATGCCGCCCATCGTCAGCGGCAGGATCGCGTGGCGGAACTCGTCCCACACGTTCGCGCCGTCGAGACGGACCGCCTCGAGGATGTCGTTCGGCACCTCCTTGAACGCGCTGTACAGCATCCACACCATGATGGGCAGGTTCGACAGCGTGAAGACGATGATCAGCGCCGGCAGCGAATCCAGCATGCCGCTGGTCTGCGCCATCACGTACACCGGCACCAGCGCGCCGACGGCCGGCATCATCTTGGTCGACAGCATCCACATCAGGATGTCGCGCGTCTTCTTCGTGCGGAAGAACGCCATCGAATAGGCCGCCGGCGCGGCGATCAGCAGGCCCAGGATGGTCGAGATCACGCTCGTGATCAGCGAGTTCTTCGCGTAGTGCAGGTAATCGCTGCGCTGCTGCACCTCGACGAAGCTCTCCAGCGTGGGCTTGAAGATCAGCTCGGAGGCGATCGCCTGGCCCTCGGTCTTGAACGCGGTCAACGCGAGCCAGAACAGCGGGAAGAAGATCAGGAGCGCGAAGAACCACGCGAAGAACGTTCGGATGTAGACCGCGTGGGCCGATTGGTTCGGGGTTGAGCTCATTTCGTGACCCTCAGTCCAGGTTCTTGCCGACCATGCGGATCAGGAACACCGCGGCGATGTTCGCCAGCACCACCGCGAACAGCGCGCCGGCCGATGCGACGCCGACGTCGAAGCTCATCAGCGCCTGCTTGTAGATCAGGAATGCGAGGTTGGTGCTCTCGTTGCCGGGGCCGCCGCTGGTGGTCGTGAAGATCTCGGCGAACACGCTCATCAGGAAGATCATCTCGATCATGATCACGACGGCGATCGAGCGCCCGAGGTGCGGCAGCGTCAGGTACCAGAACTTGTGGAACGCGTTGGCGCCGTCCATGCCCGCGGCTTCCATCTGCTCGCGATCCAGCGACTGCAGCGAGGTGATGAAGATCAGGCAGGCGAACGGCAGCCACTGCCACGACAGGATCAAGATGACCGAGAACAACGGCATGTCGGTCATCCAGTCGATCGGCACGAGGCCGAAGGCCTTCCAGACTTTCCCGAGCACGCCGTAGATCGGGTTCATCATCATGTGCTTCCACAGCAGCGCATTGACCGTGGGCATCACGAAGAATGGAGAGATCAGCAGCACGCGCACGATGCCCTGGCCCGGGAACGGATCGTTGACCAGCAGCGCCAGCCCGATGCCGGCCACCACGGTGATCACGATGACCCAGCCGAGCAACTCGATGGTCTGCAGCACCGCCGGCCAGAAGTCCGGGTCGGTGATGAAGTACTTGAAGTTCTCGATGGCGACCCAGCCGTGCTCGCCGGGTTGGTTCAAGTTGTAGTGGATCAGCGAGAAGTAGATGGTCATCACCAGCGGCACGATCATCCACGCGAACAGCGTGAGGACCGCCGGTGCCATCAGTGCACGAGGCAGTAAGCGAGACATGGCGTGAGGCCTCCAGAAACGGCGCGTTCCTCTCGCGCCGTGGACTCCCTCTCCCGCGCCGCGGCAGAGGGCTGGGGTGAGCGTGCCGTGCGTGCGCACGGCGACTCGATTACTTGTAGTAGCCGCCCTTGGTCATCTCACGCTCGGCCGCAGTCTGCGAGGCCTTCAGCGCCGCGTCGACCGTGACCTTGCCCGACAGCGCCGCGCTCATCTGCTGCCCCACCGCGATGCCGATCGCCTGGAACTCGGGGATGGCCGCGTACTGCACGCCCACGTACGGCGACTTCGGCAGCGTGCTGTCGTTCGGGTTCGCGCTGTCGATCGCCTTCTTCTCCTCGGCGGCGAACTTCGCGACCTTCTGGAACTCGGGGTTCGCATAGGTCGACTTGCGCGTGCCGGTGGGCACCGCGTGCCAGCCCGCTTCCTTCGCGATCAGGTTGATGTACTCCTTGGAGGTCGCCCAAGTGATGAACTTCTGCGCCGCCTCGGCGTTCTTCGACGACGCCGGGATCGCGAGATTCCAAGACCACAGCCAGTTCGCGCCCTTGTTCGTCACCGCGGTCGGCGCTTGAACGAAACCGGCCTTGTCGGCCACCTTCGACTGTTTCGGGTCGCTGATGAACGACGCGGCGATCGTCGCGTCGATCCACACCCCGCACTTGCCTTCGTTGAACAGCGCCAGGTTTTCGTTGAAGCTGTTGGCCGACGCGCCGGGCGGGCCGTACTTCTTCATCAGGTCCACGTACTGGTTGATCGCATCGTGCCACGGCTTGGTGTCGATCTGCGGCTTCCAGTTCATGTCGAACCACTGGCCGCCGTAGGCGTTGACCATGGTCGTCAGGAAGGCCATGTTGTCGCCCCAGCCGGGCTTGCCGCGCAGGCACAGCCCGTACACGCCCTGCGCCGGGTCGTGGATCTTCGAGACGATATCGGCCATCTGCGTCCAGGTCGGGTTCGGCGGCATCGTCAGGCCCTTGGCCTTGACCAGGTCCTCGCGGTACATGGTCATCGAGCTCTCGCCGTAGAACGGCGCTGCGTAGAGCTTGCCGTCCTGCGACAGGCCGTTGCGGATCGCCGGCAGCAGGTCATCGACGTCGTAGGCCGCATCGGTCTTGATCGGCACCAGCCAGCCCTTCTTGCTCCAGATCGGCGTCTCGTACAGGCCGATCGTCATCACGTCGAACTGGCCGCCCTTGGTCGCGATGTCGGTCGTCACGCGCTGGCGCAGCACGCCTTCCTCCAGCGTGACCCACTTCAGCGTGATCCCGGGGTTGGCCTTCTCGAAATCCTTCGTGTGCTTCTGCATCTCGATCATGTGGCCGTTGTTCACGGTCGCGATCACGAGGTCGGCGGCCGATGCCGAAGCGGCGGCCAGGATGCTCACGCCAAAGGCGGCGGTGACAGTCTTCAAGCGCATGGTTGTCTCCTTGCTGGTTTCCTGTCGGATCTGCTGTTATGCGAGGCGGTGCAGCGGGGGGCACCTGCGGCTAGACAATAGGCGTATCGAGTTGGCAGGAGCGGTACTGCTGTCGCCACTGCCTATACTTTTTTGCACCGCCTCCCCCGGGGTTTCCTGGGGTTCGTGCGGCACAGCATAGACATTGCGCAGTCAACCGGGCGATGACCCGCCTGTGCGCCGGGTCACCATCGCGACGCCGGCACAGGCGCCGACCATCCCCAGCAGCATCAGCGCCGTCGGCGCGACGCCGAACAGCAGCCACTCGCACAGCGCCGCAACCGGCGGCGTCAGGTACAGCAGGCTGGTCACGCGGGTCGCCTGGCCGCGCCGCATCAGGAAGTGGAAGACCGTGTACGCGCCCATCGACGCGGGGATCACGTGGTACGCCAGCGTCGCGGCAATCTGCCAATTCCAGTGGATGCCGAACCCCTCGAACGCCCAGCCCAGCGGCAGCATCACCAGCGCGGTCGCGGCGAAGTGGATGACGACGCTGGAGCGCAGGTCGGCGTCGTGGCCGAAATGGCGCTGGTACAGCGTCCCAGCGGTCACGCAGACCAGCGCCCACGCGACCGCGGCGAGGCTGCCCAGCGTGATCGCGCCGAGGTCGAACTTGTGCGCGACCACCAGCGCGACGCCGGCCAGCCCGACGACGACACCGACCGCCTGGATGCGGGTCAGGCGCTCGCCCAGCCAGCGCACCGCGATCAGCGCGGTGACCAGCGGCTGCAGCGCAAGAATCAACGCCGTCACGCCGGCCGACAGACCCCAGTACTGCGCGTAGTGGCTGCCGCTCAGGTAGCCGGCGTGGCTGAGCAGCCCCGCGACCGCGATGTGGCCCCATTGCGCGGGCGACGCCGGCCACCGCGCGCGCAACGCCAGCGCCAGCGTGAACGCGAGCACGGCACCGATCGCGTAGCGCACGCCGATGTAGGTGAAAGGCGCGGCATACTGCAGCGCCGCGCGGCTTGCGACGTAACCCGCGCCCCAGATCACGACGAAATACGCGCTCAGCAGCGCCAGCGTGCCGCGATTCAGTACCCGCGGTTCGGCGCGCCGCGCCCCGCGGACCGGCCGCGTGCCTGCCGAATCGAGGGGCCCGACAGGCGGCGGGCGTATGCGGGCAACAGCCATCGTCCGCGATTGTCCGCGCCGCATCGCCGGACCAGCGGGTGTGAGGTTTTGCGCACGACGTCACATCGCAACATCTGGTTGCGTCGCGACTCGGTTAGCGAGATGCTCTTGGGATAAATTTCCCAATATGGACTTCGACGCCCGACCTCATGCCGCGCTGCATGCCGCGATCGCGAAGTTGCTGCGCCCGCTGTTCCGGCTGCTGCTTCGGCACCAGGTGTCGTTCGGCGCGTTCGAGCAGCTGGCCAAGCATGTGTATGTCGACGTCGCGCTGACCGAGTTCGGCATTCCCGGCAAGAAGCCGTCGATCTCCCGCGCATCCATCCTGTCGGGGCTGACGCGCAAGGAAGTCCAGCGCCTGGTCAACGCATCGCGCGACCGCGACTACATCGCGATCGCAGGCACGATCGACAGCCAGCGCTACAACCGTGCAGCTCGCGTGCTGACCGGCTGGGTGCGCGACGCCGACTTCCTCGATGCGAAGGAACGACCTCGGCCGTTGCCGGCCGACGGCGACATCAGCTTCGCCACGCTCGTGCGGCGCCACAGCGGCGACATGCCCGCGCGCGCAGTCCTAGACGAGCTCGAGCGGGTGGGTGCCGTGCAATACCGTGCCGATGGCCTGATCGAGCTGCGTGCGCGCGCCTACGTGCCGAAGCACAGCGCGGCCGACAAGCTCGCGATCCTCGGCAGCGACGTGGCCGACCTGATCGCGACGATCGACCACAACCTCGAACACGGCGATACCGACCCGCGCTTCCAGCGCAAGGTCATGTACGACAGCATTCCCGACGCTGCGCTCCCGGCTTTCCGCAAGCGCAGCGCAACCAATGCGCAGGCGCTGCTCGAGAAGTTCGACCGGTGGCTCGCCGAGCACGACATCGAAAACCCGCCGGAGCGGCCGGACGCAGCGCGTTCCCGAGTCGGCATCGGCATCTACTACTTCGAGGAGCCTGCGGCTTCGACCGCACCTCCCTCACCCGAATCCGGAGGCAAAGCGCCATGAAGAACGTGCGATCGATGTGGGCGACGGCTTTGGTCGCGATGATCCTCGGCGCCTGCGGCGGCGGGGGCGGTGGCGGCGGCGGAATCGGCGGCACCGGGCGCAGCGACGGCACGATGCACGTCCTGATGACCGACGCGCCGTCGTGCGGTTACGACCATGTCTACGTGACGGTCGATCGCGTCCGCGTGAACCAGAGCTCGAGCGCGGCCGACAGCGACACCGGCTGGTCCGAGGTCGTGGTGTCGCCGGCGCGCCGCATCGATCTGCTGTCGCTGACCAACGGCGTGGTCGAAGACCTGGGCAGCACGCAGCTTCCCGCTGGCAAGTACACGCAGATGCGCCTGGTGCTGGTCGACAACAGCTCGAGCACGCCGCTGGCCAATTCGGTCGTGCCCACCGGCGGCAGCGAGACCCCGCTGGACACGCCGAGCGCCCAGCAGTCAGGCCTGAAGATCAATGTCGACCTGGACGTCGCGGCCGATCAGGTCGCCGATGTCGTGATCGACTTCGATGCCTGCAAGTCGGTCGTCAAGCGCGGCAACTCGGGGAAATACAACCTGAAGCCGGTGCTGACCGCGACGCCGCTCGTGAGCGACGCCGGGATGCGCGTGGTCGGTTATGTCGACCCGGCGCTGGGGGTGTCGTCGACGCTGGTGTCGGTGCAGGCGAGCGGCGTGCCGGTCAAGGCCACGGTGCCCGATGCGACCGGCAAGTTCGTGCTGTACCCGGTGCCGGCCGGCACTTACGACCTGGTCGTCACCGCGCCGGGCCGCGTGACCGCGGTGATGACCGGCGTGCCGGTCGTGACCACCGCGTTCACGACGCTGAACAGCACGGCGCTGCCCATCGTGCCGCCCACCGCGACGATGCGTACGGTCACCGGCACCGTGACGCCGGCGACCGCCACCGTGCGGGCGACGCAGGCGCTGACCGGCGGACCGACCATCGAAGCAGCCTTCGGCGCCGTCGACGCCGCGAGCGGCGACTTCAGCTTCTCGCTGCCGATCGAAGCGCCGGTGAAGACCGCGTATGTCGCGAACCCGACGACGCTGAACTTCACCGCCGACAGCGCGGCCGCCGGCAAGTACACGCTGCAAGCGGCCTCGGCCGGCGCGACCAAGAACCAGGCGATCGATGTGAGCACCACGGTGCCCTCGGTGACCTTCACGTTCCCCTGATCCTGTCTCTGATCCTCAACGAAAGCGAAAGCCCGCCATGTCCACGCTCCACATCAGCCGCCTGCTTCGCAAGAACCGGCTGTTCCTGATCGGTCTCGCGCTGATCGGTCTCCTCGTCGTCGGCATCGCGGCGCCGGCGTTCGCGCAAACCAGCGTTTCGGTCAGCGTCGCGAAGCCGGGGGTCTACGGCCGCATCGACATCGGCGGCCTGCCGCCGCCGCCGGTGGTGCTGCCGCAGCCGGTGATCATCACGCCGCAGCCCGTCGCGGTGGTGCAGCCGGCACCGCTGTACCTCTACGTGCCGCCCGGCCACCAGAAGAAGTGGGCCAAGCACTGCGCCCAGTACAACGCCTGCGGCCAGCCGGTGTACTTCGTCAAGGAGAGCTGGGTCCAGGAACGCTACGAGCACGAGCATGGCGGCCGGCACGATGACGACGATGACCGCGGCCACGGGCACGGTCATGGCAAGGGACACGGCAAGGGCAAGCACTGAACCGCGAGCGACGCTCGCTGTTACAAAAAAGGCCGCGATCGCCGTCGATTCCCCGCTCACCGGCTCGTCGTGAGAGCAGGAGCACCCCTCCTTCTCTCTCAACCTACTCAGGAGCTACGACGATGCGATTCATGGTGATGATCAAGGCGAATGCCGACACCGAAGCCGGCGCGATGCCCAGCCAGCAGCTGCTCGCCGAGATGGGCCGGTTCAACGAAGAGCTGGTCAAGGCCGGCGTGATGCTCGCCGGCGAGGGCCTGCATCCGAGCTCGAAGGGCGCGCGGGTCACCTTCTCCGGCAACAAGCGCACGGTCGTCGACGGCCCGTTCGCCGAAAGCAAGGAGCTGATCGCCGGCTATTGGGTCTGGCAGGTGCGCTCGAAGGAAGAAGCGCTCGAGTGGGTCAAGCGTTGCCCGAACCCGATGGATGGCGAATCGCAGATCGAGATCCGCCAGCTGTTCGAAGCGGAGGACTTCGGCGAGGAGTTCACGCCCGAGCTGCGCGAGCAAGAAGAGCGGCTGCGCGCCCAGCTCGCGAGCCAGGCCACCGACTCGAAATCCAAGGTCGAGCCGGTGCCGGCCGCACGCGGCGCGACGCCGTACCTCGTCGTCAAAGGCGCGGCCGACGCGATCGCGTACTACCAGCGCACGTTCGGCGCCGAGCTGCTGTTCCGCATGGATACGCCCGACGGCAAGGTGATGCACGCCGAGTTGGCGGTCGGACCGGCACGCTTCATGTTGACCGAGGAGCAGCCGCAGTACGGCGCGCTCAGCCCGAAGACGTTGGGCGGATCGGCCTCGACGGCCATCGTGCATGTGCCGAACGTCGATGCGACCTTCGATCGCGCGGTGTCGTCCGGCTCAACCGTGACGATGCCGCTGGCCGATCAGTTCTGGGGCGACCGCTCCGGCGCGATCACGGATCCGTTCGGCCACAAGTGGATGATCGCGACGCACATCGAAGACCCGTCGCCCGATGAGATCAAGCGCCGCGTGCAGAAGATGTTCGAATCCGGCGCACCCTGCTGAACGGCTGAATGCCGACCAGCGCTCGTGCTCGGCGACCACTCAGGCGTCGAGCACGAGCTGCGTCTGCGTGACCACCGCGCACAGCTTGCCCTGTGCGCTGCGGATCGAGGTCTGCCAGACCATCGTCGTGCGGCCGCGGTGCAGCGCGATGCTCTCGCCGATCACCGTCGTGCCGGCCTTCGCGCTGCCGATGAACTTGGTGCTCGAGTCGGTCGTCGTCGTGCGCTGGCCTTGGCCGAGATTCATCATCGTGCCGACGGCGCCCAGCGTGTCGGCAAACGCCATGTAGGCGCCGCCGTGCAGGGTGCCGCCGGCCGTGCACAGGTCGGGCCGCACCTCGAGCTCGGCGAGCACGCGCTCGTCGCTCAGCTCGGTCAGGCGCACGCCCATCGCGCCGGGGAACAGCGGGACCAGCAGCTGCTGCATCGCCTCGAGCGTGTACCTCATCGTCGTGGCCTCCGGCCGTTGCTTCGTCGCCGATGATGCACCTTCAGCGCGCCGGCGCACCCACCGTACGCCGGCGTCGGAAGCGCGGATCGCGCCCGACATGCTCGACCAGGAAGTCGAGCACCGCACGCACCCGCGCCGGCAGCCGCTCGACCTTGCCGAGGTACACGGCGTGGATCGGCTCGATGTCGTGCGGGTTGAATTTCTCGAGCACCGGCACGAGGCGGCCAGCATCGAGATCGGCCTGGATGTGATAAGTCGAGAGCCGCGCCAGCCCTGCGCCGGCCAGCGCCAGCTGGCGCAAGGTTTCGCCATCGTTCGCGCGCAGCCGCGCGGCCAGCGGCACCTCGATGAGGCGGCCGGCAACGCGGAACGGCCAGTCGGGCACGCGGCGGCGATAGCTGAAATCGAGGCGGCAATGCGCCTGCAGATCGTCGGGCGTGCGCGGCTTGCCGTGGCGCTCGAAATAGGCCGGCGAGCCGACGATCGCGAGCGTGGTCTCGCCGAGCCGGCGCGCGACCAGGTCGGACGAAGGCAGCGAGCCCCAGCGGACTGCGATGTCGGCGCGCTCGTCCATCAGGTCGACGACGCGATCGGTCAGCGCGATGTCCAGCGCGATCTGCGGATGCTGCTCGACCAGCCGCGGCACCAGCGGCACCAGCACCTGCGTGCCGAACGAGACGCTGGTGTTGATCGCCACGCGGCCGCGCGGCACGACATCGGCGCTCGCGCTGCGCTCGGCCTCGTCGAGGTCGGCCAGCACGCGCACGCCGCGCTCGTAGAACAGCTGGCCTTCGGCGCTGAGCTGCAGCTTGCGCGTCGAGCGGTGCACCAGCTGGACGCCCAGCCGGGCCTCGAGCCGGACGATCAGCTTGCTGACGGCCGACGGCGTCATGCCCAGCGTGCGGGCAGCGGCCGAAAAGCCGCCGCGCTCGACCACCTGCACGAAGGCCTCGAGCTCGCCGGCGCGGTTGACGTCGAAGCGCGGCATGGCTGAACGTTGACTTCAACTCACAAGTGCTGGTCCGGCGGGCATTCTAGTCATCGCATTGTTGGGCCCTCACAGTGAGGGCCATCATGCCCATCGCACTTCTTGCACTCACCGCCGGCGCCTTCGGCATCGGCACCACCGAGTTCGTCATCATGGGCCTGCTGCTGCAGGTCTCGACGGACCTTCATGTCTCGATCGCCGCGGCCGGCGCGCTGATCTCCGGCTACGCGTTGAGCGTTGCCATCGGCGCGCCGCTGCTGACGATCGCCACCCGCGCGCTGCCGCGCAAGACCGTGCTGCTCGCGCTGATGGCGATCTTCACGCTCGGCAACCTCGCCTGCGCACTCGCGCCCGGCTACGGCTGGCTGATGGCCGCACGCGTGCTGACGGCGCTGGCGCACGGCACGTTCTTCGGCGTCGGCTCGGTCGTCGCGACCGGCCTGGTGCCGCGCGAGCGCCGCGCCTCGGCGATCGCGATCATGTTCACCGGACTGACTGCCGCCACGCTGCTGGGCGTGCCGGCCGGCGCCTGGCTGGGCGTGCAGTTCGGCTGGCGCGCGACGTTCTGGGCCGTCACGCTGATCGGCGTGCTCGCGTTCGCGGTGATCGCGCTGTTCGTGCCCAGCACACGCGGCGCCACCACCCGCGCTGACGACGAGACGCAAGGCGCACCGCCGTCGGCCCTGCGCGACGAGCTTGCGGTGCTGCTGCGACCCCAGGTGCTGCGCGGCCTCGCGATGACGGTATTCGGCTTCGCCGGCGTGTTCACGGTGTTCACCTACATCCAGCCGCTGCTGCTGCGCGTGACCGGCGTGCCAGACAGCGCGGTGTCGCCGATTCTGCTGGTGCTGGGCGCCGGCCTTGCGGTCGGCAACCTGCTCGGCGGGCGGCTCGCCGACCGCTCGACGATGCGCGCTGCGCTCGCGACCTTGGCCGCACTGGCGCTCGTGCTCGCGGCGATGCACGCGATGGTGGAGGCGCCATGGTCGGCGGTGCTGTTCGTCGCGTTGCTCGGCGTCGCCGCGTTCGCCACCGTCGCGCCGATGCAGTTGCGCGTGCTCGAAAAGGCTTCGGGTGCCGGGCAGAACCTCGCCTCCAGCCTGAACATCGCGGCGTTCAACCTCGGCAACGCGCTCGGCGCGTGGGCCGGCGGCGTGACGGTCGAGCATGGCCCCGGCCTGCAGGCGCTGGGCTGGGTGGCCGCGGCGATCACGCTCACCGGGTTCGCGATCGCATGGTGGAGCCACACGGCCGATCGCCGCGATGCACGCACGCCGGCGCCGGCCTGCGACGCGCCGGCGAACGCGTGAGGCCACGGCGTCACCGTTCTTCTCTTCCCTCTTCCTCATTCGCGACAGGAGCTTCCCGTCATGGAACATCGTTTTCTCGGCCGCTCGGGCTTCAAGGTACCGGTGCTGGGCTTCGGTGCGGGCACCTTCGGCGGCCGCGGCCCGCTGTTCAGCGCCTGGGGCAACACCGATCTCGCCGGCGCGCGACGCATCGTCGACATCTGCCTCGACGCCGGCGTGACGCTGTTCGACACCGCCGACGTCTATTCGAACGGTGAATCCGAGACCCTCCTCGGCGCCGCACTGAAAGGCCGGCGCGACCGCGCGATCATCTCGACCAAGCTGGGGCTGCGCAGCGGCGACGGGCCGAACGACGTCGGCACCTCGCGTCATCACCTGATCGCCGCAACCGAGGCCGCGCTGAAGCGCCTGGACACCGACCGCATCGACATCCTGCAGCTGCACGCGTTCGATGCGATGACGCCGGTCGAGCAGGTGCTCGCGGCGCTGGACGACCTGGTGCGTGCCGGCAAGGTTCGCCATGTCGGCGTCTCGAACTTCTCCGGCTGGCAGCTGATGAAGTCGTTGGCCGCGGCCGATCGTCTGGGGCTGCCGCGCTATGTCGCGAACCAGACCTACTACTCGCTGATCGGCCGCGACTACGAATGGGAGCTGATGCCGCTGGGCCTGGACCAAGGCATCGGCGCGATCGTCTGGAGCCCGCTGGGCTGGGGCCGCCTGACCGGCAAGGTCAGGCGCGGCCAGCCGTTGCCGGGCACGAGCCGGTTGCACGAGACCGCGGGCTACGCCCCGCCCGTCGACGACGCCCGGCTGTACCGCGTGGTCGACGCGCTGGACGAAATCGCCGCGCAGACCGGCAAGAGCGTTCCGCAGATCGCGATCAACTGGCTGCTGCAGCGGCCCACGGTCGCCAGCGTGCTGATCGGCGCACGCGACGAGGCGCAGCTCACGCACAACCTGGGCGCACTCGGCTGGACGCTGACGCGCGAACAGGTCGCGCAGCTCGACGCGGCAAGCGCGGTGACGCCGCCCTATCCGTACTACCCGTACTGGAACGGGCAGTTCGCCGAGCGCAGCCCGACGCCGGTCTGACACCGCGATCGCCGGTACGTCGAGCGCGGCCTGCAGTCAGATCGCGCCCATGAAGGCAGTCAGCGTCTTTTCGATCGGCGCGATGTCGGCCCGATCGGGCAGCGACGCGTAGATATCGCCTCCCAGATCGGCAGGCATCTTCGACCCCGCTTCACGAACGATGAGGACATTGCGCTTGCCCTTCTGGCCGATGAAGTAGCCGGCCTCGAACACCACGTTGTCGCGCGGCAGGGCCTTCTCGTCGAACACGTCGTCGCGACCGAAAACGAAGACGCCGCCGATCGAGCGCGCGGCCGCCTGGTCGATCTGATCCAGGATCGAGCTGCCGGGGATGAAGTCGGTCTGCCAGTCGAGGACCTTCGCCCCGATGCTGAGAAGGTAGCGCTTGATCGCCGCCGCCGGCGCCTCCGAGCGGCTGGAGTAGCCGAGGAAAACATCGCGACGTTCGTCCAACATGGCCTTCCAATAGTTGAAGGGCACGCGAAACTCGTCGGTATGGAGCCAACGCGTGTCCGCGTCGGCTGCAAATTCGCCGATGTAGCCGGCAAAGTTCATGTCGAAGACCACGCGCCGAAGCGCGTCCATCTGCACCAGAACCAAGGTGGGAAGCCGCAACGTGCGAGCGAGCGCGCCTTCGTAGTGATTGAACTCGGTCGGCAGCAGGACCGGCTCACCTGACTGCTGGTCCTGGAATCGCCAGCGGGCCGCGCCGATGATCACGGCAGCGACGCAGCGCCTGGCGATCTCATCGGCGTCGCGTGGGTGCCAGGATCTCGCAGAGGCCAAGCCGGGCCCACCCTTGGGGTTGGTGAAGATCTCCGGCGTGAACCCCAGCTTCTCGATCTCTTCGACGATGCCCCATTTGAGCTCGTTCAGGTTCCGGGGCAGCCAGCGGTCAGCCGGAAGGCTGACATAGATGCGGCGCGTGACCGACAAGGGCCGCCTCGTTCGAAAATTGCGCCCGCTCGGCCCGTGCCGCTCAGAGCTCGATCTTGGCGATGTTGCCTGCCAGGAACGGGTTCACTCGCTCCGCGACCGCGGACTTGATGGCCTCCAGCCGCGCACCCACGATGCCGAGCTGCGTCTGGCCGGCCTTGATGCGGGCGTCCTGGCCGGCGAGCTTGAAGAACAGCACTTGCGTGATCGTGCCCGTCGTGTCGACGGCCACGGCGACGAGACGCACCTGCAGGTCGATGCCGTCGCCCGCACTACCGGTGTCGACGAACCCGAGCTGGAACTTCGCGCCGCTGGCGTGCTGACTGGAACGCGAGAACAGGGTGATCCACGGCGTGCTGCGGTCCATCTCCTGCAATCCTTCCAGAACCTTGACCACCAGCGAAGCGGCCATGCCCACCGGCCCCAGCATCGCCGCGAGCACGGGAATGATCGCGTTGTGCACGCTCAGATCGGTGGCGCTGGCCTGCTGGTCCTCCAGGTTCATGCCCTGCACCGTCCAGCCTATGCCCTGCAGGACATCGACGTACTTCCGGTACCAGGCCATCAGGTCGGGCGACTGCTCGGTCGCCTTGTTGGCCGCCAGCTGCGCCAGCAGCAGGCAATCGGCCACCGCAGCCCGCTGCGCGGCTGAGACGCGCTCGCTGAATTCGGCAAGCTGCGAACCGACGGCCATGGCCTCGTGCTGATCGCCGAACTCGGGTGCGGCGGCCTCCAGTCCCTCCATGCCTCGCAGCACGGCGGGCAATTCGAGCGTCTGCACATACGCCATCGAATCCGTCATGCTCATGGTGGCTCCCGGGTCGACACTAGGGATTGGATGATGAGTCCCGCGTCTGTAGAAGTGAAGCCCGGAGCGTCCGTTCGCGCCCGACAAGTTAGGGAGAACAGCCCGATGAGCACTGCTGCATTCGACGCATCGCTGCCCTTCGTTCTGCGTTGGGAAGGCGGCTTCGTCAACCATCCGGCTGATCCAGGTGGAGCGACCAACCGAGGCATCACCCAGAAGGTATACGACACGTGGAGGCGCGGCCAAGGGTCGGCCCCGCGCAGCGTGCAGGAACTCGAGGATGCTGAAATGCAGGCGATCTACCGTGGCAACTACTGGGCGCCGCCGCACTGCGACGACGTCGGCACGCCGCTGGACCTGGTCCAGTTCGATACCGCAGTGAACATGGGTGTGGGACGTGCCGTGCGCCTGCTGCAGCAGGCCGTCGGCGCGCAGCCCGACGGCAGCTTCGGACCCGCGACGCTGCAATGCGTCGCCGGCTGCGAGCCCGGCAAGGCGGTGGCGGCCTACTGTCAGGCACGCGAGGATTTCTATCGTCAGTTGGTGGCGAGCAAACCAGAGCTCGCGGTCTTCCTCAAGGGTTGGCTCAACCGCCTGAACGCGCTGCGTCGCGAGGTGGGACTGCCCGGCTTCGAGTCCGCCCGCGACGCGGTGGACTTCGGCGACACCGGCTACGTGGCAAAGGTGCCCGACGAGTTGGACTGAACCTCGGCTGAACATGGGCACCCGCGACGACCAGCCGCGTGAAGCGCCAGAGGAGGCGCACCGAGCGCGCGCACTCGAACTGATCGCCTCGTTGCGTACAGGTGCTTCTGCGGACACCGTCGACGAGGCTCGCGGCCTGCTGCGGCAGCTGCGAAACCTGCGCGCCTTCGAGTTGCTGTGTCGCCTGGCGGAGCAACTGTCGCGCATCGACGCGACCGATGCGACCACGCGGCGTCTCTATGCACAAGGGCTCATCGAGACAGGGGCGGCAACCGCTGCCGTCGACGTGCTGAAGCAACTGCTCGCGAGGCTGCCGTCCGAGCATGCGGAGTGGACCGAAGCCTGGGGGTTGCTGGGCCGTGCGCACAAGCAAATCTTCTTCGACGCCGGACAGTTCACGCCGTCGGTCGGCTCGCGCATCGCGCTGGCTGCAGCGGCAGACGCCTATCGGCAGCCTTATGAGGCCGATCCGCGCCGCACCTGGCACGGCGTGAACCTGCTGGCACTCGTCAGTCGCGCTCGCCGCGAAGGTTGGCTCGAGATCGCGCCGGATCTCGAACCGGGCGCGCTCGCCGCACGACTGGAATCGACACTGCTCGCACTGCCCGCGGCTTCGAGGGACGAGTGGTACCTGCCGACTCTGGCCGAAGTTGTGTTGGATGCGAGCCTGGCCACCGGCGACCTCGACCGCATCGAGAACCTGTTGCGCGACTTCCTGCAGGCGCCTGACGTGCAAGCCTTCCAGGTGGCCAGCACGCTGCGCCAGTTTGTCGAAGTGTGGGCACTGGACCGCTTGGCGCCCGGCATGCCGGGCATCGCCTTGACCGCGCAAGCGCTCGAACGGGCGCGTGCGCTGGTGGCCGTGTTGCGCGCACGGCTGCTGCAGTTGCCCGGTGGCCAGGTCGAGCTGCCCGCGGGCAGCCTCGGCACGCCGAACGAGCAGGCCGTAACCGCACCGTCGCGCGGGCAGCTCGAGGCCATCCTGGGCCAGGACGCCGCGAAGACGTTTGCGTGGTGGTGCGCCGGCGTCGAAGCGGCCCGGTCGGTGGCAGTCGTGCGGCAGCGCCTCGGCCAGCGGCTGGGCACCGGCTTCCTGGTGAGCGCCGCCGATTTCGGCATCGGCACCGAGCAGGATCTGCTCTTCCTCACCAACCACCATGTCGTCAACCCGCAGGGCGCGGTGCCGGGCATACGGCCGCAGGACGCCGAGATGATCTTCGAGGCGGTCGACCTGCATCAGTGCTACGGCGTGGAGTCGCTCGTCTGGACCTCGGGCGTGGAGGAGCACGACGCCACGCTGCTGCGGTTGAAGTCCCTTCCGGCTGGCGTGAGCCCGCTGCGCTTGCGCACCGAGCTGCCGCCCCTGCCTGCAGCCGGCGACGCCGGCGCGCCGCGCGTCTACATCATCGGCTACCCAGGGGGCCGCGAGCTGTCGGTGTCCCTGCAGGACAACGAGTTGCTCGACCACGAGGGGCCGCCCTCCGGCAAGCCGCAGATCCCGGCGGTATGCCGCGTGCATTACCGTGCGCCCACCGAGGGCGGCAATTCCGGCAGCCCGGTGTTCGACGGTGCAGGCTGGAATGTGATCGCGCTGCACCACCGGGGCGGCAAGTTGGGCATGCCACGACTCAATGGTGTCGACGGGACCTACGCGGCCAACGAGGGCCTCGCGATGGCGACGCTGATCCCGGCCGTTCGTGCTGCGCTCGGTTCGCAACCCGAGACCAGCCACTGAGCACGCGACCGCCCGGCGCTACAGCTCGGGCAACGCCTTCACATAGTCGATCGCATGTGCGGTCAAACGCTCGGCGAGCGGCCCGCGTACCGCGTCGGCCACCGCGGGATCGATCCGGATGCGGCTGGCGCAATACCGCAGGATCACCTCGCTCGTGCGGCGCCGCAGGAACAGCACCTGTTCGGTTTCCATCCTGGCACGCAGCGCAAAGCCCACCAGGGTCGCGACAGGCTCCTGCGATGGAGCCGCCTCGCCGGTGCCGAACTGGAAATGGGCCGACTCGGCTGTTCTCGTCTCACGGTGGAACAGCGCCACCGCGGGGCTGTCGCCGACCGTTCGCATGGTCTCCAACGCACGCACCACGGCACCCAAGGCCGGACTGCCCTCACCCAATGCGCGGGTCAGCACGCGCTGGATCGCCGCGTGCGCCTCGAACTCCTCGCCGGTCTCGACATAGACGGCGAAGTCGCGGTCACCCACCGACCAGCCGATCTCGGCCAGCGCATCGAAGTAAGCGTCGTACCAGTCGAAGATCTGCGTCCGGTCCGGCACTTTTTCGCTGGCGACCAGCTGGCCCAGCAGCGTGCTGTTGACGAGGTCCTCGCGGAACGCGGCGGAGACTTCCCGGGTGAAGGCGAGCACGTCGGAGCCCACGACCAAGGCCTGGCCCTCGGTGGTCTGCAGAGGGACCCGCCCTTCACCTGTTGTTGCCGCGCTCTCCAGCATGGGCCCGGCGCGCGATCGTGCCGGTGGCAGCGGCGCCGTCAGCACAAAGCGACGTGCGGAGTCGACGGTGGCGGTTCGCTCGGTCATGCGCCATCTTCCATGCAACGTGCAACCCGCCCTGCCCCTAGTGTTTGGGGAGGTCGCACGGGACCATCGGTCGCAGAATCTTCAGGCTGCGACCCGCGGGGCCGACCCATCAGGGAGGATGTCATGACACGCTTGGCTGAACAGCGCATCACCGCACCAGGCCCCAAGAAGATCCTCGCCTGCGATGGCGGCGGCATCCTCGGACTGATGAGCGTCGAGATCCTCGCGAAGCTCGAGAGCGACCTGCGCGCGCAGCTCGGCAAGCCGAACCTGGTGCTGGCCGACTACTTCGACTTCGTCTGCGGTACCAGCACCGGGGCGGTCATCGCCACCTGCATCAGCACCGGCATGTCGACGGCCACGCTGCGCGAGTTCTACGTCGGCAGCGGCGAGCAGATGTTCAGCAAGGCGTCGCTGTTCAAGCGCCTGCAGTACAGCTACGACGACGAGCCGCTGGCGAAGAAGCTGCAGCTCGAGCTGAACAAGGCCCTCGGCAAGAAACCGGGCGATGCGCCGGCGCTGCTGGGCGACGACGACCTGCGCACGCTGCTGATGATCGTGATGCGCAACCACAGTACCGATTCCCCGTGGCCCATCACGAACAACCCGCGCGCCAAGTACAACCAGCGGGAGCGCAAGGACTGCAACCTGAACCTGCCGCTGTGGCAGCTGGTGCGCGCCAGCACCGCGGCGCCGACCTTCTTCCCGCCGGAGGTGGTCACCTTTGCGAAGGGCACGCCGGCGGAGTACCAGTTCCTGTTCGTCGACGGCGGCGTGACGACCTACAACAACCCCGCCTTCCTGGCCTTCCAGATGGCCACCGCATCGCCGTACAGCATTGACTGGCCGACCGGCACCGACAAGATGCTGATCGTCTCGGTGGGCACCGGCTCCGCGGCACGCGCGCGCCCGGACCTCCAGCGCGACTCGGAGTGGCTGCTCGACCATGCCAAGAACATTCCGTCGGCGCTGATGAACGCCGCGTCGGCCGGCTGGGACATGGCCTGCCGCATGCTCGGCGAATGCCGCTTCGGACCGCGCATAGACCGCGAGTACGGCGACATGGTGATCCCCGACCCTCCCGTGGGCAACTGGACCGGCGGCAAACAGTTCGTCTACATGCGATACGACCCCGATGTCACGGATGAAGGCCTGCAGGCCTTGGGGTTGGAAGACATCAAGGCGGAGAACGTGCAAAAGATGGATTCGGTCGAGCACATCGCGGATATCCAGCGTGTCGGCCAGACCTACGCTGCGAAGTTCGTCAAGCCGGAGCATCTGCGCGGGTTCGCCTGAGGAGGCTGCGATGGCACGTGCGTTCATCATCCGGCCGTTCGGTACGAAGGTCGACTCCAAGGGCCAGGAGGTCGACTTCGAGCGCGTCGACCGCGAGTTGGTCGCGCCCGCGCTGAGGGCGGCGGGGCTCGAGGGCGGCACCACCGGCGAGATCTTCGACGCCGGCAATATTCGCGAGGACATGTTCTCGCTGATCCTCGAGGCGCACCTGGTGGTCTGCGACATCACGGTGCACAACGCCAACGTGTTCTACGAGCTCGGCATCCGCCACGCGCTGCGGCGCCGCCACACGGTGATGATCCGCGGCGAACCGTCCACGGACAAGCCGCCGTTCGACATCTCGACCGACCGCTATCTGACCTACCCGATCCAAGATCCTGGACAGGCACTGTCGAAGCTGACCGATGCGCTGAAGGCAACCCTGCTCACCGACCGCCCAACCGACAGCCCGGTTTTCCAGTTGCTGCCGATGCTCGACGAATCGGACTCGCGCCAGGCAACCGGGATGCCACAGGACTTCCTCGAGGAGGTGCGGCGCGCCCAGGCCGCGCGCGCGGTCGGCTGGCTGCGGCTGCTGTCCGAGGAAGTTCGCCACGAGCGCTTCGCGCGTGCGGGGCTTGACGTGGTGGCGCGCGCGCAATGGGACCTGGGCGATGGTGACGGCGCGCTTGAAAGCTGGAACCTGGTGCTCGCGCTGCACGGAGACGACATCGGCGCAAACCTCGGGCTGGCAAGCGTCTACGAGCGCCTGTATCGCAAGACCAAGAACGAGCAGCACCTGGCAACTTCCGAGCAGGCCATCGAGCGCGTCCTGTCCAACCGCGATGCGCGACCCGGCGATCGCACCGAAGCCCACTCGCTGCGCGGGCGCAATCGCAAGACGCTGTGGAGGCTCGGATTCGCCGATGCGCAGACTGTTGGCGAACGGCGCTCCAAGGCTTTGGACAGCCCTCTGCTGCAGTCGTACGAGGCCTACCGCGATGCCTTCCTGAACGACCTCAACCACTTCTACTCGGGCGTCAACGCGTTCTCGGCTGGCACCATCCTGCTCGAGCTTTCCGCGTCGGAAGACTGGCCGGCGCTGTTCCGCTCCAACGACGAGGCCACGCAGTACTTGTCCACGCTGCAGCGCATGGTCGAGTCGTTGCGGCAGGCCGTGCCGATGTCCGTGGACGCCGGGCTCGCTCGCCTGGACGAGCGCCATCCTGAGCGCATCTGGGCCGCGGTCAGCGCCGCCGATGCGGCGTTCCTGAGCCCGGATGCAAGCGAGCGCCGCGTCATTGCGGCGTATCGCAGCGCGATCCCGTTGGACAAGCCATTCGGCTGGGATGCGGCGCGCGGCCAGTTGCAGTTGTTCAGCCAGCTCGGCATCCGCCAGCCGCTGGCCGACGCCGTGATCGCGGCCATGGACAGCCGCTTCCCGACGCTGCAACAGGACAAACCACTGCATCTCGTTGTGTTTGCCGGGCACACGGTCGATGCGCCGGACCGGCCCGAGCCGCGCTTTCCGCTGACCCGGATCGATGCGGCGCAGAAACGCATCCGCGAGGTGTTCACGGAGCTCAACGACGGCAGCCACGACCTGCTGGTGCTGGCTTCGGCTGCTCCGGGCGCCGACATCCTGGCGCACGAGGTCTGCGCCGCGCTGAGCCTGAAGAGCGTGGTGTGCCTGCCGATGCCAAGCAGGACCTACGCGCAGTGGGCGTTCGAGAAGTTCGACGATTGGCGCAACCGCTACCTGGACCTGGTCGAGAGCCGCGAGAGCGCCAAGGGACTGCTGGTGCTGAGCGAGCAGCCGGGATTGCCGCGCTGGCTGCAGGCCAGTGGCGTCGACCCCTGGGAGCGCGGCAATCGCTGGGTGAACCAGCTCGCGCTGACCTGGGGCGCGAAGAAGCTTTCGCTGGTCGCGCTATGGGATGGCAAGGACAGCGGCGACGGTGCCGGCGGCACCGCGCACATGGTGAGACTGGCACGCGAGAGCGGATCGATGCGTCTGCTGCGCATCGATCCGGCGGCGCTGGTGCCCTGAGGCCGTGCTGGCCCCGACTACTCGTCCAGCTCGTACAGCCTCTCGAACTTCTCCGCGCTGATCGCGTAGGAGTCGGTCCCGTCCTCGTTGTTGGACACCAGCCAATCGCCCTTCGCGTAGCGCGTGTGGCCTTCCTTGGTGGCAACGCTGCCGCTGTCGGTGGCCTGCTCGGCCCAGATGCGCGTGCTCTTGACGTAGTGACCGCGGCGCAGTTCGCGATAGGTGCGCGCAAACGAGTCGGCATCCACGGTGTAGACATCGCCGTCGTTGTCGACGAGCCAGTCGCCTGGCTTGCAGCGCTGGTCGTTGTCCCACTTGCGGTAGCCGAAGCCGTCTGTGTCCAGCTTCAGCTGCACGGCGACGACGAAGCGGTCGGGGCGGGCGCGGTAACGTTGGCGGCTCATGGGAACGATTGTGATCCATCCTGACTTCCACTACCTCGTCAGATGGCTTGCCGCTTGTAGGGACTGCATTGCGGTGACCTGTCCAGCCAGACTCGCCGCGCAAGTCTGCTCGCATCGGAACCCCACGACATCTTCACGCTGACATCTGCAAATACGTTGCTTGCGAATAGATAGCGAACGATTTAATATCCGCCCATGGAAAAATCTTCCGCGCCGCACTCGCAGCTGCTCGACGAGCAGCTGTGCTTCGCCGTGTATTCGACCATGCTCGGCCTCAACAAGGTCTATCGCAAGCTGCTGAAGGATCTCGGCCTGACCTACCCGCAGTACCTTGTGATGCTGGTGCTGTGGGAGAGCGATGCGCGCACCGTGTCGGCCATCGGGGAGCGCCTCTTTCTCGACTCTCCCACGCTCACGCCGCTTCTCAAGCGCCTGGAGGCGCTGGGCCTGGTGTCGCGCCGCCGGTCGGACAGCGACGAGCGGCAAGTGATCGTATCGCTCACGGCAGCGGGTCGCCGGCTGCAGGGGAAAGCCAAAGCCGTGCCGAACTGCGTGGCTGCGGCGATGCAGTGCTCACCGTCGCAAATCGGCGATCTGCGCGCCCGGCTCGCCGACCTGAGGAACGTCTTGATGAACAACGCCGCCTGAGCTCGACAGCGGTGGGCGCTGCGGCGCCCTCTCCTGTTCCATATACATCGCACACGATCTATTCGCATACGATCCACAGTCGACTTCGCGCACCGGCTGTCCCGCCCCAAGCCGCGACCCATCCTCCTGAAAGGAACACCATGAGCCTCGCTTCCAAGATCGCCACCGCAATCGCCTCCCTTGCTGCTGCCGGGGCCATGGCCGCCGGCAGCCCGGGTGTGGAGCACAACACCCAGTCCTTCCTCGAGGCGCTCGAGAAGGGAGGCGGCAAGCCGATGGAAGCGTTGTCGCCAGCGGATGCCCGTCAGGTGCTGATCGGCGCGCAGAAGGGGGCCACGCTGCCCGCCGCCGACGTGAGCGAGAAGAGCATCACCGTGGACGGCAAGGCACTGAAGCTGACCATCGTGCGGCCCGCGGGCGTCAAAGGTGTTCTACCCGTGTTCATGTTCTTCCACGGCGGCGGTTGGATCCTCGGCGACTTCCCGACGCACGAGCGCTTCGTGCGCGACCTGGTGGTCGACTCCGGCGCTGTGGCCGTGTTCGTGAACTACACCCCCTCGCCCGAAGCGCGCTACCCGGTCGCCATCAACGAGGCCTATGCCGCCACGAAGTGGGTGGCCGAGAACGGCGCGCAGATCAACGTGGATGGAAAGCGGCTGGCCGTGGCGGGCAACAGCGTGGGCGGCAACATGGCGGCGGTGGTGGCTCTGATGGCCCAGGCCAAGGGCACGCCGCAACTGCGTTCGCAGGTGCTGTTCTGGCCGGTGACGAATGCCAACTTCGAGAACGCGTCGTATGACGAGTTCGCCAACGATCACTTCCTCACCAGGAACATGATGAAGTGGTTCTGGGATGCGTACACCACCGATCCGAAGCAGCGCCAGGACATCTACGCCTCGCCGCTGCTGGCCACCACTGCGCAACTCAAGGGCCTGCCGCCGACGCTGGTGCAGACCGCCGAAAAGGACGTGCTGCGCGACGAAGGAGAAGCCTATGCCCGCAAGCTCGATGCGGCTGGCGTGAGCGTGGTCGTCACCCGCTACAACGGCATGATCCACGACTTCGGCCTGCTCAATGTGCTGGCGCCACTGCCCGCGACGCGCGCAGCGCTGCACCAGGCCAGCGAGGAGCTGAAGGTGCGGCTGAAGTAGGGCGGGTCCCGTCTGCCGGCGCAGCTGCCGCCTTCCGTGCGGCAGCCAGGGCTTTGGGAGTGACTTGGTGGCCAAGGGCGGAATCGAACCACCGACACGCGGATTTTCAATCCGCTGCTCTACCAACTGAGCTACTTGGCCGTGAGCCGCGCATTATAGGGCAGCCGATGCGCTTGTCCGGGCGGACCGGATTCAACCGGCGCGGCGAAGCGCAGCCCGCTTGCGAAAGCGCGCGTCAGATGATCCCGCCGCCGCGCTTGTTGCGCGACAGATCGACGCCCAGTTGCTTGAGCTTGCGGTACAGGTGGGTGCGCTCGAGGCCGGTCTTCTCGGCGACGCGGGTCATGCTGCCGTTCTCTTGCGCGAGGTGGAACTCGAAGTAGCTCTTCTCGAACGCGTCGCGCGCTTCGCGCAGCGGGCGGTCCAGGTCGAAACTTTGCTCGGATTGCGGGCCCAGCATCAACGGCGCGGTCGGCAGCATCGCGCCGCCCGTCATCGCGGCTTCGACGGTCAGCCCGGCTTCGCTGTGATGGTTGTTGAGCGGCGAGTTCGGCTTGGCCGCGGCACGCGAGGCCGGCTTGGCCAGCCCTTGCTCGACCGCGCGCAGCAGCTTCTGCAGCGTGATCGGCTTTTCGAGGAACGCCATCGCGCCGAACTTGGTGGCCTCGACCGCCGTGTCTATCGTGCCGTGGCCGCTCATCATGATGACCGGCATGGTCAGCTGGGAGGTCGCGCCCCATTCCTTCAGCAGCGTGATGCCATCGACGTCGGGCATCCAGATGTCGAGCAGCACCAGGTCCGGCCGCATGCGCTCGCGGACTGCGCGCGCCTGCGCGGCGTTCTCGGCCAGTTCGATCGTGTGGCCTTCGTCGGCAAGGATCTCGGACAGCAGGGCGCGTATGCCCAACTCGTCGTCAACAACAAGGATGGTGGCCATGAAGCACCGTGAAGAGAATCAGTGCGCGCTCGAATCGGCGGGCGCTGCCGCGACTGCCTGCGCG
>DATCSE010000044.1:0-8490 GCA_036568605.1 Burkholderiaceae bacterium | reverse complement strand
TCCGAAGAGAGCTCTTCCAGCCAAGCGTGGCCAGACTCGTGGATCAGGGTGGAAGCATCAGCCTTCTCGAACAGGCTGATGACGGCGCGGCCGTTGTTGAAGCTGATCTTCCCCCGTTCGCCCTGGTTGTACTCGCCGCCGACCTCGAAGGTGTCGGGGATCTCGGGCTTCGGGTAGATGACCTGGTCGGGATGGAACGCGACGACGTGCGTCGGACCGCCCAGGTGCTTGGCCGTGACGATGATCCCGTCGTAGCCTTGCTTGCGGAGTTTCTCCCGATAGGCGTGGGCGTCCTCGACGCTGTCGAAGCCGGGGAGATCTTCGACCTTGATGACCTTCGGATTGCGAACGTCGAGATGGAAGCTCTCGACATCCCCGTAGGTCTTCGCCTCGCCCTTGTCGGGCGTGAACCAGACGCCGAGCCCGGAAGACGGACGGGCGCTGGCCTGGCCGAGCGCTTTTAGGTCGAAGTGCTCGGGGGCAAGTTCGAGCGCAGAGCCTCGGTAGCTGGTTGCCGGTCGGTCGTCTGCTCCTCGGATGCGAGTTGCGCCAGCCCACCCTTGTGCCGAATTCCCTCCGCCAACAGTTGGGAGTACGTCTTCGTGGGCTTGCTCGCCAGCAGCTCGCTGATGTCCTGCTTCTTCATGCGGGGCTCCTTCCGGGCCGATTGTGCCGCTCTGGCTCAGCTCTCGGGAACCCTCGCTCGGGGTGCCTTCCCCCTTCTGAATGCGAATTCCTGCCTGTTTGTAGGCTTCGTATGGGTCCAGCCCAAGCCGCTCGGCGCGGGTGGCATAGCGGGCGGCGTACAGCTTGGCGTAGCGGCTGGCGACCACATCGCGATAGCCGGCCTCGACCGCCTGCTGCCGCACCTCGTCCTCGATGCGCTGGATGCTGCTCGGTTCGGTCTTGCTGGCCTCTTCGACCGCGCTCTTCAGGCGTGCCTCGTACTCGGCCTGGAACTGCTTGGCCTCGTTCAGGGACATCGCGTCCGCGCCGACGCGCAGGTCGGGCAACAGGCGCTCGGCCAGCGGCGTGCCAGCCAGGTGCGTGACAAAGTCGGCGGTCGGGATCACGACATCGCCGCCCGACGCTGCGGCCTCGCGCAGCTGCTGCGGCATATCCGCGACGAAACCGAAGAGCGGATCCTTCGTGCGGTCGGCCAGCGCCGCGGGGTCGATGCGCGCGCCCTGGTAGAGCTCGCGCACCGTGTCGGCAGGCAGGTACAGATGCTCGATGGGGGATCCATCCGTCTGCTGCTGCATGAAAGCCTGGAAGGACTGCAGGTCACGCTCGCGCAGCTTCGTGCCCTCGGCCCCGGCCATCAGGTTGCGAAGCATCTCGGCCTGTCCCTGTGCGCGGACGGCGCTGCGCGCATCGCCATACAGCGCAAGGCCCTTCATCGCGCCGTGCATCGCGCCAAGGGTCACCGCCCCGTTCAGCGCGGCGTCCGCGAGGCGCTCGACCATCTCGTGCGGGTCGCGCGCGAAGTCGCCGCTGGTAACGGTCTTGGCCAACTCCTCGCCCAGAATGGAGGAAGCCTCCATCGCGGTCATGATCCCGGCGCCCTGCCCCGCACCCTTCAGCGTCCCGATGCCGAAATCGGCGGCAGCGCGCGCGAAGGTCGGCATCTGCACGGCGCGCTGCACCGCCTGCTGCGCCAGCGATTCGGCGGTCTCGCCCAGCACCTTGCTCTCGATCTTGCTGGCGTAGGTGCCGATCAGGTAGGTCAGCACACCCGTCGTGATCGCACCGAACTGCTTGCCGGCTTCGGAGAGTGGCTGCCCGTCGGCGCCGCGGATCTGGCTCATCTTCAGGTACGCATTGCCGGCCGCGACGCGCGACATGTCGACGTTGAAGCCGACCAGGCCGCCCGTTGCAGCACCAGCAGCCGCGCCCGGCGCTGCGCCGATACCCCCGAAAGCTGCTCCACCTGCTGCGCCGATGCCGGCGCCGACGAGGGCGCCCTGCGAACCGCCCTCGATCGCGTTGTCGACGAGCCCGGCCAGCAGTCCCGAAATGCCCTGCGCGACGCCCATGCCGCCGGTCAGCTTGGGCTGGGCGTTGATCGATGACTGGAGCCGGCCGACCCGCGCATCGAGCGCTGGCGTGTCGATGCCCAGCGCTGCGGCGGCCTGCTTCTCGTTGCCGGCGCGGCCAAGCTGGTTGGCCAGCAGCGCGGTCGCGGCGCCGCTCTTCAGCGCCGTGGTCATGCGCTCGACGAAGGACAGCTTGTCGAAGTCGTCCTGCGCCATGCGCGCGGCCAGCGGGTTCGCGGCGACGAAGGAAGACAGCGCCGGATTTGCCTCCAGCGTCTGCATGTTCTTCGTCAGCGTCGCGGCCTGCTGCGCCTGGTCAAGGTTCGCTTCTGCGGCCGGTTGCGGGATGCCGGTGGCGCGCGAGACCTGCAGGGCCTTCGCCGCGCGGTCTGGATCGGAAGCTTGGGCAGCGACCAGGTTCTGCGCGGCGGTGGCGCGCTGCAGATCCATCACCGTGCCGGCGAGGGAGTCGTAGTCGGGACCGGCAGATGCTGGTGTCCCAGGAAATGGCACGACGCGGCCGGTCGGCGTCGGGGCAGTGGCTGGCGGGGCGAGCGCCTGCTGCGCGAGGGAATCGAAGTCGATGTCCATCACGGTGCCCCGTTGGCGACTCGCGCGCGCGGTGGCGTGCGCAGGTGGATCAGGTAGGCCGTCTGGACCTGTGCTTCGGTCGGCGGCTTGCCGGAAGCCTTCGTCAGCGCCGCGGTGATGCCGGCACGGAAGTCGTCCGGCACCTTAGCCGTGACTTGGCCCTGGTTCTCCGGCGTGACCTGGAAGGCCCTGATGTCACGGGTACCCCACAGCGTGCCGGGCAACTGCACCATGGTCGTCAGGTTGCGCGCCATCGTGGCGATCTCCTGATCGTTGGGCACGCGCTTGTTCTGCGTCTGGAACAGGTCGAGCTGCTCGCGCAGCGCGCCGGTGAATTGGTCGTACTGGTCGCGTTTGCTCTGCGGCGTGTCCTTCGTGGGAACCTGCAGTCCGATGGGCTTGAGCGCGTAGTCGCTCGCGATCGTCAGCGCGTGCGCGAGGTTCACCGCCTTGTCGGCCTCGCGGTCCTGGCGGTTGCGCGCCTGCACCTGCATCGTTGCCAAGCGATCGAAGTCGCCGTGCGGCAGCACGTTGATGAGCGGCGACAGGTCCTCATTTGCGAAGCCCTCGCGGTCGTTCGAGAACTTGCCGAGGTACTGGTACAACAGCTTCTGCGAGTCCGCGGTTCGAGGCGGATCGCCGCCGCCGGCGCGGAAGTGGTTCTGGATCGCCATGCGCGTCTCGGGCGTGGCTTTCTCCCAGTTCGCGCGCTGCTGCGGATCTGTCATCAGCTGATCGATCGACATCGGCCGATCGCTGCCGTCCGGCTTCGAGCCGGTGATGCCCTGGAACAAGCCGTCGCGAGCGCCAGCCTCCACGGATTGCTGGTTCGCGATCACGGTGCGACCGTAGCTCTCGACGCGCGCGGCAACGGAGTCAGCATAGGCGGTGTCGCCCGGGTACTGCTGTTCGGCGACCTGGCGGGCGGCCTGCACGCGCGCATACAGGTCGGTCTTCAGCTGATTGGCCGTCGGCGCCGACACAACAGCATCCGGCTGCCCCTGCTGCGCGGCGAGCTTCTTCAGGCCCTTGGCCACGTACTCGCGCGTCTCGGCGAAGGGAATCTTCGAGACCCAGTCCAGCGTCGACCCGCCGGCGCGGGGATCTCCGTTCTGCGCAATCCACTTGTCGACCTGGCCGGGCCCGGCGTTGTAGGCCGCCAGCGCCAGCGCGGGGTTGTCGTACCGCGCCGTCATCGCGCCCAGGAAGTCGCGACCGACGCGGGCCAGTTCCTCGGGGCTGTCGTCGCGCGCCGGCGTGACACCGAACCCCGGGTTCTTGGCGGTCGCCGGCATGACTTGCATCTCGCCCTGCGCGCCCTTCGGGCTGGTCAGCAGCTGGCCATCGGGGCCGAAGCGCTGACCGCCGCTCTCGTTCGATAGCACCACCGCCTCCAGCGGCTTGCCGGCCGCCGCCGGCGCGAGCTCGGACGGATTGGTCGCGCCGCGGCCGAAGATGAACGACTGCGCGGTGTCTCGAGCTTGAACCGTCTGCACGCCCTTCTGCACCTCGCGCGCGAGCGTGACCTGCGCCTGCGGGCCGAGCCGGTCCTGCACCTGCTGGAACATCTTCTCGGCCAGGTACGGGTTCGCCTGAACGGCCCCGGGGATCCCGTTCATGATCGACAGGATCCGCGTCGAATAGGCCGCATCCAGATACTTCGCCTTGGTCTCGGCGACAGCCTCGGGCGGCAGGCCCTTGCGCTGCGCGGTCTGCTCGACAATGTTGTTGACCTGCGCCAGTGACGTCTGGAAGTTCAGTTCGTCCGTCGGGCGCTGTGCCATCGAGCGCAACGCGAGGCTCACCGCGTTGTTCGCGGTGCTGTCGTTGAACGCCTCGGTCTGCTGGGCCTGATGCTGCAGCAGCGCGCTCTTGAACTGCATCGACTGCACCTGGGCGTGCTGGTCGAAGATGCGCCGCTGGTTGTCGTTCAGCAGGTTCTCTCGGATGGCCTTCGTCGCATCGTTGAAGCGCTGCGTGTTGCTATCGACGAAGCCGGGCCCGACCGCGTTGCCTTCCTTCGCGTTCCGGAACCCGGTGTTCGGGTCGAACTCGAGCGAGGCGCGCTGGTTGCCCAGGTTCGTCAGCGCGGCCTGCGCGACCTGCTGGTCCTCGCGGTCGTTCGTCGCGGCGACGATGCCTGAGGCCTGCTCGAGCTCGCGCCCAGCGTTGGCTACCTCCTGCCCAGCCATACCGACCTGGCGCCAGTTCGGCGGCTCGTACGCGGCCACGCCTCCGGCTGGCGTCGGTACCGGACGTTGTCCCAGGGCGAAGGCGTCGGGTAGCGTGGCCATCAGCCCTCCCAGCCCTCATCCGACGCGCCATTGATCCGCGGTCCATCGCCGCCGAAGCGCGACAGCAGATCGCGTTGCTTGGCCGCTCCTCGAAGAATCGTCGACGCGCCGCCGATCGCCTGGCTCGCGCCGACCATCGCCGAGTTGAGCCGAACGTTGGCGCCCTCGTACTCCTTGGCGGCAGCGGAGAGGTCCAGCGCCTGCCCGCGGCTCTGCCCTTCGTAGAGCGCCACCTGCCTGCGGTACGCGCCTTCGGCAGCGTTGTGCGCGAGCAGCGTGACCACTCCCGGATCTGATGCCCCACCACCCGATGCGGCCGCGGTGGCGAGCGCCTGCGAGGCGATGTAGTCGGACTGCTTCTGCACGTCCTCGGCCTGGTGCTGCCCCGCGGCGATCGCGTCGCTCGCGTTGCGGCGCAGCTGCGCGGCCTGGAAGGCGCTCGCCTGCTGCGACTGGATGCCGAACATCACGTGGCTGACACCGCCGAAGAACTGGCCGCCGGCCTGCACTTCGGTGCCCCAGCGGTTCAGCGCGGCCGGATCGGATAGGAGATCGTCCAGGGCGCTCATGGCCGCTCGCTCATGTCAGGGGTGACAGCCAGCACCGTGCACGGACGCGGCGCCTGCGCTTGCAGGCAGATCCGCAGATCAGTCGTCCACGTGCCCGGGAACTCGATCAGGTTCTCGTCGTAGTCGGTGACGGTCGCGCTGCCGACATCCCTGCCCTGCTCGATCCCGGGCATGTCGTCGAGCACATCAAAGCTGGGGCCGAACTTCAGGCCTTTGGGGTAGGTGTCCGCGAGGATCAGCCCGATGTGGCCGATCTTCTTCTGCATGTTCAGCGGGGAGCCGACTTGCGTCTGGAAGCCGAGCTTCGCGCTTTGGAACTGCGCCGTGTAGGGCAGACCGACGACGACACGCGACGCGGCCGTGGCCAGCGTGATCTGGCCTCCCGAGACGGTGTAGCGCTGCGACCAGGGGCTGGTGGACTCGTCTGTCCCGACATCGGCGCCATCAGCCCAGACAACGACTTGCTGCCCCTCCAGAGCCGAGAGGCCCGTGATGACCGTTGCGGCCGCGCCGTTGTACTCGATGAACGAATCGGCCAAGTAGCAGTAGGACTTGTCGCCGCGACAGTCGATCTCCTGCGCCCACTTCTCGAGGTAGCGCACCGTCGAGCCATTGATCGTGCGTTTGACGACGTAGTAGACCTGGTCGTCCAAGTCGCCGCTGAGAGCCGGCAGCGTGACGACATCCTCGATCGTGCCGTTGGTCGTCGTCACGGTGTACCAGGCGAGCACGTCCTCGTTCTTGTCGATCACCGCGACGATCGCGGTCCCATCTGACCGCACGCAGTGCAGCCGTGTATCGGGCTGGCGCTGCACATCCATGCGTACGATGCCGGGCCTGCCGATCTCGGGTGCCAGGGCCATCAGGTCGCTGGAGCCGTAGTCGTACGACCGCACGTCGAACGACAGGTCGTAGACCTTCGTGCTGCTGCGGTTGACGAAGTAGCCGGCCTGGTCGATCTTCACCGCCTCGATCGCACCCGATCCTTGGGTCGTCGAGCCCTTGCAGTTGAAGTTCGTCGGCGTCAGCGGCTCGTCGAGGGAACTCGCGCGCACGCTGAATTCGGCGCCCTGCGCGCCAATCATCAGACCCTTGAGGCTGAGCCCCCAGTTGATCGTGTCGACCGGACCTGAGCCGATCGTGCGATTGATCGGCGCGGCGTTGCCCGGGAAGGTCTCGTCGAACGAGTCGAACGCATCGGAGACGGAACCCCACACGCCGTTCTGCCCGAACCACCAGAGACGACCCTCGTGGAACTTTCCGGAGGTGGGCCACCCGCGCAGGTCCGACCACTGCCCCTCCTGCCACACCGCCGTGGCATCGGTACCGCCAAGCGCAACCACGACCTCCGCGCCAACCGACAGGGTGCTCGTGAAGTCCGTGATGCGCACCACGCCACGAATGCTGCCGCTGCCGATGGCGAGTTGCATGGTGACGTTGTCGCCGCCAGCCACGGTGAACAGGATCAGCCGGTAGTAGATGATCTGGTTGGGCGCGCTGTCGTCTTGCGAGACCGTGCCGTTCGTCGCGTAGTGCGTACTCGACGAGTTATCGGTCCATGTCAAGTTGTCGTAGGAGCGCTGCAGCCGAACCTCAGTGCCAGCGGTTGCGATGCCGGTGATCGTGGTCGTGAAGACCCGCTGCGTGTCGATGCCCGTCACGCGGATCGATGCCGTGGCGGTGCCAGCTACTGCGGTGGTCGTCGTCACGAACTGGCCGACAGAACTGATCGAGAACAGCGCCCCCACATGATTGGGGCGGAACAGAGCGGTCGACGCCGTGACCGTGATGTTGCCGGTTGTGGCGTTCACAGTGAGCGTCGTCGAGCTGACGTTCTGAACCCTGAATGGCCCATCGACTGGGGCATACAACGCGACCGACCACGACCGGGCGTTGGGGTGCGTTCCGCGTCTTTCGATGCGACGCTGCTGGTAGTTCGCGCAGGCAACGAAGACAACGTCCGCCGACTGGTCGGTACGGATGTTGTTCAGGTCCGACGCGCCCCATGGTGTCGGAATCACCACGGCCCCGGCCGCTTCAATGGTGCAA
Organism: Burkholderiaceae bacterium; assembly: GCA_036568605.1. GTDB lineage: Bacteria > Pseudomonadota > Gammaproteobacteria > Burkholderiales > Burkholderiaceae_C > DATCSE01. The sequence continues at coordinate 951 of DATCSE010000044.1, read as the reverse complement.
CTGTCCACCCAGACCACGGGTACCTGGCGACTGAAGAACCGGATGTAGAAGTTCCCCGTCGGCACGATCGAAATCGAGTGCGTGCCCGCGTAGAGCACGGACTCCTTCAGGTAGTCCTCGTCGCCGGAGCCCGAGCCGATGCGAATCGACACCGGTCCGCGTGCGATGACGATGCGAATGCCGTGCTCGACGCCGATGTTCGCGCCTGCGACGGTGACTTGCTGCTCGCGGATCGCGTAGTTGGAGCCGCTGCCGGCCAGCTGCATGTACCCGGGGGCGGCCCATGTCGAGGCAGTTCCGGCTTCGTCGAGATCCGTCCACCCAGTCAGGTTGACGTTGAACGTCCCGTTGGTGATGGTTGTGGTCACCGCCGGCCGCGTCAGCAGAACGTCGCTGATCCAGACCCGCATCTGGTTCGCGGTCAGCTCAAGCAGCGCTGTGTCGGTCGTCGCGAAGATGAACTTGACGAAGCGGGTCGCGGCGTTGAGATAAGTCGCGCCCAGAAGCCGGCGACCGGGCCGAAGCATCATCGAGCCCAGCACGCGCGGCAGGAAGTTTTGCTGGATCTCGGCAGCCAGCGCGATGCGCTTGACGTCCAGACGCGCGAGCCCGAGCCGCGAGACGACGCCGCGGTTCAGGGCATAGAGCGACTGGATCTGCCGGACCATCTCAGCCGATCAGGTTGCCGGTCTGGCCGCCGCCGTCGCGCCGGTTCGGGAAGCGGTTGCGCGAACGCGACCACGCACCTTGCGCCGGGAAGCTGGTCGGCTCGGCCTGGGCGACGGAACTCTTCGCCTCCAGGAGCTTGCGCTCCTCCCACTTGTGCACTCGCTCGAGCTCTTCCTCGGAATTCGACAGCTTGAGGATGATCTTGCCTGCGAAGTGCGCCCCGACGTACTCCAGGAACGTCGCCGGCCACTTGTTCATGTTCAGGCCGTACAGCACGTCGTT
>DATCSE010000043.1:0-5443 GCA_036568605.1 Burkholderiaceae bacterium | reverse complement strand
CCGCTGAACCGCCTGCTCGGCGGATTCGGTGTCGCCCAGGGCCTGCGAGGCGACGCGGATCACCTCCTGCAGGCGATAGGCTTCGAACGGGTAGTCGGCATCCTTGCGTTCGCCGGCCCGCTCGAGATAGGCGACGCACAGATCACGCGCCTCCGCATGGCGGCCGCGCGCGCAAAGAACTTCGCCGCTGACCCAGGTCCACGAGCATTCGAGGTGCGTGTCGGTCGGATGAGGGAAGGGCCCGAGGGCCAGGGCCTGCTCCGCCTCTTCGACCTTGCCGACGCCCAGGTAGGCGAGCGCGATCGACGCGCACTGGTGATGCCGGTCCGCGGCCGCGACGCCGCCGGGTTGCGTCAGCCACTCGGTCAGGGTTCTGTAGGCCTTTTCGTGTTCGTTCAGCGCGGCGTAGGTGTACAGCAGATCGCCGGTGAACGGCGCCGGCAGTTCGGTGGCCTGCAGCTTGCGCGCCAGTGCCAGCGCCTGCTCCTGCAGCACGACGGCATCTTCGACGTTGAAGGTGTCGGCCTGCAGCGCGCCCAGGTTGTGCAGCGCATGGGCCCGATGCTCGTCCGAGTCCATCGCGTCGGCCAGCCACAGCAGCCGATAGCCGTGTCGCAGCGCGTCGGCGACGCGGCCGCTCGCGCGCGACGCATAGTGCAGCAGCATCAGCGTGATGAAACGCTCGTCGTCGCTGCGATCGCTGGCTGGCACCTGGGCGTTGGCTTCGCCGATCGCCAGCGCCCGGGCGAAGTCGCCTTCGAAGTGCGCCTGCAGTCCCTGCAGGTCGCGGCACAGCCAGATCCCGCGCTGGACGCCGAGTTCGGCGCAGCGTTTGACGGCCTCGTCGACCGCCGTCGCCGCTTCCTTGGGCGGCGCGATGCGCAGGTCGCAATACGCGGCGTGGAAGAGCCCGAACGCCTCGTTGATCGCATCGCCCGAGCGGCGCGCACGCTGAGCCGCCAACCGCCCGAGCGCACCGGCCGTGCGCCATTCGACGTGAACCATGCGCCAGGCTTCCGCGATCAGCGAAGCGTTTGAGCGTATGTCGGTCATTTGCTCGTCCGGCACTGCTTGAAGACGGCCGCACGATGCATCGTGCGCCTGAAGGCTGCCGGCAGAATATCCGATCGCGATTCGGCCGTGAACCGGGCGCGGCACCCTCAAGCCGGTGCCGCGCCGAGCGAATCCCGGAGCGGCCGCGCGGACCTCGCGTCGCGTGCCGTCAGGGCACGCAGCCCGCGCACAGCCGGTACAGCTCGGCGCCCAGCGTCATCGCGAGCAGCGGCTTCGTCAGGTAGCCGTCCATGCCGGCGGCCGTACTGGCGCGGCGCGCTTCGTCGGTGGCGTCGGCGGTGGTGGCGACGATGCTGCACGGAGGGACGGCACCCGTGCGCTCCAGGTCGCGCAACTGCCGCGTGGCGGCGATGCCATCAAGCACCGGCATGTTCAGGTCCATCAGCACGACGGCCGGGTGCACACGGCGGCAGGACTCGAGCGCTTCGAGGCCGTCGCATGCCTCGGCGACGTCGAATCCCAGCGCGCGGACCATCGTGGCGGCGACGATGCGATTGACCTCGTCGTCGTCGACCACCAGCACGAGCGGGCGCTGCGGTTTCGCCGCGCCGCCTGGTGCCGGCTGCGCTTGCCTGTCGGTGAAGCGATTCAGTTCCGCCGGGCTGAACGGGCACACCTGCACCTCGAACCCATGGAAGGGCTCGCGGCTCCTCAAGGTGCGCGAGCCGGGCAGCACGCCATAGAGGCATCGCGTCGAGCCGGGCACGGCGTCGCGCAATCCGCGCAATGCGACCGGCGATATCCCGGGCGACTCGATGACGAGCAGCAGCGACGGGGCTGCGCCGGCACGGCCCGGGCTGCGCAGATGCCGCAGCACTTCTGCGCATGAGTCGAAACGGACGGTGGCCCAGCCCAGCCGCTGCAGGCGCGGCGCAAGCAATCCCACCTCCGTCCCGCTGGCGTCGACGATCCAGGCGACCGCACCCTCGGCATCGGGCAGGCCGGCTTCGACCGGGCTGGCCGCAGGCAGCCTCCAGTGCGCCCGAAACAGCACGCCGGCCCACGACGAGCCCTCGAACGCGATCTGCGCGCCGGTGATCGGACAATCGCCGCTGGCGCGCCGCAAGTGCTGGCCCAGAGGCTCGGCGGGCTCGCGCTCCTGCGCGAGTTGCAGGCGCGACATGACCGTGCCCAGCACCTCGTCGGATGGGAGGGTTCCGGAGCTGGTAGCGCTCACGTCGACATGCAAATGGCCGAGCCGCGTGAGACGCGCCTGTGCCTCCAGCACGACGACGCCCGATTCGACGAGGTCGACCAGTCCATGCAGCATGCGATACAGGCTGCGGCGCATGGCGCTGGCCTCGCCCGCGATCATCGCGAGCGGGCCGCGGTAGTCGAAGACGAAGCGCAGATTGCGGCTGCGGGTGCGGCGCAGCAGATGCCGGGTGGCCAGTGTGAAGAGTTCTCCAAGATCGAATGCCGGCCCTCTGTCGTCCCCCACCACCCAGTGCTCCCTGTTCAGTCACGGTCGAGCCGTCGCGGCGCGGCCGTGCCGATAGGATGCCGACAGCTGCACGCGAGCGCACCCGGGAATCGGGGCGCTCGCCGACCCGGGGAATCCCCGGGTCCGGCCCCGTGCTACTCCGGCTCGCTGTCCTCGGCGAGCCAGTTGTTGGCGAGTGCGTGACGCAGGATGTGGGTGCGGCTGCGCAGCTGCAGCTTGTCCAGCGCGGTGGCCTTGTAGGACTCGACGGTCTTCACGCTGAGGCCCAGCTGCGCGGCGATCTCCTTGTTGCTCTGGCCCCAGGCGACCAGCCGCAGCACCTGCATCTCGCGCTCGCCGAGCACGCCGCGGGCCGCGCCGGGCGTGCCGGCACCCGCGGCCGCCCGGGTCGTTCGCACGACCAGGCGGCCGGCCAGCGTCGGGTCGATGTACGAGCCGCCGTCGGCGACCACGCGGATCGCGTCGATCAGCGCATCGCTGGCGCTGCGCTTGAGCACGTAGCCGCGCGCGCCTGCGGCGAGCAGCCGGCGCAGGTAGCCCTGATCGGCATAGCGCGTGAGCGCGAGGATGCGCGTGTTCGGGCAGCAGTCGCGGATTTGCTCGGCGGCTTCGGCGCCGCCCAGATCGGGCATCGAGACGTCGAGCACCGCAATCTGCGGCTCGAGCTGTGCGGCGAGTTGCACCGCCTCGCGTCCGCCGCGCGCGCGGGCGACGACCTGCATGTCGGGCTGCGCGTTGATGAGCAACGTCAGGCCGTCACGCAGCACGCCGTGATCGTCAGCCAACAGGATGCGCAGCTTCGTCATGCGAGGGGTTTGCCGTCGTGTCGACCGGTTCGCCCAGGTCGAGCGGAACCGTCAGGTAGACCGTGGTGCCGCGGCCCGGCGCCGATTCGACCTCGAGCGAACCGGTCACGAGTGCGGCGCGCTCGGCCATGCCGCGCAATCCGAGGCGGCGCCGGTTGTCCGCCGAGGCGTGGACCGCGCTGTTGTCGAAGCCGCAGCCGTCGTCCTCCACGATGACGCGCAGCTGCGAGCCGCGACGCTCCGCCACCAGGCTCACGTGTGTTGCGGCGGCATGCTTGCGCACGTTGGTGAAGGCCTCCTGCACCACGCGGTAGACGGTGGCTTCCGCGACGGCCGACAGGCGCTCTGCCGGCAGGCCGTGCACCTGCACGTCGGCCGCGACACCGCATTGCGCCGACCATTCGTCGGCGTACTGGCGCAATGCTTCGACGAGCTTCAGGTGGTCCAGCGCCAGCGGGCGCAGTTCGTACGACAGGCGGTCCACGTCTGCCTCGAGGCGATTGGCCGCCTGCTCGACATAGCTGAGCCGCTCCGTAAGCGCCAGCGGAAAGTCGGGCTGCATGCGCAACGCCTTGAGGCCCAGCGTCAGCACGCTGAGGTGCTGGCCCAGCGTGTCGTGCAGCTCGCGCGACAGCCGGCGGCGCTCCTCCTCCTGCGCGTCGACGAGCCGGCCGAGCAGATGCTGGATCCGGTCCCGGGCGGCTTCGCGGTCGGCGATCTCGACACGCAGCGCGGCGTTGGCGCGTGCGAGCTCGGCGGTGCGCTCGCGCACGCGCTGCTCCAGCTCGTCGCGCGCGCACAGCAGATCGTGCTCGTTGCGCTTGCGCGCGGTCACATCCATCACCGTGCCCAACATCTGGGCCGGACGTTGCTCGCCGTCGATCGAGACGAACTCGGTCATGCCGCGCGCGACCAGCCAGCGCAGCTCGCCGTTCGGCAGGACATAACGGACTTCGGCCCTGAAGCGCCCGTCGCCCGACGGCGCGAGCGCCGCGGTCACCGCGGCATCGACCGAGGCTCTATCGTGCGCATGGATACGCGACATCACGCCCTCGACGCTCAACGGATCGTCGGGCCCGAAGCCGCACAGCTCGCGAAAGCGCGCATCGGCGCACAGCAGGTTGCCGGCGCCGCGCCAGGACCAGGTGCCCAATTGCGCGACCTCGAGCGCCAGCCGGCTGCGCGCCTCGCTCGTGCGCAGCGCATGCTCGGCATGCCGGCGCTGCGTGATGTCGTTGAACAGCACGCCGACGCGGTTGAGCCCCGGCCTGCCGAACGGAAACGCGTAGACATCGAACCAGCGGCCCAGGCTTCGCGCGCGGCGCTCGAAGCGCGCCGGCTTGCTGGTGCTGGCGACTGCGCCGTACACGTCGAACCAGTGCTGCTCGGGGTCGACCGCGATCTCGCGCAACGTGCGTCCGACCACGTCGCGCATGCCGCTCTGGCGCTCGAATGCGGGGTTCACTTCGACGAAGCGGAAGTCCTGCGGCTGCTGCGCCGAATCGAAGATCACTTCGACGACGCAGAAGCCTTCATCCAGCGATTCGAACAAGGACAGAGGAAGCGTACTGCGTTGCGGCTTGATATCCACGGGCCTCCGAACACACGGACGGCCTGCGTGTACTTCTTGTTGCAGCCGCCCCATGGCATCGAGCCCGGGGTCGCTGTGGCCAGCGGCTCCGGGCTCGATTCGAGCCGTATTGTCAGGGAAGGACTACACGGCGACAAATGAAGGAATGGACTGCCTTCATAACATGCGGGTTATGAAGCCGGCACCAAGCCCGGACCGTGCCCGCCGCCATGATTCGCCTGCTGCTCGGCCCACCGCCCGTCACAGGCGTTGCACGGCCCGCTGCACCGCGGCGTAGCGGTCGGCGCGAAGCCGGTCGAGCCGCGCGGTCACGGCGTCCAGGATCTCCGGCGCCGCACGCTCCGGCCGGCCGCAGTCGAACGGCGGCGCCGGCGCGTATTCGATGCCGAGCTGCACCGACTGCGCATGCTCGGTGCCAGCGACGTCGGCCATCACGGTCAGCGCCATGTCGATGCCGGCGGTGACGCCGCCGCCGGTGATGACGTGCCCGTCGCGGACGACACGGCTCTCGTCGACCGCCGCGCCGAA
>DATCSE010000042.1:0-7979 GCA_036568605.1 Burkholderiaceae bacterium | reverse complement strand
GCGGCGCTCGCGTTCGCCGGATCGGCCGGCGACGCTGTGCCGGCGAAATGGACGGTGCCGCTCAGCAGATATCCGGTCGTCGGCTCGCAGGTCGTCAGCACAGTGGTCGTCAACGCAGCGGTCGTCAGCGTCGCCGCGACCTCGGTGCAGCGTGCGGTGATGAGGCCGCTGCGGTTGTCCTGTACGAATGCGACGCTGCCCACCGTGGCCGGCTTGAACGCACTGCGGCCGTCGCCCAGATCCTTCGCCAACAGCGGGATGCGCGATGAACGGCCGAGCGCGCCTCGGGCCGGTGCGCTGCCAGCCGCGGTCGGCAGCGCCGCGGCGAGCACCGGATCGCTGCGGGCGATCACCGAGGTCAAGACCGCGCGTTGCGCATCGCCGCGGCGGTCGCTCCAGCCCACGGCGACGGCGACGCTAGCGGCCTGTTCGCCGGCGATCGGTGCCACGCGGCGTTCGACCGTGTAGCGGGTCGGGGCGCCGGCGCTGTCCGGGATGCTCGCCGAGGCGGTCACGATCTCGGCGTATGAACGTGCCGTGCCCGACGGTGCGAGCAGCGAGTACGCACGCAGCCGCTCCATCTCGGCGCCGGCGATGCGCGCCGCGTCGGTGCGCTGCCGCGCGAGGTCGGCATGGGCGCGCAGATCGGTGTGCAGGCCCGCGATGCCCAGCATGCCGAACGCGAGGACGACGAACGACAGCAGCGCCTCGACCAGCGTGATGCCGCGTTGCAAGCGAGGCGTGGTGCCTGCGATCCCGAATGGAGCCGTGGGGCGCATGGTGCGGATCTCTCGTCGATGGCGGATTCAGAAGTCGCGCCAGCTGCCGCCGACCCGGACAAAACTGCCGGCGGCTTGCCGCAGCGTGGCGAGCAGCTCCCGGTCATAGACCAGCGCGGGCGTGCCGTCGCCGCCGTGGTCCGATTCGCTGATCAGCGCGCCGCGCAGCAGCGCGCCTGCCGCGCTCGTGCGGTCCCAGCTGGAGGCGGCGCCGTACAGCACGCCGTGGAAGCGAATGTCGCCGCTCAGCCGGATCGCGCCGGTCGCGACGACGATGGCCGGGCGCTCGGCCGAGGCGATCGTGAGCGGGCCGCTCAATGCGAGGTCGCCGTCGATCCAGACCAGCGGCGGCGTGTCGGTCGCGGCCAGCGCGCGTTGCAGTGCGGTCGCGCAGCCATCGGCCGCACCGGTGCTGCAGTCGATCCGCGTGACGCCCGGCTGCGACTTCCAATGCGTCTTGCCGATGCCGAAGAGCTGCGCGAACAGCTGGGTGCCGGGGGTCGTCGCCAGCGTGGCGTCGTTCGCGACGATCGCGCCGTCGAGGCTGGCGCCGGCCGGTGTCGTCAGCCGTACGGCGGGAGCGGTGACCGCGCCGCCGGCATCGATGGCGATGCCCGTCTCGGGGTCAGCGTTGTGCACGCCGAGCGCGGCACTGGTGACGACCGCACCGCGGGTCGTCAACGCCGCGGCCGGCGGCGTGCGCAGCGCCGGCACCAGCGCGACGGCGGCCTCGACACGCGCGCTCGCTTCCGGTGTTGCGCCGCTGGCGCAGTCGCCGGCCGGTTGCGTGCAGCCGTGCGAAACGATGCGCACGACGCCGGGCCGCGCGGCCGCGACGAACTCGATCGAGAACGCCGGTGCGGTGCTCGTGCTCGCGATGCCGGGCAGCGTGGGCGCGGTGTCCGATGGACAGCTGCAGGCCCAGCCGGCGTCACCCCGTACGCAAATCGGCCGCAGCGGGTGCGGGCCGGTGCCGGCGGCCCAGGTCGCCGGGGTGATGTGCGCCGAGCGCGTGTCGGTCCGCAGGTAGCGGTGGCGGAACGCGTGTGCCGACGTGCCGGACATCGCGGCCGACGCATCGAGGCAGTCGGCACCGATCCGAATCGGGTTGTTGAGCTGCGCGAGCGCCCATTCGAGCCCGGCCTCGGCCGCTTCGAACGCCTGGCTCGCGCGGTACTGGTGGGTCGCGCTGCGCTGCTCGAACAGCAGGTGGCGGTTCACGAACAGCGCGGCCAGCAGCATCGCGAGGAACAGCAGCAGCGTGACGACCAGTGTCGCGAGGCCGCGCTGTCGGCGCGGCGCATGAGGATGTGCAGTCATTTTCGAAACCCTGGAGGTGATGGCGATGCCGCCTCAAACCGCGCAGCCGGCCGACACGTCGTCGTTGCGCAGCCGAACGGTCGTTCGCGCGCTGCGCGTGATCGCGGCGTCGTTCGCGGCGCGCGCACCGACCTCGATGACCAGGCTGCGCACTTGTACGCGCGGTCCCACGCACGACGGCATGCCGGCGCATGCAAGGCTGCAGGCGGATTCGAGCTCGGTGCTCTCGACATGCGGCTCGATGCGCAGGCGCGTGATGACCATGGCCGTCGCATCCGTCACCGCCTGCCAATTGCGCTCGCCGAGCTGCGCCTCGATCGCGCCGCCGCGCAGCCGGAAGCCGAACTGCTCGGCGCTGTCGACCGTGTTGTTGTCGACAACGCTGCTGTCGTCCTGCGAATAGCGCAGCGCCATCGCATCGGAGGCAGCCGCGTTCGGTGCGATCGCGGCGTAGGGGTTGGACATGGTGCCGCTGCGGGTCGCTGCTGCGCCCCAATGACCGGCCCGCCGCGCCTCGCGGACCATCAGGTCCATCGCGCCGCGCAGCTCCTGCGTGACACGTGCGTCGGTCAGCAGCTTGCGGTTCTCACGCAGGTTGTCGACCAGCAGCGCGGTGGCCGCCGCGGCGATCAGCAGCGAGAGCGCCAGGCCGACCAGCAGCTCGACCAGCGACAGGCCTCGTGCATTCCGTTCGAGCGTCATCGTCACAATCCCCAGCAGCGCCGGTTCGCCGAGGCGTCGTTCGACGACTCGGCATCGGCGCCGGACGCGTGCACGACGTTCCCGCCCGAGACGCTGAGCGACAGCCGCCGGCACGCGCGGTCGCGCGCCTGCACGCCCATCGCGGTGGCGCGCAGCTCATAGCCGTCCTCGTCGGCCGAGACGACTTGCAGCGTGTAGAGCCGGGTCGGAGTCGCCGCCGAGGTGCCGAGCTCGCTGAGCGTCGCATAGCGGCGGTTGTTCGAGCGCCAGCGCTCCTGGGCCATTTGCAGCGTCATCAACGCGACCAGCCCCTCGGTGCGCCGCGCCTTCAGGATCGGCCCTTCGAAACTCGGGTACGCGATGCCGGCGAGCACGCCGACGATCGCCAAGGCCGCGAGCGTTTCGATCAGCGTGAAGCCGGCAGCGGCACGGCGGCGCGGGTGGATGATGGACATCGTCCGGGTCGTCTTCATCGCACACTCCTTCAGCACGCCCGGTAGCCCGGCACGCTGCCTTGCGGCGAGCAGGCACGCACCCGGCCCAGCACGTTGACGATCTGGCGCACCTCGCGGCCGTCGGCGCCGACGAGACGCAGCGTGCCGGTTGGCGTGCTCGTGCCGTGCAGCGGATCGAACAGGATGGAAGCGACGTTGCTTTGCATCGCCACGCGGTCCGCGCTGCTCAGCCGGACCGTGCGCAGCTCCTGTGCATCGCTGCCGCACACGGCCGGGCCGTCGCCGCGGTGGCAGTCGCACTGGCCGGCGGCGCCGGTGTGGATCACGTAGCAGCTGCCCGCCACCGAGGTCTGCACGCTGAAGCGCACGCGCTGGTTGCGGGCGATGGCCGCGCCGCGTGCGAACTGCAGGTCGTACCCGAGCTGGGTCGCGGCGCCGGCGAGCCGGCGTGCGTCGATCAGGCCGCGCATGCCCGGTGCGGCGCTGGCCGCCACGGTGGCCAGCACGGCCAGCGTGATGCAGGCTTCGATCAGCGTGATGCCGCGCTGGCCCGCGTTGTGGTTGTCGTTCATCCCGTCTCCCCCTCGACGACTCATCGAGTCGCTGGGGAAGACTGTAGGAATCGCCGCGGCGACGCGCGTCCCCTTGAGGAAGGCTGTTGCCGGGGCCGGCCGACACACTGGCAGGGGTGCCTCGCGCGGCCCTCCGGCGGGGGCCGGGATAACGCCTAGCGGTGTGGCCTAGTAGTGCGGCGGCGGTGCGGTCGCGCTCAGATGTCGCGGATCAGCTGCCGGAACTCGTCGACGTCCTCGAAGCTGCGGTACACCGATGCGAAGCGCACGTACGCGACCTTGTCGATGCGCTTGAGCTCGCGCATCACCAGCTCGCCGAGCCGGGCCGACGCGACCTCGCGGGCGCCGCTGTTCAAGAGCTTGTCCTGGATGCGCTCCATTGCCGCGTCGATCTGCTCGACGCTGACCGGCCGCTTGCGCAGCGCGAGCGTCATCGACGCGCGGATCTTCGCGATGTCGAAGTCGGCGCGCGTGCCGTCTTTCTTGACGACCGCGGGCAGCGCGATCTCGGCGCGCTCATAGGTCGTGAAGCGCTTGTCGCAGCTGGGGCAGCGGCGGCGTCGGCGCACGACATCGCCTTCGTCCGAGTCGCGGGTCTCGACGACCTGGGTGTCCGCGTGACTGCAGAAGGGGCAGCGCATGGGCGTTGGAGAGGGGCCGCGTGCGCGACCCCGCCTTCCGGTTTGGCGTCAGCGGTAGACCGGGAAGTCGCGCGTCAGCTCGGCGACCTTCGCGCGCACCGCGGCGATGTTCGTCTCGTCGTGCGGGTTGTCGAGCACGTCGGCGATCAGGTTCGCCGTGCGGCGCGTCTCGGCTTCCTTGAAGCCGCGTGTCGTCAGCGCCGGCGTACCGAGCCGGATGCCGCTCGTGACCATCGGCTTCTGCGGGTCATTCGGGATGCCGTTCTTGTTGCACGTCATGTGCGCGCGCTGCAGCACGGCTTCGGCTTCCTTGCCGGTCAGGTTCTTCGGGCGCAGGTCGACCAGCATCACATGGCTCTCGGTGCGGCCGCTGACGATGCGCAGCCCGCGCTCGATCAGCGTCTGCGCGAGCACGACCGCGTTGGACGCGACCTGCTGCTGGTACGCCTTGAACTCGGGCGTCAGCGCCTCCTGGAACGCGACCGCCTTCGCGGCGATCACGTGCATCAGCGGGCCGCCCTGGATGCCGGGGAAGATCGCGCTGTTGATCTTCTTCGCGATCTCTTCGCTGTTCATCAGGATGATGCCGCCGCGCGGGCCGCGCAGGCTCTTGTGCGTGGTCGAGGTGACGACGTCGGCATGCGGCACCGGGTTCGGGTAGACGCCGGCGGCGATCAGCCCCGCGTAGTGCGCCATGTCGACCATGAAGTACGCGCCGATGTCCTTCGCGACCTTCGCGAAGCGCGCGAAGTCGATGCGCAGGCTGTAAGCCGACGCGCCGGCGATGATCAGCCTGGGCTTGTGCTCGTGCGCGGTGCGCTCCATCGCGTCGTAGTCGATCTCCTCGGCCGCGGTCAGCCCGTAGCTGACGACCTTGAACCATTTGCCGCTCATGTTCAGCGACATCCCGTGGGTCAGGTGCCCGCCTTCGGCCAGGCTCATTCCCATGATCGTGTCGCCGGGCTGCAGCAGGCCGAAGAACACGCCCTGGTTGGCCTGCGAGCCCGAGTTCGGCTGCACGTTGGCGAACTGGGCGCCGAACAGCTGCTTGACGCGGTCGATCGCGAGCTGCTCGGCGATGTCGACGAACTCGCAGCCGCCGTAGTAGCGCTTGCCGGGGTAGCCCTCGGCGTACTTGTTGGTGAGCTGCGTGCCCTGCGCGGCCATCACGGCCGGCGATGCGTAGTTCTCGGAGGCGATCAGCTCGATGTGCTCTTCCTGGCGCTGGTTCTCGCGCTGGATGACGGACCAGAGCTCGGGGTCGACGTTGGCGATGGTGGATTGGGCGCGATCGAACATGGTTGGATATCCCAGTCAGCAGTCCTCCCCGCAGCCACCTGCGTGCCGGCGGGACGCAGGTGTCGGGGCTGCCCAGGCGAACGGCGGAACGCGGCAGCGCTCATGCGCATGCGCGGCCGCGCTTCCCGGTGGTCATCCACCTCAGGCTCCGGGTTCGCGGCCCCGCATCCGTTGAGGATGCACCGGGGCTACGAGGGGAGCCGCATCGCCAGTCGCGCGGCCCGAGGAGTGTAGCGCGCCGGAGACGCGCTAGGGCCTGTTAACGCTATGGGAGGGCGCCCGGCCAGGCACCGGCCCCTGGTCCACGAAGTGGGCCAGCAAGTGGCCCATGGGTGACCTCAGCAAAGCGGCGCCTGCCGCGTTGCAAATGCTCGCCTTAGTCGGCACTACGGCTGCGCTTTGCGCACCTTGCAGGCGCCGCTTTGCTGAGTCGCGCGAGCCCTCCCATGGCGGTAACAGGCCCTAGTGCAGCAGGGCGATCTGCTCCGGCGCGCTCGCGTGCTCGGCCTTCGCCGAGGGGACGGCCGCCGGCGCTTCCTTGGCGGCGGCCGCCGGCGCGGGCTGCGCGGTCGTCCCGGCCGGGGCGGCGACACGCAGCGGCACGTTCTTGCCGGCCGCGACCAGGCGCAGCGACTGCTGCTCGCTCAGCACCTTGTTCGCGTAGCCGCCATCCTCGTCCAGGTTGGCGGCACCGACGTAGTAGCGCAGACCGGCTTCGAGGCTGCCGGCGCGTGCGATGCATTCCTTCAGCACCTGCACGCCGACGCGCAGGTTCGTGACCGGGTCGAACGCCGCGTGGTTGCCGCCGAACGCCTCGTACTTGTCGTTGTGCACCTTGGTCATGACCTGCATCAGGCCCTGCGCCCCGACCGCGCTCTGCGCGAACGGGTTGAAGCTCGATTCGACCGCCATCACCGCGAGGATCAGCGTCGGATCCAGCCCGGCCTTTCCGCCGACCTCCCAGGCTTCCTGCACCAGTCGGCTCACCGGCTCGGGTGCGACGTGGTAGCGGCGCGCCAGCCACAGTGCGACGGCTGCCTGCTGGCGGGTCAAGCCGCGCGGATCGGATGCGGTCGCGCGGGCAATCGCATCCGGCTCGCTCAGCTCTTCGGCCAGCGCAACGGCGGGGTCCAGCCGCGCTTCATGGCGGGCCTGGAGCCAGCCGAAGGCACGGGTTTCGATCTCATGGCGCACATCGGCGCGGCCGGCCACGAACAACAGGCTCGCCGCCAGCAGGAAACCGAGCAGCGCCAGCGTGTTGTGGCTGACCTCCAGCATGCCGTGACCCACGTCACGCAGGAACACGCCAGCGGAGTCGGCCATGGACCGGCCGGCAGCGCGAGCAAACGCTGCCGATCGCGACGCCACGTGCTGCGCCAGCGATATCGATTGGCTATTCGCCATCTTTCTCTCCTATGCGCCGCCTGGCCGTCCGGGCCGACTTCGGATGCGGATCGCGAAGTGCAAGGAACGGGCGGCGGTGATCATTGTTGGCTGGTACGCTCGCGCCGGAAACACCGGAATGAGCGGGCCAGCATGGCAACGGCCCGGTCGGCTGTCCTCGGCATTCCCAACGATGCGAGGCGGGTTGTCCCGGCCGGGTCTCTCAAGTGGCGCGGAATCTAGCAAGCCGCTTCATAACCAGTCAAGACTATCAAATTCCTTTCTAATTACGATTTCGTATGAGATATCGTGACTTGCGTGACTTTATGAACGCACTGGAACGGTGCGGAGAGCTGAAGCGGGTCACGGAGCCAGTCTCCACGCGGCTCGAAATGACAGCGGTCAGTGACTTCGTGCTGCGCAGAAACGGGCCAGCCCTGTGGTTCCAAAACCCCCCGGGTTACAAAATTTCAGCCTTGACAAACCTTTTCGGCACCCCGCGGCGGGTCGCGCTCGGGATGGGCGCCGACGATGTTTCCGAGCTCCGCGAGGTCGGCCGGCTGCTCGCGAGCCTGAAGGAGCCCGAGCCGCCGAAGGGCCTGAAGGACGCTGGCAAGCTGCTGCAGATGGCCAAATCGCTGTGGGACATGAAGCCCGCGTCGGTGCGCAGCGCGCCGTGCCAGGAGGTCGTGCTGCAAGGCAGCGACGTCGATCTCGGCCAGTTGCCGGTCCAGTTCTGCTGGCCCGACGATGCGGGCCCGCTCATCACCTGGGGGCTCGTGATCACGCGCGGCCCGCAGGGCGGACCGGCCGCGCGTGCGCGCCAGA
>DATCSE010000041.1:0-5274 GCA_036568605.1 Burkholderiaceae bacterium | reverse complement strand
GTCGAGTTCCTCATACGGCGGCAGCGAGTCCACGTCGAGCTGGTCGGGGCGCAGCTCAGCCGAGGGCGGCTTGTCGATGATCTCTTGCGGGATCACCACCGGGCCGCGGGCGTTGCGGAAGTTGCACAGCTCGTAGACCAGCGTCTTGGCAATGTCCTTGATCACCGCGAAGCCGCCGGCCATGTCGCCGTACAGCGTGCAGTAGCCGGTCGCCATCTCGCTCTTGTTGCCGGTGGTCAGCACGATCGCACCGAACTTGTTCGACAGCGCCATCAACAGCGTGCCCCGAATCCGTGCCTGGATGTTCTCTTCGGTGGCATCTTCCTTCAGCCCGGCGAACTCATTCGCGAGACTCGCGCGAAACGCATCGAACATCGGCACGATCGAGATCTCGTCGTAACGCACGCCCAGGCCCTCGGCCATCTCACGCGCATCGAGCCAGGAGATGTCGGCCGTGTACGGCGACGGCATCATCACGGTGCGCACCTTGTCGGCGCCCAGCGCATCGACTGCGATCGCCAGCACCAGCGCCGAATCGATGCCGCCCGACAGGCCGATGATCACGCCGGGAAAGCCGTTCTTCGTCACGTAGTCGCGCACGCCGACGACCAGCGCCGACCAGGCCTGTTCCTCGAGGCTGGGCAGCGGTGCGATCTCGCCGCGCACGCTCGCGCCGCTCAGCTCGACGAACGCGAGCGTCTCGTCGAACACCGGTGCGCGCGCACCAATCCGGCCCGCGGCGTCGAGCGCGAACGACGCACCGTCGAACACCACCTCGTCCTGCGCACCGGCCATGTGCGCGTAGAGCAGCGGCAGCTGCACATCGCGGGCGCGCTCGGCCATGCGCTCCTCGCGCTCGACCGCCTTGCCGAGATGAAACGGCGAGGCATTGATCACGCACAGCACCTGGGCGCCGGCCGCTTTTGCGCTGCGCGCCGGCTCGTCGAACCAGGCGTCCTCGCAGATGTTGAGGCCGACCTTGACGCCCTGCACCTCGAACACGACAGCAGGTTGGCCGGCATCCCGGCCCGATGCGAAGTAGCGCCGCTCGTCGAACACCTGGTAGTTCGGCAGTTCGCGCTTGCAGTAGGTCACGAGCACTTGTCCCCGCGTCAGCACCGAGGCGGCGTTGAAGCGCTTCGGCACCGAAACGGAGTTCGACCTAACATCGCCCCGCTCACCGAACTGATGCGGATGCCCCACGACCACGAACAGCCCCGGCAGATCGGCCAACGCCCGCGCGCAGTCGGCCAGCGCTTCGGCGCAGGCCTGCATGAAGGCCGGGCGCAGCAGCAGGTCTTCGGGCGGATAGCCGCACAAGCCCAGCTCGGGCGTCAGCACGAGGTGTGCGCCTTGTTCATAGGCGCGGCGCGCGGCGGCAACGATCTTGCGCGCATTGCCGGCGAGATCGCCGACCGTCGCGTTGATCTGCGCCAGGGCCACTTTCAACGGCGCCGACGAATCGGCGGGAACGACAGCGTCGATTGACGCAGCAGCGGACACGGCAACGGACATATGCGGCGCGAAGAACCCCGACAGCGCGGGCTCGAGGAGAGTCCGAACGATTATGTCATTCGCCTTTTCGACGACCCTGCCGCGATCGACGCGTCCGCGTGGAACGCACTGGTCGACGCGCAGCCCAGCGCGACGCCGTTCATGCGCCACGACTACCTGCTCGCGCTGCACGAGTCGGGCAGCGCGGTCGAGGCCACCGGCTGGCAACCGCAGTTCGTCGCGGTCTTCCATGGCGATCGGCTGGTCGCCGCCTGCCCGCTGTACCTCAAGGACCACTCGTACGGCGAGTACGTGTTCGACTGGGCCTGGGCCGATGCTTACCGCCGCCATGGCCTCGCCTACTACCCGAAGCTGCTGAACGCGGTGCCGTTCACGCCGGTACCGGGACCGCGGCTGCTGGCGTCTGACGACGTGTCGCGCCGCGTGCTGCTGCGCGCGATCCGGCAGTTCGCGATCGACGCGCAGCTGTCGTCGGCGCACGTGCTGTTCCTCGACGAGGCCGACCAGCGCGCCGCGCAGGCCGAGGGCTGGATGATGCGCAGTACCGTGCAGTTCCACTGGCGCCAACCGGAGCCGCGGCCCTACGCGACGTTCGCCGATTTCCTCGCGAGCCTGCAGCGCGAGAAGCGCAAGAAGATCCAGCAGGAGCGCCGCCGTGTCGTCGAAGCCGGCGTCACGTTCGAATCACGCGAAGGCCGCGCGATCACGAGCGGCGATTGGGATTTCTTCTACCGCTGCTACAAGCAGACCTACCGCGAACATCACTCCACGCCGTACCTGACGCGCGAGTTCTTCGAACGTGTCGCGCGCACGATGCCCCAGAACTGGCTGCTGTTCGTCGCATCGCGCGGCGGCAAGCGCATCGCCGCGTCGCTGATCGTCATCGACCCGGCGCGGCGCAGCGCATTCGGCCGCTACTGGGGTGCGGTGGAGCACGTCCCGCTGCTGCACTTCGAGGCCTGTTACTACCAGCCGCTGCAGTGGTGCATCGAGAACGGCTACACGCGCTTCGAAGGCGGCGCGCAGGGCGAGCACAAGATGGCGCGCGGGCTGCTGCCGGTGCGCACGGCCTCGGCCCACTGGCTCGCGCACCCGCAGTTCGCGCAGGCCGTGGCCGAGTACCTCGAGCGCGAAGGCGCCGGCGTGGCCGAATACCTCGATGAACTGAACGAGCGAATGCCGTTCAAGACCGGCATGCAAGCCTCGGAGAACCGCTCGCCCTGAGCTTGTCGAAGGGCCGGTGGTGGCCCGCCACCAGGGCTTCGACAGGCTCAGCCCGAACGGGGTCCCGCACTCATTTCTTGCCGAAGTTCGCGATCCCGTTGGCGATCTCGGCACGCGCCGCGTCCGGACCTTGCCAGCCGGTGACCTTGACCCACTTGCCCGCTTCGAGATCCTTGTAGTGCTCGAAGAAGTGCTGGATCGCCTTCAACCGCATCTGGTTGATGTCTTCCGGCTTCTGCCAGTGGTCGTAGATCGGCAGGATCTTGGTGGTCGGCACCGCGAGCACCTTCGCATCGCCGCCGGCTTCGTCTTCCATCATCAGCACGCCGATGGCGCGACAGGTCACGACGACACCCGGGGTCAGCGGGAACGGCGTGATCACGAGCACGTCCACCGGGTCGCCGTCGTCGGACAGCGTGCGCGGCACGTAACCATAGTTGCACGGGTAGTGCATCGCGGTCGTCATGAAGCGGTCGACGAACAGCGCGCCGCTTTCCTTGTCGACCTCGTACTTGATCGGGTCGGCGTTCATCGGGATCTCGATGACCACGTTGAACTCGTCGGGCGCTTTGTCGCCGGGGGTCACGTTATGCAAGCTCATGCGTAAGGCTCGATTCTGTGGGTGGAGATTGCGGGGAAACCCGGATTTTATCTGCCGTACCACGATGGAAAACACCCACGCGTCGTCGTTGCCTAGACACTGCCCATCCCGTAGCATGCCCCTGGCCCCACCGGCCCATGCCGACGAGCTGGGCGAGCGCCCTCCGGCTCGATCGATCAGCCCCTTCCCTGCAATCGAACGAGAAAGGACACCCCTTGATCACGACATCGATGGCGCTCTACATCGCTCTGGCCTGCGGTCTCGCCGCAGTGGTCTACGGCTTCGTACAACGGAGCTGGATCCTCGGCCAGGCGTCCGGCAACCCGCAGATGCAAGAGATCGCTTCGGCGATCCAGCAAGGGGCGGCGGCCTATCTGGCCCGCCAGTACAAGACGATCGCATTCGTGGGCGTCGTGCTCGCGATCCTGATCGCGGTGTTCCTCGACGGCAAGACCGCCTCGGGCTTCGTGCTCGGCGCCGTGCTGTCGGGCGCGTGCGGCTTCATCGGCATGAACGTCTCGGTGCGCGCCAACGTGCGCACCGCGCAGGCCGCGACCCAAGGCATAGGCCCGGCGCTGGGCGTCGCGTTCAAGGGCGGCGCGATCACCGGCATGCTGGTGGTCGGCCTCGGCCTGCTGGGCGTGGGGATCTTCTACTGGTTCATCGTCGGCAACGGCAACCTGACGCCGGACAAGACGCTGTCGAGCGTGCTCAAGCCCATGCTGGGCCTGGCGTTCGGCGCCTCGCTGATCTCGATCTTCGCGCGCCTGGGCGGCGGCATCTTCACGAAGGGCGCCGACGTCGGCGCCGACCTGGTCGGCAAGGTCGAAGCCGGCATCCCCGAGGACGATCCGCGCAACCCGGCGGTGATTGCCGACAACGTCGGCGACAACGTCGGCGACTGTGCCGGCATGGCCGCCGACCTGTTCGAGACCTACGCCGTGACACTGATCGCGACGATGGCGCTGGGCGCGCTGATGATCAGCGGCGATGCGTCGAACGCAGTCGTGTACCCGCTGCTGCTGGGTGCGGTCTCGATCATCGCCTCGATCATCGGCTGCAGCTTCGTGAAGGCCTCGCCGGGCATGAAGAACGTGATGCCGGCGCTGTACAAGGGCTTGATCGTCGCCGGTGTGCTCTCGCTGATCGCGTTCTACCCGGTCACGGTCTCGCTGTTTCCGCAGCCGGTCACGCTGACCGACGGCACGAAGGTGACCGCGCTCGCGCTGTGGGGCTCGTGCATCGTGGGCCTGGTGCTGACCGCGGCGATGGTCTGGATCACCGAGTACTACACCGGCACGGACTACCGGCCGGTTCAGCACGTCGCGAAAGCTTCGACCACCGGGCACGGCACCAACATCATCGCGGGCCTGGGCGTCTCGATGCGCTCGACCGCGTGGCCGGTGCTGTTCGTCTGCATCGCGATCGTCGTCTCGTACCTGCTCGCCGGGCTCTACGGCATCGCGGTCGCGGCGACTTCGATGCTGAGCATGGCCGGCATCGTCGTCGCGCTCGACGCGTACGGGCCGATCACCGACAACGCCGGCGGCATCGCCGAGATGTCGGGCCTGCCCGACAGCGTGCGCGACATCACCGACCCGCTGGACGCCGTCGGCAACACGACCAAGGCGGTCACGAAGGGTTATGCAATCGGCTCGGCCGGCCTCGCCGCGCTGGTGCTGTTCGCCGACTACACGCACGCGCTGAGCTCACGGGGGCTGACGATCAGCTTCGATCTGTCGAACCACATGGTCATCGTCGGCTTGTTCATCGGCGGGCTGATCCCCTACCTGTTCGGCGCCATGGCGATGGAGGCCGTGGGCCGCGCCGCCGGTGCCGTCGTCGTTGAGGTGCGCAAGCAGTTCGCCGACGGCGCCATCATGGCCGGCCAGCGCAAGCCCGACTACAGCGCCGCGGTCGACATGCTGACCACG
>DATCSE010000040.1:0-33514 GCA_036568605.1 Burkholderiaceae bacterium | reverse complement strand
AAGCCGACGTTGTGCGCGACATCCAGATGCGGCAGCACATGGAAGGCCTGGAACACGAAGCCGAGTTCGACGCGCCGCAGCAGCGCCTGCGCCGGCTCGGGCAGCGTGTCGACGCGCACCCCATCGAGCACGACGCTGCCGGCGGCGATCGTGTCCAGGCCGGCGATGCAGTTCAGCAGCGTCGACTTGCCCACACCCGATTCGCCCAGCACCGCGACGAACTCGCCGCGCTCGACCGCGAGGTCGACGTGGTCGAACACGGTGGCGTCGCCATAACGTTTGGCCAGTGCGCGGACTTCGAGCAAGGGCATGGGCGGTGGCGGTCAGATATCGTCGACGCCCGGAGTCAGGACCTTGATGCGTGGCTTCATGCGCGTGCCTCCTTCGGATGCTCGGCAATCAGCTTACGCGCCGCGGCGACAACCGCGTCGATCGGCGCGTCTGCATCGCAGGCGACGACATGGCGATGCGGCATGCTGCGCAGCCAGGTGATCTGGCGCTTCGCGAGCTGGCGGGTGGCGGCGCTGCCGGTCGTGCGCACCGTGTCGGTCAGCGCGGGTTCGGCGAGGCCGGCGTCCAGCGCCTGCCAGGCCTGGCGGTAGCCGACGCAGCGCATCGCAGGCAGCTCCGCATGCAGATCGCCGCGGGCGCGCAGGCCGCGCACTTCGTCGATCAGGCCGGCGCTCAGCATCTCGTCGAAGCGCGCCGCGATGCGCTGGTGCAGCCAGCTGCGCTCGCGCGGCTCCAGCGAGATCAGCGGCGGCGGTGTTGGTGTTGCGCCGGATCGGTCCGCGGCCGCGCTGCGATGAAAGCTCGCCAACGGCTTGCCGGTGAGCTGCCACACCTCGAGCGCCCGCTGGATGCGCTGCGAATCGCCCGGCGCGAGGCGCGCCGCGGTGACCGGGTCGACCTGCGCGAGCTCGGCATGCAGCGCGGGCCAGCCGAGGCGCGCGGCGCGGGCGTCGAGCTCCGCGCGCACGGCCGGATCGGCCGCCGGCATCGCGTCGAGCCCGTCGAACAAGGCCTTGAAGTACAGCATCGTGCCGCCGACCAGCAATGGCAGCCGGTCGCGCGCGACGATCTCCGCGATCAGCCGCTGCGCGTCGGCGACGAAGCGTGCGGCCGAATACGCCTGCGTCGGCTCGAGGATGTCGATCAGGTGGTGCGGCACCGCGGCGCGTTCGGCGGCACTGGGCTTCGCGGTGCCGATGTCCAGCCCGCGGTAGACCAGCGCGGAATCGACGCTGACGATCTCGACCGGCCGCTCGTCGCGCAGCGCCGCGGCGATCGCGAGCGCCGCGGCGGTCTTGCCGGCCGCGGTCGGCCCGGCGAGGCACAGGCAGCGCGATGTCGCCGCGGGCGATACGGTCATGGCTCCTGCGCGGCGCCGGCGCGTGCACCGGCCTCGGTCGCGGACGAAGGCCGGCCGCGTGCGGCCGGCGCCGCGTCGCCGTGCCGCTGCACCAGCGTCCAGCCGACCAGCGCAAGCACGATGCTGAACGCGCCGATTCCCAGCGTCACCGGAAACACCGTGCCGTTCAGGTGCCGGCCCAGCCAGAAGCCGACGCTGGACGCGGTCACCATCATCAGGAAGCCCGAGACCGACGCTGCGGTGCCGGCCTTCTCGGGGAACGGCCCGACCGCGCCGGCCTGGCCGCAGGGCTGGTGGATGCCGTGGCCGATCGCGTACAGCCACTGCGGCACGATGATGGCCCAGACGCCGTAGACGCCCGCGAGGCTGAGCGCTGCCATGCCGACGCCACCGGCCAGCGAGAACCAGGCGCCGCGCCGCACCGCGCCGCGCAGCCCGTGCTTCAGCAGCAGGCGGCGGCACAGCCAGGTCCCGGCGACGTACGCGAGCGAACAGCTGGCGAGCAGCACGCCGTAGGCGACGCGCGAGCTGCCCAGCACGTCGATGAACACGAACGACGAGCCGGCCAGCAGGAAGAACAACCCGCCGAAGCTGCAGCACAGCAGCGCGACCCAGGCCCGGAATGTCGGGTTCGCAAGCAGCGCGATCCAGTTGCGCACGAGCGGCGCGAGCTGCGTGGCCTGCGGGTTGCGCTGCGGCACCGTCTCTTCGAAGCGCAGCGCGACCAGCGCGAGCGTCGCGGCACCGAACAGCGCGAGCACGAGCAGCGCGGCGCGCCAGTGCAGCCACTGCACGACCAGCCCGCCGACGACCGGGCTGGCCATCGCGATCACGCCCAGGCCGGTCAGCGCGCGCGACATCACCCGCGCGCCTTCGTGCGGCTCGAACAGGTCGCGCACGATGGAGCGCGCGCAGGTCACCGCGGCTGCCATCGCGGCGCCCTGCAACGCACGCCAGCCGACCAGTTCGACGATGCTGCCGGCCTGTGCGCTCAAGACGCTGGCGGCGGTGTACAGCGCGAGCCCGGCCAGCAGCACCGGTCGCCGTCCATGGCGATCGGCGAGCGGACCCCAGACCAGCTGCGCCGCACCGAAGCAGGCGACCAGCGCGGCGAGGGTCCACTGCGCCGCGTTGACGCTCGCGCCCAGGTCGCGCTGCAGGGTCGGCAGCGCGGGCAGGTAGAGATCGGTCGTGACCGGCTGGATGCCCAGCAGCAGCGTCAGCATCACGACGATGACGGCCGGCGCCATGCCGGACGCGCCCGTGCGCGAGCCCGCGCCAGCCGGCGATGCCGTGCCGCTCACGCGAACGACTCGTCGTCGCGCAGGTAGCGCCACTGCCCGCTCGGCAGGTCGCCGAGCATCACGCGGCCGATGCGCACGCGCTTGAGCCCGGTCACCTTCAGCCCGACCGCTTCGCACATGCGGCGGATCTGGCGCTTCTTGCCTTGCGTCAGCACGAAGCGCAGCTGGTCGTCGTTGACCCATTCGACCTGCGCCGGCCGCAGCGCCTCGCCGTCGAGCTCGAGGCCGTGGCGCAGCAGCGCGAGGCCGCGTTCATCGAAGGGCTGGCCGGGCGTCAGCGGCTCGACGCGTACCAGGTACTCCTTCTCGATCGTGCCGGTCTCGCCGATCAGCTGCTTCGCGACGCGGCCGTCCTGCGTCAGCACCAGCAGGCCGACCGAGTCGATGTCCAGGCGGCCGGCCGGCACCAGGCTGCGCAGATGTTCGCGCTTGAACGGCAGGTCCGACGGATCGTCGCGCCAGCGGTTGCCAGGCTTGATCAGCACCAGCGCCGGCTCGTAGCCGTCCTCGGCCTGGCCGCTGACATAGCCGACCGGCTTGTTCAGCAGCACCGTGACGCGCTGCGCCTGCTGCCGCGCGGCCTGTGCCTCGACCGTGACGCGTTGGCCGGGCAGCACGCGCGAGCCGAGCTCGGAGACGACCCGGCCGTCGACGCGGACCCAGCCTTTCGCGATCCATTCGTCGGCCTCGCGGCGCGACGCCAGGCCCAGCTCGCTCATGCGCTTGGACAAACGCATGCTGCCCGGCGCGTGCTCGCCGTGCTCGTGCTCGTGCTCATGCGCATGGGCGTGTGGCTCGGCGCGGCGGGGTTCGTCGCGCGGCGCCGGGCGCGGCGGTTTCGGCGCGTGGGTCCAGGTGGGCCGCGGCGCGGTGGGCTGCGAGGACGGCTGCGAAGCGCGGCGCTCGGGCATCTCGCGCTTCGGATGCTGTGCCCGCTCGGCCTGGGCCTGCGCGAGCGTCGGGCGCGGCTTCTTCGGGCCCGATCCGATGCCGCGCACCGGCGGCCGCGGCGCAGCATGCGCGGCCGGCGTCTTCGCGCGGGCCGGCTGGGTCTTCAACTTCAACGTGGCCATGGTGCCGATTGGACCACGGCCGCGGCGATGCCGCCGTTCAGCTGCCGAGGTCGAACAGCTCGCGCAAGGCCTCTCGGTACTGCGCCGCGCCGACGCGGTTGGTGCTGTAGTGCGTGCCGCCGTCGACCAGCACGAAGCGCTTGCGCGCGGTCACGCGCTCGTACAGCGCGCGGCCGAGCCGCGGCGGAATCAGCGAGTCCTCCGCGCCGTGCACGATCAGCACGGGCACGCGGACCTTGCCGATCGTCGCGGCCGAATCGAAGCGCTGCGTGATCAGCGCGGTGATCGGCAGCCAGCCCCATCGCATGGTCTGGAACACGTCGGGGATGGACGTGAACGTGCCTTCGATGATCAGGCCCTTCGCATCGGCGACGCCGGCCGCGAGCTGCACCGCGATCGCGCCGCCCAGCGAATGGCCGAAGACATAGCGGTCGCGACCCGGCTGGCGTTTCGCGAGCCAGTCCCAGGCGACGTGCGCGTCCTCGGCGACGCTGGCCTCGGACGGCAATTCGTCGGTCGAGAGCCCGAACCCGCGGTAGTCGATCGCGAGCACCGCGAAGCCGAGCGAGCGCATCTGCCGGATCCGGAATGCACTGTCCTCGACGTTGCGCCGCGCGCCGTGCAGGTACAGCAGCGCCGGCGCGCCGGCGTGCTCGCCGTTGTCCAGCCACAGCGCGTGCAGCGTGGCCGGCCGCCCGGTCGCGAGCGAGGTGAACGTGATCCAGACATCCTGCAGGCCGTCGCTGCGCGGCTGCGTGTGCTCGGCCAGCGCCGCCGGCGCGGCATGGGCCTGGAAGATCCACTTGCGCTGCTGCGTGTCGAGCTCGACGCAGCCGGCGAGCATCGCGATCGAGACGATCGCGCTCAGCCCGTAGAGCAGCCAGCGCCGGCGGAGCGTCGTCAGAGAGGGCAACATCGGGACTCGATCAGATGCCCGGCGTCAGCGGGTCCTGGCTCAGCCGCGTCCACTCCGAGTCGGACATCTCGAGCTCGGTGACCTCGGGCTTGCGCGATTCGATGCCGCGGCGGCGTTCATGCTTGCCGGGCGGTCCCTTGTCGACCTTGCGCCGGTCGGTGCCGGAGCGGCGCTCGACCCAGCGGGGCGGCGGCTGTTGCGGATCGTGACCCTGCTTGTCCATTCGACTCCAGGCTCTGTCGAGGGTCGCGCGCGGCGTCTCGGTCCGGCGCGTGAGCGCATTGTGCGGTGGCCTCCGATGCGGCAGGGCGGGGAAAGCGTGAACATTGGCGCGCGGCGGCGCGTCGCCGTGGCATGCCGCCGTTGCACGAGCCGGCCGGCCCGGTCGTCAGCGCCCGCGCCAGAACAGCCCGTCCAGCTCCTTCAGCGTGATCTGGCGCCAGGTCGGCCGGCCATGGTTGCACTGGTCGGCCCGGTCGGTGCGTTCCATGTCGCGCAGCAGCGCGTCCATCTCGGGCAGCGTCAGCTGCCGGTTCGCGCGCACCGCGCCGTGGCAGGCCATCGTCGACAGGATCTCGTGCTGCGCGCGCTGGATCACCGAGCTCGCGTCGAACTGCGCGAGCTCGGCCAGCACGCTGCGGGCGAGCTCGACCACGTCGCCGCCGGCCAGCGCGGCCGGCTGCGAACGCACCGCGAGCACGCTCGCGGAGAGCGGCGAAACGTCGAGGCCGAGGGTGCGCAGGTTGTCGGCCTGCGCTTCGGCGGTCGCGATCTCCTGCGGCGTGGCCGCGAAGGTGGCCGGGATCAGCAGCGGCTGCGATTCGATCGCCGCGCTGCTCAGGCTGGCCTTCAGCCGTTCGTAGACGATGCGTTCGTGCGCTGCGTGCATGTCGACGATCACCAGGCCGTGCGCGTTCTCGGCGAGCACGAACACGCCGGCGAGTTGCGCGATCGCCCGGCCCAGCGGCCAGGTGTCGTGATCGGCCGGAGTCTCGGGCGCGGCGCCGGACGGCAGCGCTGCCGACGGCGAAGCGGATGCCGGCGAAGCGGATGCCGGTGCGACGGCAGGGGCCGACGTCGGTGCCGCCGGCCACGCGGGCTGCGGCTCGCGCGCATACAGCACCTCGAGTTGCTGCAGGCCCAGCGATCCCTGCCGCGGGTACGCGTCGCGGTGCCAGCCGCCGCTCGTACCGACGCGCGGCTCGGTGCGCTCAGCGTCCACGTCGGCGAGCGGCGCGGGTCGCAGCGACGGCTGCGCGAGCAGCGCCTCGGCCGCGGCGGTCTCGCCCGAGCCGGCGCGCGGCACCGCGAGCGCTGCCTCGACGGCGCGGCGCACCGCCTGGTGCACTTCGCGCGACTCGCGGAACCGCACCTCGACCTTGCTCGGGTGCACGTTGACGTCGACCCGTTCCGGCGCGATCTCGATGAACAGCAGGTACGCCGGCTGGCGCGCGCCGTGCAGCACGTCCTCGTAGGCCGAGCGCACGCCGTGCGCGATCAGCTTGTCGCGCACGTGCCGGCCGTTCACGTAGACATACTGCTGGTCGGCGCGCGCGCGTGCCGCCTCCGGCGTGCCGGTGCGGCCGCGGATGCGCAGCACGCCGAGATCCAGCGCGATGGTCCGGCTGTGCTCGACGAACTCGTCGCCCAGCACATCGAGCCAGCGCTGCGCCGGGTCCTGGCTCTGGCGGCGCCACTGCTGCACCAGCTTGCCGTCGTGCCAGATCTGGAACGCGACGTCGGGCCGCGCGAGCGCGTGGCGGCGCACTGCCTCCACGCAATGCGCGAGCTCGGTCGCCTCGCTCTTCAGGAACTTGCGGCGTGCCGGCGTGTTGAAGAACAGCTCGCGCACCTCGACGCTGGTGCCGACGCCGCGCGCGGCCGGTGCCAGCTCGCCGGAGCGCGCATCGAGCCGCTGCGCATGCGGCGCCTGCGCGGTGCGGCTCGCGATCGCGACCTCGGCGATCGAGGCGATCGCCGCCAGCGCCTCGCCGCGAAATCCCATCGTCGCGACGCCCTCGAGCTCGGCCAGCGACGCGATCTTGCTGGTCGCATGGCGGCGCAGCGCGAGCGGCAGCTCGTCGGCCGGGATGCCGACGCCGTCGTCCTCGACGACGATGGCCCGGATGCCGCCGCCGACCAGCTTGACGCTGATCTCGCCGGCGCCGGCGTCCAGCGCGTTGTCGACCAGCTCGCGCACGACCGACGCAGGGCGCTCGACCACCTCGCCGGCCGCGATCTGGCTGATCAGCTCGTCGGGCAGCTCGCGGATCGGGCGGCGCGGGGCGGGGGACAGCACGGCGTTCATCGGCGCATTGTAGGAACGGTCATCGGTACGGCGCTGCCACGGTCGCCCACCATAATCGCCGCCCATGGATCTCCTCGCCCTGCTGATCGACTTCGTCCTGCACGTCGACGTGCACCTGGCCACCTTCGTGCAGACCTACGGGACGTGGGTCTACGCGCTGCTGTTCCTGATCATCTTCGTCGAGACCGGCGTCGTCGTGATGCCGTTCCTGCCGGGCGACTCGCTGCTGTTCGTCGTCGGCGCGCTGTGCGGCGTCGGTTTGATGAACCTGCCGCTGGTGATCGTGCTGCTGATCGCCGCGGCGGTCCTCGGCAACCAGAGCAACTACACGATAGGCCGCTACTTCGGGCCCAAGGTGTTCAGCTGGCCGAACTCGCGCTTCTTCAACAAGGCGGCGTTCGAGCAGGCGCATGCGTTCTACGAGGAATACGGCGGCATCACGCTGGTGGCGGCGCGGTTCCTGCCGTTCCTGCGCACTTTCGCGCCGTTCGTCGCCGGCGTCGCGCTGATGACGCGGCGCAAGTTCACGCTGTACGACGTCAGCGGCGGCACGCTGTGGGTCGGCAGCGTGACGCTGGCGGGCTACCTGTTCGGCAACATCCCGTGGGTCAAGGAGAACCTGGACAAGATCATCTGGGGCGCGATCTTCATCCCAGGGCTGCTGGTGCTGTTCGGGGCGTGGCGGGCGAAGCGCAAGCGCGCCGCGCAGGGCGCGGCGGGCGAGTCGGTCCGGGCGCGTTGAGCCGCCGCCCCAGGCCGGTACCCACCGGTCTGCAGGGTTCGTCGCAGGTCTGTCCAGCCGGCGGCTGGACTAGACTGCGACAGCAGTCAAGTGGATGGGTCTGCGTATGCGTCCGCCAGAGGCAGCCGATTCCATCGCGGGGACGATCCTGATCGTCGACGACGTGCCGGCCAACCTCGAGGTGGTGAGCCGGCATCTGGAGCATCATGGCTATCGCGCCGTGGTCGCGCAGAGCGGCCAGGAAGGGATAGCGCGCGCCGCGCTGGTCCGGCCCAACCTGATCCTGCTGGACGTGGTGATGTCCGGCATCGACGGTTTCGAGACCTGCCGGCGCCTGAAGGCCGACGCGGCCACGCGCGACATCCCGGTGATCTTCATGACGGCGCTGACCGACGCGGCCGACAAGGTCACCGGCTTCGAGGTCGGTGCGGTCGACTACGTGACCAAGCCGCTCGACGGCGCCGAGGTGCTGGCGCGCATTGCCACCCACCTGTCGCTGCATGCCCTGCGCCGCGAGCTGGAGCGGCAGAACGCCCAGCTGCGCGAGGAGATCGCCGCGCGCGAGCAGGTCCAGGAGGCGCTGCGGCGTTCCAACACCGAGCTCGAGCAGCTGGCCTACGTCGCGTCGCACGACATGCAGGAGCCGCTGCGCATGATCGCCAGCTACCTGCAGCTGGTGGCGGAGCGCTACCAGGGCAAGCTCGACGCCGAGGCGGACGAGTTCATCGGCTACGCGGTCGACGGCGCGAAGCGCATGCAGGCCTTGATCAACGACCTGCTGGCCTACTCGCGCGTCGGAACCAAGGCCCGGCCGTTCGAGCGGACCGACTGCGCCGCCCTCGTCGACACGGCGATCGCCGACTTGCGCGTCGCGATTGCCGAAAGCGGCGCGCAGATCGCCTGCGACCCGCTTCCGGTCGTGATGGCCGACGCGATGCAGCTCTCCCAGCTGTTCCGCAACCTGCTGGGCAATGCGATCAAGTTCCGCAGCGCCGCGGCGCCGCAGGTCGGCATCGCGGCCGAGCGGACCGATGCCGGCTGGTGCTTCGCGGTGCGCGACAACGGCATCGGCATCGCGCCCGAGTACTACGAGCGCATCTTCGTGCTGTTCCAGCGCCTGCACAGCCGCCGCGAGTACGCGGGCACCGGGATCGGCCTGGCGCTGTGCAAGAAGATCGTCGAGCGCCATGGCGGGCGCATCTGGGTGGAATCGACTCCGGGGTCGGGGTCGGTCTTCAAGTTCACGATCCCGCACCGGGACGACGTGTCGTGAGGAGAGGCCATGAAGTCAGCTGCAAGATGGGCGATGGCGCTGATGGCGGTGGTCGTGTCCGCGGCTTCGGCGGCGGACGACCCCAAGCGGAAAACCGAGGCCTACAAGCCGTCGACGGTCACCGGCAGCAACATCGTCCCGCCGCGGGTCGCACCGCCTTGCAAGCCGGGGCGCTGCCCATTCGCCGGCCGGCGCGTGACGATGCTGATCGTCAAGGAGGCGAATGGCGGCGCGCTCGGCGAACTGAAGGATGAATTCGAGGCGGCCACCGGCGCCAGCCTGGACCTGGTGCAGATGTCGCACCAGGACCTCTTCCCGAACTTCCTGTCCGACCTGACCAATCGGACCGGCAAGTACGATGCCGCGTATGCCGGTGCCTGGTGGCTGGGCGAGCTGGTCGCGGGCGACTACATCCTGCCCTACGACAAGTACTACAAGGATCCGCGCTTTCCGAAGTGGAACGTCGACGACGTGCTGCCGGCGCCGCGCAGCCTGCTGTCCTATGCGGGCAAGAAGTACATGGTGGCCAACGACCACGACGGGCAGGTCCTGTACTACCGCCGCGACCTGCTGGCCGACACGCGGCATCGCGCCGCGTTCGAGCAGAAGTACGGCTACGCGCTCGGTGTGCCGAAGACCTGGGCGCAGTTCAAGGACATGGCCGAGTACTTCAACGGCAAGGACCTCAACGACGACGGCACGCCCGATCACGGCGTGTCCCTGCACCTGAAGGTCGGGGCCCAGGGCATGTTCCATTTCATGTCGTTCTCGGCGCCGTTCGTGATCGGGCCGGCGAACCCGACGACGTACTGGTTCGACCCGCAGACGATGAAGCCGCTGATCGAGAGCCCCGGCCACGTGCGGGCGCTGTCGGCTCTCGTGGACCTGGTCCGGTTCGGGCCGCGGGACATGCTGAACTGGGACCTCGGCCAGAGCTGGGACCACTTCCTCGCCGGACGCGCCGCGCTCACGTTCACCTGGGGCGACCTGGGCGCGCTGGCGCAGGACAAGGGCAGCAAGGTCAGGGGCAAGATCGGCTCGGCGCCGCTGCCCGGCACCGCGGAGTACTATGACATCGGCCAGCGCCAATGGGTCCGCTCGGCGCAACCGAACGTGGTCGGCAACACCACGGGCGGCTCGTGGGCCGGCGTCATCTCGAAGTATTCGAAGGCGCCCGAAGCCACCTACTACCTGCTGGCGCTGATGGCGACGAAGGAGAAGTCGCAGGTCTACGCGGTACGCGGCTTTGACGGCATCGACCCCGGTCGGACGTATCACTTCCTGCCCCCGGACGGCACCGGGCGGATCGAGACCTACCTGAATGCCGGCTGGGACGAGAACGACGTGCGCGACTACCTTCACGCCTACTTCGCGACCTTCAGCAACAAGCTGCAGTTTCCCTATCTGCGCATCCCCGGGGCTTTCAGCTACTGGCAGGCGCTGGATGTGCACCTGGGCGAGGCGGTGGCCGGGCAGCTGAGTCCGGAGGCGGCCTTGAAGGCGACCGCGGTCGACTTCGAGGAGATCACGCTGCGCCTCGGCCGCGACCGGCAACGGCAGGTGTACCGCGCTTCGCTGGGGTTGTAGGGCTGCTGGCGCGCAGCTTGTCGCCATCATGAGGATCTCGTCTGACGTTGCGGTGTGGCGCCGGCCGGGCCGTTGGCGCCGCCTCGGCATGGCCATGGCGGTCGTGCTGTGCGCCGCGGGAGCCGGTCGTGCCCTCTCCCAGGCTGCGTCCGGACCCGCCTCGCAACCGGGCGGCGGGGAAACGCGCCAGCACGGAAGCTCCACGGTCACGGTGGTGAAGCCGGGCGAACTGAAGCCCCCTCGGCTCGCGGCGCCATGCCAGCCCGGCCACTGCCCATTCGCCGGCCAGACCGTGACGATGCTGCTGCCGAAGAGCCTGATCGCGGTGCCGGTCCAGGAAATCAAGGACGAGTTCGAGGCGGCCACCGGCGCCACGCTGCAGATGGTGCAGGTCAGCTCGATGGACCTGTTCGACAACTTCTATTCCGACGTGGCCAACGGCAGCGGCAAGTACGACGCGCTGTTGGCCAGCGCGTGGTGGCTGGGCGAGCTGGTCGCCGGCGACCACATCCTCTCGTACGACCGTTACTACATGGATGCGCGCTTCCCGAAGTGGGACATCGGCGAGGTGCTGCCGGCGCCGCGCAACCTGCTGTCGTACGGCGGCCGCAAGTACATGGTCGCGAACGATCACGACGGCCAGGTCATGTACTACCGGCGCGACCTGATCGCCGACCCGCAGCATCAGTCCGCTTTCAAGCAGAAGTACGGGTACGCGCTCGACGTGCCGACGACATGGGCGCAGTTCCGCGATGTTGCCGAGTACTTCAACGGGCGAGAGCTGATCGGCGACGGCGTGCCGGGTCATGGCCTGACGATCGCGCTGAAGGCCGGCAACCAGGGCATGTTCCATTTCATGTCGCTGTCGGCGCCGTTCGTGATCGGACCGGGCAACCCCAGGCTCTACTGGTTCGACCCGGCGAGCATGAAGCCGCTGATCGAGAGCCCCGGCCATGTGCGCGCGCTCGAACAGCTGGTCGAGCTGGTGCCGTTCGGTCCGCGCGAGATGCTGGGGTGGGATTCTGGCAAGAGCTGGGACTACTTCCTCTCGGGACATGCCGCGCTGACCTTCAGCTGGGGCGATCTGGGCGCGCTGGCGCAGCAGCAGGGCAGCAAGATCAAGGGCAAGATCGGCGCGGCGCCGCTACCCGGCACCCATGAGTACTTCGGCGTGGCACAAGGCAGGTGGATCAAGAGCGGTGCGGTGAACCGCGTCGGCAACACCACCGGCGGCTCGTGGGCCGGCGTGATCTCCAAGTACTCGAAGGCGCCGGAGGCAACCTACTACCTGCTCGCGCTGATGGCAACCAAGGAGAAGTCCAAGGTCTATGCCGCGCGCGGCTGGGACGGCATCGACCCGGGGCGTCGCTTCCACTTCCTGCCGCCCGACGGCAGCGCGACGATCGACGACTACCTGAAGGCCGACTGGAACGAGGCCGACGTGCGCTACTACCTGCACGCGTATTTCGACAACTTCAGCAACCCGCTGCAGATGCCGTATCTGCGGATCCCCGGAACCTACAGCTACCTGCAGTCGCTGAACCTGCACGTCGCCGAAGCGGTCGGCGGTCAAACGACCCCGGCCTCGGCGCTGAGGGCCACGGCTCTGGATTTCGAGGAGATCACGCTGCGCCTCGGGCGCGACGCGCAGCGGCGTGCGTATCGAACGTCGCTGGGCATGCCATGACCCGAGGCGCGCCGTTCGGGGTCGGCGGCAAGCTGACGCTGGCGTTCGCCGCGCTGGTCGCCGTCACGCTGCTGGTCGTCCTGCTGACCTTCGTCGCGGGGCGCACGGCCACCGAGAACATCAACCTCACCGAGGAGGTCCGCGCGCCTGCGTGGATCGCGTCGGAGCAGGCACAGGCCAGCCTGCTGAAGATGCAGCTTCACGTGCGCGGCTACCTGGTCCTCAGCGATCGGACGGACGTCGAGCAGTACCACGTCGCCCGGCGCGATTTCGAGCGCAGCCTCGCCACGCTGCAGAACATCGCCAGGAGCTGGCCCGAGGCCGACGAGGCGCGATGGGTGGACGAGCTCGCCCGGACCTACGCGCGCTGGACCCAGCTGCCGCAGCAGCTGTTCGACCTGCACGACGACCCGCTGAAGAACCGCCCGGCGCTGCGCATCGCGCGGGTCGAGCTGCAGGCGCTGCGGGTGCGCATCCTCGACGAGATCGACACCCTCATCGGCATGCAGAAGAAGCGCGAGCTCGCGCCGCAGGGCCGCGAGCAGATGGGCGATCTGCTCGCGTTCCAGACCTCGTTCGATGCGATGGCGACCAATCTGATGGCCTACGCCGTGTCGGGCGAGCTCAACTTCAAGCTGGCCTACGGCCCGCAGCTGGCGACCAACGCGACGATCTGGAACGCGCTGTCGTCCAGGCGCGCGCTCTTTTCGGCGGCGCAGCGCGAGCGGCTCGATGCCGTGGCGCGGCACCGGGCCCGCGTGGCCGAACTGGCGCTGCAGATCGTCGGCATCGTCAACGGCGAGCATGCCTACGAGGACCTCTACCTGTACCGCACCGAGGTGGCCCCGCAGGCCGAGGCCATGATCTTGCTGCTCGGCAAGGTGACGTCAGGGCAGCAGGCCCAGCTCAAGGGCGAGCTCACGCATGCACGGCAGAGCTTGCGCGATTCGAGCGCCGAGACGCTGATCGGCGGGCTGGTCGCGCTTGCGCTGGGTGTCGTGCTGGCCTTCGTGCTACGCCGCAACATCGTCGGGCCGGTGCAGCGGCTGACCGGCGTCGCGGAGCGCGTCGCGGGCGGCGACCTGTCGGCCCGCGCCGTCGCCGAATCGCGCGACGAGATCGGCGTTCTGGCCACGAGCATCAACACGATGACCGAGCGGCTCGCGCAGATCATCTCGCACCTGGAAACCGTCTTCGCCGATGCTCAGCGCGCCAAGGATGCGGCGGTGGTGGCCAACCGCGCCAAGAGCACCTTCCTGGCGACGATGAGCCACGAGCTGCGCACGCCGCTGAATGCGATCCTCGGCTTCGCGCAGATCCTGCGGACCGATCGCGCGCTGGACAGGAGCCAGGCGCGCGGCGTCGAGATCATCCTGCAGGCCGGCGAGCAGTTGCTGACGCTGATCAACGACATCCTGGACCTGTCGCGGATCGAGGCCGGCAAGATCGAGCTGCAGTCCACCCCCATCGCCCTCGCGGTCTTCCTGCGCGGCATCACCGACATCATCCGCTTCAAGGCCGAGGAGAAAGGCCTGCGGTTCGAGTTCGACGGCGCGCTCGACGACATGCCCGCGGTGCAGGTCGACGAGAAGCGCCTGCGCCAGGTGCTGCTGAACCTGCTGAGCAATGCGGTGAAGTTCACCGACCGCGGGAGCATCAGCCTGCGCGTGCGCAAGCTGGACGCGGAGACCGCGGATGTGCGCCTGCGCTTCGAAGTCGGCGACAGCGGCATCGGCATTCCCGCTCAGGAGCTGGAGGCCATCTTCGAGCCGTTCGAGCAGAGCACGGGCGTGCAGCGCCGCTTCGGCGGCACCGGGCTCGGCCTGTCGATCAGCCGCCAGCTGGTGCGCTTGATGGGCGGCGACATCCACGTCGAGAGCCATGCTGGACAGGGCAGCCGGTTCTGGTTCGATCTCGACCTGTTCATCGGCGTGCCCGAGGTGCGCGGCGAGACGCTGTCGCACCCGACGACCGTGAGCGGCTATCGCGGCGCGCGCAGGACGCTGCTGGTGGTCGACGACGTCGATGCCAACCGCAAGCTGCTGGTCGACTTCCTGTCCCGGCTCGGCTTCCATGTGGTCGAGGCGGACGGCGGCGAAGCCTGCCTGCAGTTGGCGCCGGCATTGCGCCCTGACTTGATCGCGATGGACAGCGTGATGCCCGAGATGGACGGCCTGGAAGCGACGCGGCGCCTGCGCCTGCTGCCGGCGCTGCAACGCGTGCCCATCATCGCGGTCTCGGCCAGCGCCTCGGCGGCGGACGAGCAGCGCTGTCTCGCAAGCGGTGCGAATGCCTTTCTGCCGAAGCCGATCGACCTGGAACAGCTGCTGCTGCAGATCGGCCGGCTGCTGCGGCTGACCTGGATCGCCGCGGCGCAATCGGCGACGGACCACGGCGCGGCCAAGGCGGCGTCACCGCTGGTGCCGCCGCCGGCCGACGAGATGGAGGTGCTGCACAGGCTCGCGCAGATCGGCAACATGCGCAGCATCCGCGACCATGCGGAGCACCTGGCGACGCTCGGTACGGCCTACGGCCCGTTCGCGAACCGGGTGCGCGAGCTGGCGGAGGGGTACCAGTCGCAGGCGATACTGGACCTGGTCCGGCAGTTCAGGGATCGCGAAGCGCGAGGTCTATAGTAGGGCTGCCATTCGCGGGCGACGAGGAGACACGCCATGCCGAGCCTGGACGCACCGAGAGCCATCGAGATCCTGATGGTCGAGGACAACCCCGGCGACGTGCGGCTGACCCGCGAGGCCTTGAAGGGCGGCAAGGTGCTGAACCGCATGCACGTCGTCGAGGACGGCGTCGCCGCGCTGGACTTCCTGCACCGCCGGACTCCCCATCAGGACGCGCCGCGGCCCGACCTGATCCTGCTCGACCTGAACCTGCCGAAGATGGACGGCCGCGAGGTGCTGGCCAGGATCAAGGCGGACGATGCGCTCAAGGTCATTCCGGTGGTCGTGCTGACCACGTCGCAGGCCGAGGAGGACGTGCTGCGCGCCTACAAGCTCAACGCGAACTGCTACGTGACCAAGCCTGTCGATCTGCACCAGTTCAATCGCATCGTTCAGGCCATCGAAGAGTTCTGGCTCACCATCGTCAGCCTGCCGCCGCGGTGACGGCCGAGGGGAAGGTCACGGCGATCGAGACGCCGGCGTTGTCGCTGCTGCTGATGCTGATCCGCCCGCCCAGCATCTGCGCGCGCTCCTGCAGTCCGATCAGCCCCATGGACGTGGGATCGCGCCGCACCGCGGGATCGAAGCCCTTGCCGTCGTCGCGGACCGTGAGCAGGTAGTCGTCGCCGCGGCGCGCCAGGGACACGTGGACCCGCCCGGCCTGTGCGTGGCGGGCCACGTTGGTCAGCGACTCCTGGACGATGCGAAAGACCGTGGTGGTCTGCTCCGGGTCCAGGTCGAGCTGGGTCTCGCTCATCTGCAGCTCGCAGGCAATGCCGCTGTGTTCGACGAACTCGCCGACCAGCCACTCCAGCGCGGGGCCTATGCCCATGTCGAGCACGACGGGCCGCAGGCTGGAGACCAGGTCGCGCTGGACCCGGATGACCGAATCGACCAGCACCAGCATGCTCGCCGCCTGCTGGGCAATGGCCGGGTTGTCCTGCCCGAAACGCATGCGCAGCGCCGCGACCTCGAGCCGCAGCGCGGACAGGATCTGGCCGAGCTCGTCATGCAGCTCGCGGGCGATGTGCTTGCGTTCGTCCTCGCGCGCGGCTTCGCGGCGCAGCGTGAAGTCGCGCTCCAGCTCCTCGGCGTGCTTGCGTTCGGTCACCTCGCGCGCGATGCCCAGCACGGTGATCACGCGACCGCTGTCGTCGCGCTCGGGCATGCAGCGGAACTCGAAGAACCGCTTGCCGTCCGCGCCGGCCCAGGGCACCTCCACCAGGATGGGCACGGCCTCTTCGATCGCGCGCTGCAGCGCCTGTTCAATCAGGCCGCTGGGGTCCAGCCCCAGCGCACGCATCGTCTTGCCGGTGAAGCGCGGGGCTGGCATTCCGAACACCTGCGCGACCGCCGGGTTGACGTAGAGGCAGCGGCCGCGCCGGTCCAGCCGCATGACCATGTCGGGAAGGTTCTCGAGCAGCGTGGTCAGGCGGCGCTGCGTGTCCATCATCTCGGTGACGTCGCGGCCGATCGCCAGCACGCTGGCGATCGTGCCATCCACGTCGCGCTCGGCCACCAGGCGGAACTGGATGCTCGCGTGGCGCAGCATCACGTCGATCGAGGCGTCGTCGCCGCTGGCGAGGACGGCACGTATCTGCTGCTCGTAGCGCCGCGCCTGCTCGGCCGGCATCTCTTCGAGATCGGTGGGCCGGTGACCCAGCAAGGACTTCGGCGCGGCACCCAGCTCGCGCGCCAGCGCCGGGTTGGCGTAGGTCCGGCGGCATTCGCGGTCGTAACGGGCCACCAGGTCCGGCGTGTGCTCCACCAGCGCCCGGAAACCCTCTTCGCGCACGCGCAGCGCCGCGAGCGCATCGGCCAGCTCGACGGTGCGCTCGGCGACGCGCGTCTCGAGCTCCGCGTGCGCCTGGCGCAGGGCCTCCTCGGCCTGGCTGCGTTCGATCGCATAGCGGATCGAGCGGATCAGCAGGGAGCTGTCGACCTGACCTTTGACGAGGTAGTCCTGCGCGCCCGAGCGCAGCGCCCGCACGGCGACCGCTTCGTCGGTCAGGCCGCTGAGCACGACCAGTGTCGGCACGCGCGCACCGTCGCGCAGCCGCTCCAGCGTGTCCAGGCCGGTGCTTTCTGGCAGGCCCAGGTCCAGCAGCACGACGTCGGCCTCGCCCGCGCGGACCCGTGCGATCCCCGCCGTCAGGTTGTCGACCCAGCTGAACTGGAAGCGCAGCGTCTGCGACTCGGCCAGCATGATCTCGATCAACCGGGCATCGGCCGGGTTGTCTTCGATCAGCAGAACGCGGATCGGCTCGTGCGTCATCTCGGCGGCTCCGTCATGACTGTAGACCAGAGTCGCCTGCGCAGGGATCGGGGGTTTCAGCGTCCGGCGTTCGCGAGCGCGCGGCGCAGTTCCGCGGCGCACAACGCGACCGCGGTGTTGGCTTCGTCCAGCACCTTGCCCATCAGGATGAAGCCGTGGATCTGCCGCTCGAAGCAGACGTAGCTCGCGCGGTTGCCGGCGGCGGCCAGCGCGTCGGCGTAGGCCAGCCCTTCATCGCGCAGCGGGTCGAAGCCTGCGGTCAGCAGCAGCGCGGGCGGCAGCCGCGAGAGGTCGGCGTGCAGCAGCGGCGAGGCGCGCCAGTCGAGATCGTGTGCCGGGTCGGTGATGTAGTGGTCGTGGAAGTAGATGATCGTGTCGCGCGTCAGCAGGTAGCCCTGGCCGTTGCTCGTGTGCGAAGGGGCGTTGCGGCGCATGTCGGTGGCCGGGTAGATCAGCAGCTGGAAGGCGATCGGCAGCGCGGCGGCATCGGGGGCGTCGCGCAGCGCGATGGCGACGACCGCGGCGAGGTTGCCGCCGGCGCTGTCGCCGCCGACCGCAAGTCGCTGAGCATCGAGGCCCAGCTCGGCCGCGTGCGCCTGCACCCAGCGTGTCGCCGCAAGACAGTCGTCGACCGCGGCCGGGAACCGGTGCTCGGGCCCCAGCCGATAGTCGACCGAGACGACCGCACACCCCGCGCCGTTCGCGAGCTCGCGGCACAGCGTGTCGTGCGTGTCCAGATCGCCGATGGTCCAGCCGCCGCCGTGGCAGTAGACGAGCACCGGCTGCCGTCGAGCCGACCCGTCGCGGTCATCCTTCAAGGGCCGATAGAGCCGCAACGGGATCGCGCCGTGCGGCCCGCTCGCTTGCAGCCCTCGCACCTCGCCGACTTCCGGCGGCGCCGGCTGCGTGAAGCCGCGCCGGTCGCGGTAGATGCTGCGCGCCTCGGCGACACCGAGCGTGTGCGTGGCAGGGATGCCGCGGGATTCGATGTAGTCGAGCAGGGCGCGGGCTTGGGGGTGCAGCATGGGCGGTCCTTGGGCTGACGACCGCGAGCGTAGCGCGACCCGCTGACAACGAGAACGGCCCCGACTACAACTGCCGCGACCGCGCCAGCGGCGGATTCTTCGCAAAGTACCGCCGTATCCCCGTCGCCAGCGCGGTGACCAGCTGCGCCTGGTACTCCGGGTCGCGCAGCTTCGCTTCTTCCTCGGGGTTCGAGATGAACGCCGACTCGACCAGGATGGACGGGATGTCCGGCGCCTTCAGCACCGCGAAGCCGGCCTGCTCGACGCTGCCCTTGTGCAGCTTGCCGACCTTGCCGATCTGGCCCAGGACTTCGCCGCCGAGCTTCAGGCTGTCGCGGATCTGCGCGGTGGTGCTCATGTCGATCAGCGCGCGCATCACGGCGGCGTC
This sequence comes from Burkholderiaceae bacterium, assembly GCA_036568605.1. Classification (GTDB taxonomy): domain Bacteria; phylum Pseudomonadota; class Gammaproteobacteria; order Burkholderiales; family Burkholderiaceae_C; genus DATCSE01. The sequence continues at coordinate 14,889 of DATCSE010000040.1, read as the reverse complement.
CTTGGTGGCGGCGACGTTGACGCCGCCGACCGCATCGGCGGCATTCTCGCGATTCGCCATCCAGCGCGCCGCGGCGCTTGACGCACCGCCTTCGCTGAGCGCGAACACCGAGGCGCCGCGCGCGGCCGGCGTCATGAACGCATCGGCGTGGATCGAGACGAACAGGTCGGCCTGCACGCGCCGCGCCTTCTTGACGCGGTCGTGCAGCGGCACGAAGTAGTCGGCGTCGCGCGTCATCATCGCGCGCATGTTCGGGATCGCGTTCAGGCGGTCGCGCAGCTGGGTCGCGATCTGCAGCACGACGTCCTTCTCGTGCAGGCCGCTCGGGCCGCTCGCGCCGGGGTCTTCGCCGCCGTGGCCCGGGTCGATCGCGACGACGATCAGGCGGTCGATCTTGTTCTGCACGGCCGGCGGCAGCGGCGCCGGCGTCTGCATCGGCGGCTGCGCCGCGACGACCGGCGGCGGCAGCGGCGGCGTCGCAGTCGATGGCGGCGGGGCGGACGGCGTCTCGGCGCCTCCCGAGGGTGCCGACGCACCGCCCGGCGGCTTGCCGCCGAGCTTGCCGATGAACTCGCCGAGCGCGTCCTGCACCTCCTTCGCGGCCTGGCGCTCGGCGCTTTCCTTGTCGCGGATCAGCGCGAGCAGCGGGTCGCGCTCCTGCGTCGGGTACAGGTCGAACACCAGGCGGTGCTGGTACGCGGCGACCGGCGCGAGCGTGAACAGCTGCGGCGCGATCGGCTGCTTCAGGTCGATCACGAGGCGCACGACACGCGGCTGGTTCTGGCCCACGCGCAGCCGCTCGATGTACGGGTCATCGGCGCGCACCTTGCCGACGAGCTCGCGCAGCGCCGGGCTCAGCTCGAGACCATCGACGTCGATCACGAGGCGGTTCGGGTTGTCGGCCAGGAAGTGCTTGGCGGTCAGCGGCGTGTCCGACTCGAGCGTGACGCGCGTGTAATCGGCCGCGGGCCAGACGCGCACCGCGACGATGGTCGCGCCATACGCGATCTCGCGCGCGCCGAGCAGCAGCGCGAGGGCGCCCATGGCACGCAAGGCGTCTCGCCGGGTCGTGGTCGCTCGCGTCACCGCAGCAACTCCACGCCGCGCACGGTATGCGCACTGAGCGTCACACGGCGCTCGGTGTTGCCATCACCGCTGTCGACGGGCTCGATCATCAGTCGCAGGTCCGCCTCGGGCAGCAGGTCCTCGGCCTTCTGCGGCCATTCGGCGAGCTTCAGCCCGGGGCCTGCGAACACGTCGCGAAAGCCCGCATCCTCCCATTCCTGCGGGTCGTCGAAGCGGTAGAAATCGAAGTGGTAGATCGCCAGCGGCGCTGCTCCCTTAGCCGGCGCCGCGTCGTACGGTTCCATCACCGTGTACGTGGGACTTTTGATGCGCCCCGGCACGCCCAATGCGTGCAGCAGGTGCCGCACGAAAGTGGTCTTGCCCGCGCCGAGCGGGCCGTGCAGCTCGATGAACGCATTGCGCAGTGCGCTGTGCCGGGCCAGCGCCTCGGCACTGGCGGCGCAGGCGCCCTCGTCGGGCCAATGGAGCGTGCGGCTTTCTAGAATCGACGACAAATGAAGAGTGCTCGTGGATCTGGCGAATGCGGCGTTTCTTTCGACGCCGCCGCCGTGCTCGCGCGACTGCGCGAGCAGGCGAGGGCGCTCGGATTCTCCCAGATCGGTGTGGCCGACGTGGATTTGTCGCACGCGGAAGCGGGTCTGTTGCAATGGTTGGACAACGGTTTCAACGGCTCCATGGATTACATGGCCGCGCACGGGCTCAGGCGCGCGCGGCCGGCCGAGCTGGTGCCGGGCACCGTCTGCGTGATCACCGCGCGCATGGAATACCTGCCGCGCGGCGCGTTCGACGAGGCGGCCCGTGCTAACGCGGACGGCTGGCAGGCGATCGAATGGCATCGCCTCGCGGACCCGCATGCGGCTGCAATCTCGCTCTACGCACGTGGCCGCGACTATCACAAGGTGTTGCGTTCGCGCCTGCAGAAGCTTGCGGATCACCTGGCCGATCTGATCGGGCCTTTCGGCCACCGGGTGTTCACCGACTCGGCGCCGGTGCTCGAGGCCGAGCTCGCGACGAGGAGCGGCATCGGCTGGCGTGGCAAGCACACGCTGGTGCTGAGCCGCGAGGCCGGCTCGATGTTCTTTCTCGGCGAGATCTACGTCGACGTCGCGCTGCCGCTGACCGAGCCGAGCGAGGCGCATTGCGGGCGCTGCACCGCGTGCCTGGACGTGTGCCCCACGCATGCGATCGTCGCGCCGTACCGGCTCGATGCGCGGCGCTGCATCTCGTACCTGACGATCGAGCACGATGGTGCGATCCCGCTCGAGCTGCGCGCGGCGATCGGCAACCGGATCTACGGCTGCGACGACTGCCAGCTGGTCTGCCCCTGGAACAAGTACGCGCAGAGCAGCGCGCTGCCGGACTTCGACGTGCGCGAGCCGTTCGCGAACGCGACGCTGCTCGCACTGTGGGCGTGGGACGAAGCCGAGTTCCTGCGGCGCACCGAGGGCGGGCCCATACGCCGCATCGGCTACGAACGCTGGCGCCGCAACCTCGCGGTCGCGAGCGGCAATGCGCTGCGCGAGCGCTACGATGACGCGCTGCATGCCGCGCTGCGCGCCGCGCGCGAAGGCTGCAGCGCGCTGGTGCGCGAGCACCTGGACTGGGCGTTGGCGCAGGCGGCAAGACCGGCCGGCATGATTCCTGAATCCTCTTCCGAACCTCTGTCTTCCTTGCATCACGGAATTTTTCGATGATCCATCGCTGCCGACTCGACGATGTCCATCAGGGCCTGCCGCCCGAAGCACGCGCTGCCTACGCGCGCGATGGTGTGCTCGTGATCGAGGACTTTGTCGACGGCGCCCGCTGCGACGCGTTGCGCGAGCGAGCGCTGCAGCTGGTCGCCGAGCATGCGGCGCAGGCGCCCGGCACGGTGTTCTCGACGCGCGATCAGCGCCACGCGCGCGATGCGTACTTCGAAGCGTCCGCTAACCGCATCGGCGCGTTCTTCGAGGAAGGCGCATTCGATGCCGAGGGCCATCTGCGCGTACCGCTGGAGCGCTCGGTCAACAAGCTGGGCCATGCGATGCACGACCTCGACCCGTTGTTCGCCGCGTTCTCGCGCGGCCCGCGCCTGCAGGCCGTGGCCGAGGGTATCGGCCTCGTCGATCCGCGGCTGATCCAGTCCATGTACATCTTCAAGCAGCCGGGCATCGGCGGCGAGGTCAACTGCCACCAGGACTCGACCTATCTCTACACCGAGCCGTCGTCGGTGGTCGGCTTCTGGTTCGCGATCGAGGATGCGCACCGCGGCAACGGCTGCCTGGGCGGGCTGCCGGGCCAGCATGGTCGCGGCCTGAAGGAAGTGTTCCGGCGCCGCGGCGACGGCCAGCTCGCGCTCGAATCGTGTGAGCCGGCGCCGGTGTGGGACATGGCGGCGCTCGAATGGCTGGAGGTGAAGAAGGGCACGCTGATCGTGTTCGACGGGCTGTTCCCGCACCTCTCGGAGGCGAACCGCTCGCCGCAGTCGCGCCATGCGTACACGCTGCATGCGGTCAGCGGCGCTGCTCACTATCCGGCGAGCAACTGGATCCAGCGCCGCGACGGCGCCGATCCGCCGTTCACCGGATTCGTCTGAACCGCGTCGCGAAAACGCATCGGCTAGGGGTAGACCGGGAGCAAGTGGCACAGGGTTTGCTTTACAACCCGCAAACAAACCCACACCCTGGAGCAACCTCCCATGTCCTCTCGCGCTCGCGGCCCACGGAACTCGCAAACGTTTGCCCAGCGCGGCCGCCTGCCGGCCGCAAAGCTGCTTTCTTCATTGGTGGCCCCGTCGCTGCTGCTCGCCGTGCCGGCTGCGATGGCGCAGGAGGTCAAGCCGCCGGCGGGCGCCGCGAGCACGCCGGTGGGCCAGTTGCAGACCATCACGGTGACCGCCGAGCGTCGCGTCGAGAACATCCGCGACGTGCCCAGTTCGGTCTCGACGCTGAGCGGCGAAAAGCTGGACATCATCAACTCCTCCGGCGAGGACGTGCGCGCAATCTCCGGGCGCGTGCCCAGCCTGAACATCGAATCGTCGTTCGGGCGTGCGTTCCCGCGCTTCTATATCCGCGGCTACGGCAACACCGACTTCCGCGTCAATGCGTCGCAGCCGGTCTCGCTGGTCTACGACGATGTCGTGCAGGAAAACCCGCTGCTCAAGGGCTTCCCGATCTTCGACCTGGACCGCGTCGAAGTGCTGGCCGGCCCGCAAGGCACGCTGTTCGGCCGCAACACCCCGGGCGGCGTGGTCAAGTTCGATTCCGCCAAGCCGGCGATCGGCGCGAGCGACGGCTACGGCAGCATCTCGTTCGGCACCTACAAGACGACCAACGTCGAGGCGGCGAAGAGCGTGCCGCTAGGCGACACCTGGGCGATGCGCGGCTCGCTGCTGCTGCAGCACCGCGATGACTGGGTCCACAACACCTACGCGCCGGGTCCGACGCAGGACCTGGAAGGCTATGACGACCGCGCCGCGCGCCTGCAGCTGCTGTACAAGCCGGCGCGCGACTTCCAGGCGCTGTTCAACGTGCACGCGCGCGACCTGGACGGCAGCGCGCGGCTGTTCCGCGCGAACATCATCAAGAAGGGCTCGAACGACCTGGTCGACGGCTTCGAGCCGGACCAGATCTCGACCGACGGCGTCAACGAGCAGAAGATCCAGAGCTACGGCGCCAGCGCACGGCTGCGCTGGGACCTGGGCGACTACAGCCTGCACTCGATCACCGGCTTCGAGACGGTGCACACGTTCAGCCGCGGCGACATCGATGGCGGCTACGGTGCGGTGTTCGCGCCGCCGTCCGGCCCGGGCGTGATCCCGTTCCCGAGCGAGACCGCCGGCGCGGTGCACGGGCACCGCCAGTTCACGCAGGAGTTCCGCGTCGAGTCGCGCTACAGCGGGCCGTTGAACTGGCAGGCCGGCGTGTACTACTTCGACGAGAAGTTCATCGCCGACAGCTACAGCTACAACAGCCTGGCCGGCAACGTGCAGACCAGCAAGCTGACCGACGAGCAGACCAGCAAGTCGTGGGCGACCTTCGGTTCGGTGAAGTACGACTTCACGAAGGACTTCAGCATGCGTGCCGGTCTTCGCTACACGAAGGACAAGAAGGACCTCGACAGCGATCCGACGACCGGCATCAACACGAGCAATGGCACGTCGGCGCACCTGAGCGACTCCAAGCCCACCGGCGACGTCAGCGCGCTGTACAAGCTCACCGACGCGACCAACGTCTATGCCCGTGTCGCGACCGGCTACCGTGGCTCCAGCGTGCAGCCGGCCAGCCTGTTCGGCCCGCAATCGCTCGCGGGGCAGGAGAACACGACCTCGTACGAGGCCGGCGTCAAGTCGGACCTGTTCGACAAGCGCGCCCGCGTGTCGTTCAGCGTCTTCCACTACGACGTGAAGGACCTGCAGCTCACCGAGGTCGGCGGCGCCGGCAACTCGAACACGCTGAAGACCGCGAAGAAGGCGATCGGCCAGGGCTTCGAACTGAACCTGGACGCGTATGTGACGCCGAACCTGCTGATGACCTTCAGCGGCAGCTACAACGACACGAAGATCAAGGATCCGAACCTGACCGTCGCCGGCTGCGGCTCGGGCATGTGCACGGTGCTGGACCCGCAGTCGAGCACCACCGGCCAGTACTTCATCGACGGCAACGCGCTGCCGCAGGCGCCGAAGTGGATAGGCAACGTCACCGCGCGCTACGGCATCCCGACGGCCAGCGGCGAGTACTACATCTACACCGACTGGGCGTACCGCAGCAAGGTCAACTTCTTCCTCTACGAGGCGACCGAGTTCACCGGCAAGTCGCTGCTGACCGGCGGCCTGCGCATCGGCTACATCTGGGGTGACGGCAAGTACGAAGTCGCCGCATTCGGCCGCAACATCACGAACAAGATCGTCGCCGTCGGCGCGATCGACTTCAACAACCTGACCGGCTTCATCAACGACCCGCGCACCTTCGGCGTGCAGTTCCGCGCGCAGTTCTGACGCGAACGGTGATCGATCGAAGTCCGGTTCGTGCGCAACGCCGCCGCTGGCTGACGCTGGCGGCGGCAGCTTGCGCCGGGGCCCTCGCGCCTGCCGCCGTGTCGGTCGCGGCACCCGCGCTGCCGGCGCAGAAGACCGCGCGCATCTTCGGCACGCGCATCCGCTACCACGAGCTCGGCCAGCGCGGTCACGGGCCGACGCTCGTGCTGCTGCACGGCCTGGGCAGCAGCGCAGCGGGCGACTGGGGCCGGGTGATGGTGCCGCTCGCGCGCACGCATCATGTGATCGCGCCGGATCAGCTCGGCTTCGGCGCTTCCGACAAGCCCTTCATTCCCTACGGCATCCAGACCTGGGTCGACTTCCTCGGCGAGTTCCTGCGCACGAAGCAGGTCGCCGACGGCTTCATGCTGATGGGCGAGTCGCTCGGCGGCTGGATCGCCGCGCAGTACACACTGCAGGCGCTGCGCGGCGAAGCCGTCGGCCCGAGCTTCGTGCTGCCGAAGCCGGGCCGGCTGGTGTTGGCCGATGCCGCGGGGCTGCGCGACCGCGCGGACGAGGCCGCCGCGGCGAGTGCACCTGCCGCCGCATCTGCGCCAGGCCCCGGGCCCAGCCTCGCGAAGCAGAAGGCTTTGCTGGCGAGCATCTTCCATGCGCCGGCGTACAGCGACGAAGACGCGGTTCGCCGCGGCATGGCCTGGAGCCTGGCAAAGGGCGACAGCCACACGATCGCCGCGGTGCTCGACAACCCCGCGGTGATGAACGACAGCCTGGACGGCCGGCTCGGCGGCATCACGATTCCGACGCGCGTGGTCTGGGGCCAGCACGACCAGCTGATACCGCTCACGAAAGGCCGGCGGTTCGCCGCGGAGATACCCGGTGCTCAGCTGGTCGTCGTGCCCGACGCGGGTCACGCGCCGATGATCGAGACGCCGGATGCGTTCCTCGCGGCGCTCGGCGACTTCTTGCGGCCGTGAACGGCGCGACGATGATTCAACGGTGGCTCGCGCTGCTGCTGCTCGCCGCGAGCAGCATCTTGGCCGGACACGCGGCGGTTGCCGCGGATGCGCCGCGCAAGGTGATCGTCGACGACGACATCACCGGCGTGCGCTCCAGCGCGCTGCTCGCGATCCAGGCGCCTGATGTCGAGGTGCTGGGCCTGACGCTGGTCAGCGGTTCGGTCTGGCGCGACGAAGGTGTCGCCCATGCGCTGCGCATGCTCGAGATCGTCGGCCGCACTGACATCCCGATCGTGCCCGGGGCGATCTTTCCGCTGGTCAACACCGAGCAGGCGACGCGGCGTTGGGAGGCGCTGTACGGCAAGCTCGTCTACAAGGGCGCGTGGATGGACCGCAAGTGGCCCGACGGCACGCTGCAGAGCCAGCCGCTGTACCACGCGCACGACCACGTGCCCGACCTGCCCGAGGGCCATCCGACCACGCGTGCCGCGAACGAGATCGCCGCGAATTTCCTGATCCGCACGGTGCGGCAGTTCCCGGGGCAGGTGACGATCATCGCGACCGGCCCGCTGACCAACCTCGCGCTCGCGCAGCGGCTCGATCCGCAGTTCGCGGCGAACGCGAAGGAACTGGTCTTCATGGGCGGCAGCCTGAACCCGCAGCGCAAGTTGGCGTCGCTGTCGGCGCAGCAGTTCGGTCGCGAGTACCTGAACACGCCGCGGCTCGAATTCAACTTCCGGTGGGATCCGGAGGCGGCCAGCATCGTGCTGCGCGCGCCGTGGCGGCGCATCGTGATGGTGCCGGCCGACCCGTCGACCGCCACCGAATTGACGCCGGCGCTGCTGAATGCGATGACGCGCACCGACACGCTGCTGGCCCGCAGCCTGAAGCGCTTCAGCGAAACCGGCTTCCCGATGTGGGACGAGATCGCGACCGCGGTCTGGCTGAACCCGGCGCTGATCGCGACCGCCGACGAGCTCGCGGTCGATGTCGACACCAGCTTCACCGCCGGGTACGGCAATACGCTGAGCTGGCCGGCCGGCGAGGGGCCCGGCCTCGGCGAACGCTCCGTTCTGGTCGTGCGCGAGGTCGACGTCAAGGGCCTGGAGCGCTTGCTGATCGACCTGGGCAACCGGTCCACGCCGCGGCCGATGCCGCAAAAGCCATGAAGAGAGCCCTTGTGCGGCACATGGGGTCGCGTCTCGCGATCGGCGTGTTGCTGGTCGCGTCGATGATGTCGTCGGCCTCGGATGTGCAAGCCCAGGCGGCGGCAATGTCGCGCCAGCGCGTGATCGTCGACACCGACATCGGCGACGACATCGACGATGCGTTCGCGCTCGCGCTGGTGCTCGCGAGCCCGGAGTTCGAGGTGCTGGGCATCAGCACCGCGTGGGGCGACACGGCGCTGCGCGTGCGGCTGGTGCAGCGTTGGCTCGCCGAGGTGGGGCATCGCGACATTCCGGTGGCCGAGGGCATCGCGACGACGTCGCAGACGCCGTTCACGCAATCGCGCTGGGCACGACGCACTGCCAGCGGTGCCGCCGGTGCACCGCGGTCGGTCGACTTCATGCTCGACAACATTCGCCGCCATCCGGGCGAGATCACGCTGCTCGCACTGGGGCCGCTGACCAACCTCGCCGCTGCGATCCAGCGCGATCCGGCGACGTTTCGGCAGCTCAAGCGCGTCGTGTTGATGGGCGGCTCGGTGCGGCGCGGCTATTCGAAGTCGGCGTTCCATGCACCGCGGCCGCCGGACAAGGAATACAACATCGTCTCGGACATCGCCGCCGCGCGCGCCGTGTTCGGCTCCGGCGTCCCCCTCGTGATGATGCCGCTGGATTCGACGCAGATCCGCCTCGAGGAGGCCGCGCGCAACGCGTTGTTCGCACGCGGCGCGCCGCTGACCGATGCGCTGACGCTGCTGTACCACCAGTGGCTGGATGCGTACCAGCCGTGGTCCAGCGCGACGCCGACGCTGTTCGACGTCGTGCCCGTGGCCTATGCGATCGACGCGAGCCTGTGTCCGACGACGCCGCTGCACATCGAGGTCGAGGCCGACGGCATGACGAAGGAGACGGCCGGCGCGCCGAATGCGCAGGTCTGCCTGGCCGCCGACGAGCCGCGGCTGCTGGGCCTGCTGATGCGGCGTCTCATGTCAGACTCGCCAACAACGCCAGCCACACCGGCACGCTGACCATCCCGAGCAAGGTCGAGACCGTCACGAGCCCGGCGACGAACGGGCCGTCGCCGCCCATGCGCGCGGCCAGCACGTAAGCGCTGGACGCGGTCGGCAGCGCCGCGAACAGCACGACGATCATCGACTGCTCGACACGCAGCGCGAGCAGCACCGTCAGTGCGATCGCGATGGCCGGCAGCAGCGCATGGCGTATCGCCATCAGCGCGGTCGCCAGCTTCGGCGATGCCTTCAGCCCGCCGAAACGCAGCCCCGCGCCGACCGCCATCAGGCCGAGCGGCAACGCGGCCACGCCGATGCGCTGCAGCGTCGTGCTCACCGCCTCGGGGAACTTCAACCCGACGAGGTTGCCGATCAGCCCGGCGACGGTGCTGATGATCAGCGGATTGCGCAGCAGCTCGCGGCCGTACGAATGCCCGCCGTGGCGCGCCAGCGGCCAGACCGCCGCGACATTGCACAGCGGCACGCACAGCGCGATCAGCAGCGCCATCCACGCGAGCGCCTGCGGGCCGCCCAGCCGTTCGGCCAGCGCCAGGCCGATGTACGAGTTGAAGCGGAACGCGCATTGCGCGCCCGAGGCGTGCAGCCGCGCATCGACGCCGGGCCAGCGCTTCAGCGCCATCGCGAGCGCGATGCCGCAAGCCACGGTGCCGACGCCGGCGGCGGCCAGACTCAGCGTCTGGCCCGGCTGCAGCGGGCTCTTGACAATGGAGTTGAACAGCAGCACCGGGAACAGCAGGTAGTAGACGAGCCGCTCGGCGGCTTCCCACACCGGGCGGTTCAGCGCGGTGTAGCGGCACAGCACGAAGCCGACGACGATCAGCAGGAAGTCCGGCAGCAGCAACAACGCATTCGACATGGGGCGCGAGTGTGCCAGCGCTCAGCAGGACTACGTATGGTGGGCCGCGCAGCAGGTCCTACACTAGCCCGCCGTATGCCGCACTGCGCGCACCGCAGGCGTCCCTTCGCAGATTCAACGGAGATTCAACGAATGCAACGCAGAATCGCGCTCGCCGGTTTCTTCGCGGCCCTCGCCGCGTTCAGTGGCGGCGCCCGGGCCCAGGCCTATCCGAACAAGCCGGTCAAGCTCGTCGTGCCGTTCGCGCCGGGCGGCACGACCGACATCGTCGCGCGGGTCATCGCCGAAGGCATGCGCGGGCCGCTCGGGCAGACCGTGGTCGTCGAGAACCGCGCCGGCGGCGGCGGCGTGGTGGGCGCGACCGAGACCGCGAGGTCCGCGCCCGATGGTTATTCGCTGGGCATGGCGACGGTCTCGACCACGGCCGCGAACCCTGCGATCAATCCGAAGATCCCGTACAACCCGCTGACCGACTTCACGCCCATCACGAACGTCGCCGCGACGCCCAACGTGATCGCGGTGCACCCGAGCTTCCCGGCACGCGACTACAAGGGCTTCCTCGCCGAGCTGAAGAAGAGCCCGGGCAAGTACAGCTACAGCAGCTCGGGCACCGGCGGCATCGGCCATCTGCAGATGGAGCTGTTCAAGAGCCTGTCGGGCACCTTCGTCACGCACATCCCGTACCGCGGCGCCGGCCCGGCGCTGAACGACACGGTCGGCGGCCAGGTGCCGATGATCTTCGACAACCTGCCGTCGGCGCTGCCGTTCATCAAGGACGGGCGATTGATCGCGATCGTCGTCGCCGCGCCCGAGCGGCTCGCGGTGCTGCCCAACGTGCCGACGTTCAAGGAGGTCGGCCTCGAGCCGGTCAACCGCATGGCGTACTACGGCCTCTACGGGCCCAAGGGCTTGGGCAAGGACGTGGTCGACAAGGTCAACGGCGCCGTCAAGACGGCGCTGGCCGATCCGCAGGTGAAGAAGCGCATCGAGGAGACCGGCTCGCTGATCGTCGGCAACACGCCGGAAGAATTCGCGAAGCAGATCGCGGCCGAGTACGAGGTCTACAAGAAGGTCGTCACGGTGCAGAAGCTCAAGCTCGATTGACACCGCAGATGGCAGAGGCCCGGTCGGCCAGCCAGGCCTCGATCGATCGCTTCGTCGACGCGCTGTGGATCGAAGACGGCCTGGCCGCGAACACGCTCGCGGCCTACCGGCGCGACCTCGAGCTCTACAGCGACTGGCTCGCGCGCACGCACCAGCGTGCGCTCGACAGCACGCGCGAGGCCGACCTGCTCGCCTACAGCGTCGCTCGGCATGCCGGCAGCAAGGCGAGCAGCGGCAACCGCCGACTGACCGTCTTCAAGCGCTACTTCCGCTGGGCGCTGCGCGAACGCGTCGCCGAGATCGACCCGACGCTGAAGCTGCTCGCTGCGCGCCAGCCGCTGCGCGTGCCGAAGACGCTGAGCGAAGCGCAGGTCGAAGCCTTGCTCGGCGCGCCCGATGTCGAGACACCGCTCGGTCTGCGCGACCGCACGATGCTCGAGCTGATGTATGCGAGCGGGCTGCGCGTCAGCGAGCTGGTCGGCCTGAAGAGCGTGCACCTGAGCCTGACCGAGAGCGCGCTGCGCGTCACCGGCAAGGGCGCGAAGGAGCGGCTCGTGCCGTTCGGCGACGAGGCCCACGAGTGGCTGCGCCGCTACCTCGCGAACGCGCGCGCGGCGATCCTCGATGGCCAGGTCAGCGATGCGCTGTTCGTCACCGCGCGCGGCGGCCCGATGACGCGGCAGATGTTCTGGAAGCTCGTGAAGGCGCATGCGCGCGCGGCCGATGTGCAAGTGCCGCTGTCGCCGCACACCTTGCGGCATGCGTTCGCGACCCATCTGCTGAACCACGGCGCCGACCTGCGCGCGGTGCAGATGCTGCTGGGCCACGCGGACATCTCGACGACGACGATCTACACGCACGTGGCGCGCGAACGGCTGAAGCAACTGCATGCCGCGCATCACCCGCGCGGCTGAACGAACTGCGCCGCGGGCATGCGAGCCGCATGCGCACCGGTCGACCGCCGTGAGATCGTGCGCGCGCGAATGTCGCGCGGGCGTCTGCGCTCGCGCGCATTCGCGCCACGAGAGGAATAATGGTACGTCCAGCCTTCCACTTCGGACCTCATGACCGATCCACGCATCCCGCGCTTCGTGACGGGATTCATCGGACTGCCGCTGCTGCTGGCCGCCTGCGCGGCGCAGCAGCCCATCCCCAAGTACGTCGCGCCGCAGACCGGTCCGACCGCACGGCTGCTGATGCGCGGCACGATGGACCCGGGCGACCGCTATGGCGTGTTCCTGTTCGACAACGCGAGCGAGTGCAAGGGCATGCGCATCGCTGCGGCTGGCGGCCCGCAACGCGACCCGGCGGCGATCACGATCCCGGCCACCGGCATCAGCACGGTCGACATCTTCGTCTCAAAGGCCGACAAGACCCAATGCCGCGTGCGCTGGTCTTTCTCGCCGCGGCCCGGCGGCTCGTATGTCGTAACGCCGCGCAGCACGCCGGGCGGTTGCGCGGGGCTGATCCTCGATGCGAGCGACGTCGACAAGATGAAGCCTGAGGCGACGCTGCTGCGCCGCGATACGCCCGGCAACGCCTGCGTTCCGCTCGCGAGTTCGAAGTCGATTGCGCAGCTCGCCGCACAGGGCGGGGCGAATGGCACGGCTGCCGCACGCCCGCCCGCCGCGGCGGCGAGCGGCGCGCAACTGCCCGGCGCCACGGTGACCGAGGACGATCTGAAGGCGTTGACCGGCCCTTGAAACCAGGAGCGATGCCATGACGATGAGCCGCCGCCATTCCACGCTGTCTCGCGCCCTCGCGCTGGCGGGCGCCTTCGTGCTGCTCGCTGCGCCCGACGCGCACGCGCTGACGCCGGCCGAGGTGTTCGCGAAGGTCGCGCCCAGCGTCTGGCGCGTCCGCACCTACGACAAGGAGGGGCTGCCGCTATCGATGGGCAGCGCCGTGGTCGTCGGACCGGAGCGGCTGGTGACGAACTGCCATGTGCTGCGCAAGGCGAGCCGCTTCGTCGTCGCGCGCGACAAGCAGACCGTGCCCGGCACGCTCGAGATGTGGGACACGGCGCGTGACCTGTGCCAGGTCAAGGCCTCGATCGGCACCGATGTGCCAGCCGTGGTGCTGGCCGACACCGCCAAGCTCGCGGTCGGTCAGAACGTCTATGCGCTCGGCAGCCCCGAGGGCCTGGAGCTGACGCTGAGCGCGGGCCTGCTGTCGAGCCTGCGCAAGGACAGCGCCGACCGGCTGACGATGATCCAGACCTCGGCGCCGATCTCGCCGGGGTCCAGCGGCGGCGGGCTGTTCGACGACCAGGGCCACCTGATCGGTTTGACGACGATGATCGCCGCCGCACGCAACGCGCAGAACCTGAACTTCGCGTTGCCTGCCGGCTGGATCACCGAGCTGCCGCAGCGCCACGCCGAAGCACGGCAGGCCGCCGCAGGGGCTTCGCAGCCGGCACGGACCGCGGCGTCCGATGCGGCGTCGCCGGCGGCGGTGGCGCCGGCGTCGAATCCCTGACGATTCCCCGACGATTCGGGCCATGGGCGGCCCGCGGCGCGAGCGTCCCAGGCCGGACGCCGCGCGCTTGGTAAGCTCCGCGCACCCCACTTTGCGGAGACCTTGCCATGCCATCACCGCGCGCGTTTGCCGCGACCCTGGCACTCGCGCTGGCTGCCACCGGTGCCAGCGCTGCACCCGACACCAAGCTGCTCGACGCCGCCACCAAGGCCCAGCCCGCCGTCATCGACACGCTGAAGAGCCTGGTGCTGATCGAAACCGGCAGCGCCGACGTCGACGGTCTCGCGAAGATGGCCACGCTGCTCGACGACCGCTTGAAGGCGCTGGGCTTCAAGACCGAACGCCGCAAGGCCACCGCCGGCGCGGGCGCCGACATCGTGATCGGGACGCTGAAGGGCACCGGCAAGCGCCACATCATGCTGCAGGCCCACATGGACACGGTCCACCAGAGCGGCATCCTGCAGACCCAGCCGTACAAGCAGGACGGCAACAAGCTCTACGGCCCCGGCATCGCTGACGACAAAGGCGGGCTCGCGGTGATCCTGCATGCACTCGCGATCCTGCGCGACGCGGGCTGGCAGGACTATGCGACGCTGACCGTGCTGATCAATCCCGACGAGGAAGTCGGCTCGGTAGGCTCCGGCGAGATCATCGCGGCACTGGCCGATCAGCACGACACGGTGCTGTCGTTCGAGCCGACCGCGGCGAAGACGGTCGCGCCGGGCGAGGCGCTGCTGCTGGGCGCGGCCGGCATCGCGACGGTCACGCTCGAGGTCAAGGGCCGCGCCTCGCACGCCGGTGCCGCGCCCGAGCTGGGCCGCAACGCGATCCTCGAGATCTCGCACCAGATGCTGCAGACCCGCGACCTCGCGAAGGACATCCCCGGCGTCACGCTGAACTGGACCAACGTGATCTCGAACAAGGCGCGCAACCAGATCCCCGAGCTTGCGACCGCGTACGGCGACGTGCGCATCACCGTGCCCGGCGCCGAGAACAAGCTGCGCGACGCGCTGCAGGCAAAGGTCGCGAGCAGCCAGCTGATTCCGGACACCACGACGACCGTGAAGCTGGTGGTCGGCCGCCCGTCGTTCATCGCCGGGGCGCCGGGGTTGGCGCTCGCGCAGAAGGGGCAGGCGATCTACAAGGAGATCGACCGCGACCTCGCGCTCGCGCCGATGACCGGCGGCGGCACCGATGCGGCCTATGCACGGCGCTCGGGCAAGGCCACCGTGGTCGA
>DATCSE010000039.1:0-20038 GCA_036568605.1 Burkholderiaceae bacterium | reverse complement strand
CCCCGCTCTGGCTGAGGCCCATCCCGTTCGGGCTGAAGCCCATCCCCGCTCTGGCTGAGGCCCATCCCGTTCGGGCTGAAGCCCATCCCCGCTCTGGCTGAGGCCCATCCCGTTCGGGCTGAAGCACACCCCGTTCGGGCTGAGGCCCACCCCGTTCGGGCTGAGGCCCACCCCGTTCGGGCTGAGGCCCACCCCCGTTCGGGCTGAGCTTGTCGAAGCCCTGCCGCAACACCCTCAAGGCGCCGGGTAGCTCACCTCCACGATCTCGATCTCCTCCAGCCCGCCCGGCGTCCTCAGCTGCAGCTCGTCGCCGACCCGCGCCTTCAGCAGCGCCCGCGCGATCGGCGCAACCCAGCTGACCTCGCCCTGCAGGCTGTCGGCCTCGTCGATGCCCTTGATCGTGATCGTGCGCGCTACGCCCTGCTGGTTCACGTAGGTCACGGTCGCGCCGAAGAACACCTGGTCGCTGCCGTGGTGCACCGACGGGTCGGCCACTTCGGCGATGTCCAGCCGCTTGGTCAGGAAGCGGATGCGCCGGTCGATCTCGCGCAGGCGCTTCTTGCCGTACAGGTAATCGCCGTTCTCGGAACGGTCGCCGTTCTTCGCGGCCCACGAGACGGTCTCGACGATCTTCGGCCGCTCGTCGTCGAGCAGCGCGAGCAGCTCCGCGCGCAACCGGGCATAGCCGGCCGGCGTCAGGTAGTTCTTGCTGCCGGCCGGGATCGGCGGCGCGGCGATGTCGTCGCCGTCGTCGTCGGCATCGGAGCCGGTATCGCTCTCGCGGGTGAAGGCTTTGTTCATGACGTCCGAACGATGATACGGCGCGCGCAAAATCGACGACGTGACGTCGGAATCGGCTCTCGCATCGGCCCGTGCCCACTATGCGCGGCGGATTGCGGCGGGCGTCGAAGAGCCGGCGCTGCAGCGCGCGCTGATCGCCGCGTTCGCGCGGGTGCCGCGCGAGCGCTTTCTCGGCCCGCCGCCGTGGCGCGTCTACTCGCCGGTCGGACAGCTGATCACGTCCGTCGACGACCCTTGCAAGTTGTATCGCGACGTGCTGGTCGTGCTGTCGAACGAACGCCAGATCAACAACGGCCAGCCCAGCCTGCATGCCCGCTGCCTCGCGGCGGTGCGGCCGCGCTCCGGCGACGTCGCCGTGCAGATCGGCGCCGGCGGCGGCTACTACACCGCGGTGCTGGCGGAGCTGGTCGGGCCCGGGGGCTTCGTGCATGCCTACGAGGTCGAGACGGACCTCGCCGAACGCGCCGCGCAGGCCTTGGCCGACCGCTCGAACGTGCAGGTGCATGCGCAGTCGGCCGCCGCGACACCGCTGCCGGCGGCCGACGTGATGTACGCGAGCTGCGGCGCGAGCCATCCGCCGGACGAATGGCTGGACGCGCTGCGTCCCGGCGGGCGCCTGATCTTTCCGCTGACGCGCGAGGACGGCGGCGGTGCCATGCTGCACATCGAGCGGCCGATGCACGACACCGCCGGCGGCACGCCCCCGCAGCGCTACCCGGCTCGCTTCGGCCTCGCGGTCCAGTTCATCGGCTGCGCCGGCGCGCGCGACCCGCTGCAGGCCGAGCGCCTGGCGCGGGCCTACGCGAGCGGCGGAACAGCCGAGGTGCGCTCGCTGCGCCGCGCGAGCCCGCCCGATGCGAGCGCGTGGTGGACAGGCGCCAGCACCTGGCTGTCGACGGACGACGCGTGATCAGCGGTTCACCGGCCCGCTCAGGGCGCGTAGCGCACGCGATAGATCGCGCCGCCGAGGTCGTCGCTGACCAGCAGCGAGCCGTCGGGCAGCGGCAGCACGTCGGCCGGGCGGCCGAGCACCGTCTCGCGGCCGTCGTTGTCGACCCGCAGAAAGCCCTGCACGAACGGTTCGTCACGCAGCACGCGGCCTTGCCCATCGAGCACGACACGCACGACCTGGTAACCGCTCTTCGTGCTGCGGTTCCACGAGCCGTGCTCGGCGACGAAGAGGTTGTGCCGGTACTCGGCCGGAAACTGGCTGCCGCTGTAGAAGCGCAGCCCGAGCGTGGCCACGTGCGCGCCCAGCTTGGCCGCCGGCGCCACGAACTCGCTGCAGCGGTGCTGAGCGCCGAACTGCGGGTCGGCGACGTCGCCCTGGTGGCAGTACGGGTAGCCGAAGTGCTGGCCGTTCTGGGTCACGCGGTTCAGCTCGTCGCTGGGCACTTCGTCGCCCAGCAGGTCGCGGCCGTTGTCGCTGAACCAGAGCGTGCGATCGAGCGGACTCCAGTCGAAGCCGACCGAGTTGCGCACGCCGCGCGCCACGATCTCCGCACCGCTGCCGTCGGGCTTCATGCGCTGGATGTTGCCGTGCGCCGCGCCAGGCTCGCAGATATTGCACGGCACGCCGACCGCGACGTACAGCCAGCCGTCCGGACCGAAGCCGATGAACTTCGCGCCGTGGTGCCGCTCCGACGGCAGCTTGTCGGTGACCACGGCCGGCGCCGGCGGGTTCGCGAGCCGGTCGTCGATCGCGTCGAAGCGCAGGATGCGGGACACCGCCGAAACATAGAGCTGCCCGTTGCGGTACGCGACGCCGGCTGGAAGCTCGAGCCCCGAGGCGATCGTGCGCACGCGGGTCACCCTGCCCTGGTCGAGCTCGACCGCGTAGACCTTGCCGGCGCCCATGCTGCCGACATAGAGCACGCCCTTGCCGTCGGCATAGCGGCCGAGCGTCATCGCGCGGGCGTTCGGCACCTCGTCGGTCAGCAGCTCGATCTTGAAGCCCGGTGGCACGCGCAAGCGATCGGGTGCCGCGGCGGCACTTGCCGAGGCCGATGCCGCCGCGAACAGCACGCAGCCGAGCGCCGCCGCGAACTCGCGGAGCGACACCACCATCTCAGACGTCCAGCGTGTAGACCTCGGCCGCCGCCCGCTCGGCCGCGCTGTGCCCGGCCAGCGCGCGGTCCCACTCGGGGCCGGTTGCGCCACGCTCGGGCTGCAGCCCCTGCGTCATCAGCACGATCTCCTCGGCGCCGGCATCGAACTCGCCGGCCAGCTCGCGCGATGCGACGAACAGCCGGGCGATCATCGAACCGCCGGCCTCGATGATGACCACATAACGGACCGGTTGCTGCTGGTTCGGCGGCGAATGGTGCGCGCCGGGCGATTCGATGCCGTACCCGTGGTTCATGGCGGCGAATATGCCATGCCGGGTCGTGCCACGGCAAACGCAGGGTCGTGCGCTGCCCCTCAGCCGGCGCCAGTCGCCAGCTCGGTGGTGACCTCGGTGGTCACCTGCGTCATCAGCTTGTGGACCGGGCATTTGCCGGCCACGTTCAGCAGCTCCTGGCGCTGCGCGTCGCTCAGCGGGCCGGTCAGTTCCAAGGTCACCCGCAGGCGATAGACGCCCTGGCGCTCCTGGCTGTCGTCGCGGTCGACGGTGACGTGGATGTCTTCGACCGGGATGCTCTTGCGCTGCGCGTACCACAGCACCGTCATCGCCTTGCAGGAGCCGAGCGCGCTGTCGTAGACGTCGTGCGGCGTCAGGCCCAGGTCCTCGCCTCCATTGCTCGGCGGCTCGTCGATCGCGAACATGTGCTGACGCACATGCACCGTGTGTTTCATCTTGTGCGACCGGTCTCGCCGTACTTCGATCGTCATGCTGCGGCTCCTCGAGGAACAGGAAACGTCTGCATTGTGAAGGCTTAGCCCCTCGCGCGAGCGCGCCCGGGCGAACCGCGCGATAGTCCGCTCTTTCGCGACCCACACGAAAAGGAGTCTTCACGATGACGACGACCACCACGACCGCTCCCCCGGCACGACGTGCGCTGGGCCGGACCGGACTCGAGATCGCGCCGCTGGTGTTCGGCGGCAACGTCTTCGGCTGGACCGCCGACGAAACACGCAGCTTCGAGCTGCTCGACGCGTTCGTCGCCGCCGGCTTCAATGCGATCGACACCGCCGACGTCTATTCGAAGTGGGTCCCCGGGCACCGGGGCGGCGAATCCGAAACCATCATCGGCCGCTGGCTGCAGGCCCGGCCGGGCCTGCGCCGGCAGGTGCTGATCTTCACGAAGGTGGGCGGCGACCTGGGCGAGGGCCGCAAGGGCTTGTCGCGGCGCTGGATCGAACAGGCGGTCGAGGATTCGCTCCGGCGCCTGAACACCGACGTGATCGACCTGTACCAGTCGCACTTTCCCGACCCGGAGACGCCACACGAGGAGTCGCTCGCGGCCTACGAGCGGCTGCTGAAGGCCGGCAAGGTCCGCGCGATCGGCTGCTCGAACTTCAGCGTCGAGCAGCTCGCCGCCTCGCTGCAGGCCGCACGCGCGCATGGGCTGCCGGCCTACCAGACGCTGCAGCCCGAGTACAACCTCGTCGACCGGGCGAGCTACGACGGTCCGCTGCGCGACCTCGCGATCCGCGAGCACATCGGCGTCATCACCTACTACAGCCTCGCGTCCGGTTTCCTCTCCGGCAAGTACCGCGCAGAAGCCGATCTGAAGCAGAGCCCGCGCGGGCGCGGCGTCGCGAAGTACCTGACGCCGCGCGGCCTGCGCATCCTCGACGCGCTCGATGGCGCTGCGAGCCGCCTCGAGGCCCGGCCGGCGGAGGTCGCGCTCGCCTGGCTGATGCAGCGCGACGGCGTCACCGCACCGATCGCGAGCGCGACCAGCCTCGAGCAGTTGAAGAGCTTCGCGAAAGCCGCATCGTTGTCATTGAGCGCGGAAGACGTGCAGGCGCTGGACGCGGCGAGCGCGCCGTAGCGCTCGCGTCACACGGTCGCATCGCCGCGTCACACAACGATCACGCACAGCCGCGACACTCGCGTTCTGTGCATTCGCGTCACTTTCGTCTCCCTTTGTCGATCCGCCGCGTCGCCTCGTCGCCGTGCCGATGCCGCCGCGCTTTCACCTGCTGATCGCGGCGCAGTTCACGTCGGCGCTGGCGGACAACGCGCTGCTGATCGTCGCGATCGCGCTGCTCGTCGAGCAGGGCCTGCCGGGCTGGTGGGCGCCGCTGCTCAAATTCGCGCTGACGCTGTCGTACGTGCTGTTCGCGCCGTTCGTCGGCCCGCTGGCCGATGCGTTCCGCAAGGCGCGGCTGATGGCGTGGATGAATACGGTGAAGATGGTGGGCGCGGTGCTGATGATCGCCGGCGGCCACCCGGTGCTCGCATTCGCGGTCGTCGGTTTCGGTGCGGCCGCGTACGCGCCGGCGAAATACGGGTTGATCACCGAACTCGTACCGGCCGACCGGCTGGTCGCGGCGAACGGCTGGATCGAGGTCACGATCGTCTGCGCGGCACTGCTCGGCAGCGTGCTGGGCGGCGCACTGGTGAGCCCTGCCGCGCTCGCGTCGGCCCCCTTCGTGCTCGCGCACGATGCGCTGCGGGCCCTGCCGGGCCTGCATGACAGCGCCTACACGGCATCGCTGCTCGCCTTGCTGGTGGTCTACGCGGCCGCGGCGCTGCTCAACATCGGCGTACCCGACAGCGGCGCGCGTTATCCGGCCAGCCGCATTCACGTGGCCGCCCTCAGCATCGAGTTCTGGCAAGCGCACCGGACGCTCTGGCGGGATCGCGATGGCGCGCTGTCGCTCGCGGTGACGACGATCTTCTGGGGCGTCGGCGCAACGCTGCAGTTCGCGGTGCTGCGCTGGGCCGCCGAGGTGCTGCAACTGCCGCTGAGCCAGGCCGCGTACCTGCAGGCCGCGGTCGCGGTGGGCGTCGTGGTCGGCGCCGGGGCGGCCGGGCGCCTCGTGCCGCTGGTCCGCGCAAAACGGGTGTTGGGGGTCGGCGTCGCGCTCGGGCTGATGATGCCGGTCGTCGCGTCCATCGACGCGCTGCCGTTGGCGGTGCCGGTGCTCGCGCTGGTCGGCGCGGTCGCGGGCTTCATGGTCGTGCCATTGAATGCGCTGCTGCAGCTTCGCGGCTGCCAGCTGCTGAGCGCCGGCCGTTCCGTCGCAGTGCAGGGCTTCAACGAGAACGCCAGCGTGCTGGGCATGCTGGCGGTCTACGCGCTGCTGACGGCCCTCGAAGTGCCCATCGTCGGGCTGCTGTGGGGCTTCGGGCTGTGCATCGCGGCCGCGATCGCGCTGCTGATCCGCTCCGAGTACAGCCGCGACCGGCTCGAGCTGTCGACAAGCGCCGCCGACTGAAGCAACAGCCGGCGAACGCAGCGCTTGTCGCTCAGGCGCTGCGCGGCACGGCGAGCCGCGACAGCGGCGCATCGGCCGGCGCGCCGCCCGACGCGATCAGCGACTCGACCACTGTCTCGAAGCGCGCGACGACCGCATCCCAGCCGAGCTCGCAGGCGCTGCGGCGTGCCCGCTGCCCGATCTCGCGGCGCTGTGCCGGATCGATGGCCAAGGCGAGCGCGGTGGCGACGAATGCGCGCTGGTCGCCCAGCGGCACGGTAAAGCCGTTGTCGTGCGCACGGATCAGCTGCGCGGCCGCAGCAGAGTGGAATGCAACAACCGGCAGCCCGCTGGCCATGGCTTCGGTCGTGACGTTGCCGAAGGACTCGGTCACGCTGGCGAACAGGAACAGGTCGGCCGATGCATAGTGGGTTGCGAGGTCGTCGCCGGTGCGCTGGCCCGCGAAGATCGCCTGCGGGCAGCGCGCCTGCAGTTCGGCACGCAGCGGGCCATCTCCAACCAGCAGCAGCTTGGCGCGCGGCTGCTGCCGCTCGATCGCTTCGAACGCGCTGAGCAGCAGCTCGAGGTTCTTCTCCGGCGCCAGGCGGCCGACGCACGCGACCACGAGGTCATCGTCGTTCGCACCCCACTGCGCGCGCAGCACCGCGCTGCGCCGCGCCGGATCGAAGCGCTGCGCATCGACGCCGCGCGACACGACATGCAGCCGCTGGAAACCATAGGCCTGCAGGTCGCGGCGCATCGCCTCGGTCGGCACCATCGTGCAATGCGCCAGGTTATGGAACTTGCGCAGATAGGCCAGGATGGGCTTGTTCAGCCAGCCGACGCCGTAGTGCTGGCTGTAGGCCTGGAAGTTGGTGCGGAAGTCGGTACTGACAGGCAGCTTGAGCCGTCGCGCGGCCTGCAGCGCCGACCAGCCGAGCGGACCTTCCGTGGCGATGTGCACGATGTCCGGCCGGCTCAACGACCACAGCCGCGCCAGCGCACCCTTGGACGGCAGCCCCATGCGCAGCCCCGGGTACCGCGGGATCGGCAGACCGCGCATCAGCACCTCGTGGAAGCGCGACTGCCCGGGCGATTCGCCGTTGAACTGGCGCGGCCTGATGAGCTGCACCGCGTGGTTGCGCTGGTGCAGCCCTTCGACGACCTGCGCGAGCGTCGCGGCGACACCGTTGACTTCAGGCGGATAGGTCTCGGTGACAACGGCCAGCCTCAGCGAGCGCCGCGTCGCCGGAATCTCGTCCACGATGACCGAGTCGTGCACTGTCTCCATGGCGCGATGCTGACCGACTCACGCAACAGTTCTATGACAACGCACAGGTACCGAACGATTGATCTCGAGAAGACCGCGCGCTGTCGCTGCGCTGCCGCACAACTGTCATCCGAGCTTCACGCAACGACGTCACCATCGTGTCATGCGCATCCGTCTCGGATGTGCGTCGTCAACCCATAGCCCGAGGTACGCCGTGCACGGTTTCCTGCAGACCCTGAAGCAGACACTTCACACCCAGCGCTGGGACGACCATCGCTACTACCACCACAGCCGCATCAACCAGAGCCTGCACCTGCTCAGCGCGCTCAGCTTCGTCGCGGCATACGCGCTGCTGGCGTTCGAGCCGGCGGTGTCGGCGATCCTCGCGTGGTGCGTCTCGATGACCAGCCGGCAGGCCGGGCACTTCTTCTTCGAGCCGCGCGGCTACGACCACGTGAACCAGGTCACCGACGAATACAAGGAGGCGATCAAGGTCGGCTACAACATCCGCCGCAAGATCGTGCTGATGTCGGCCTGGGTGCTGGTCCCGCTGATGCTGTGGTTCGCGCCGTCGCTGTTCGGCCTGATCGAGCCGGCGCATTCATTCAGCGAGTATGTTCACGACGTCGGCATCGCGTGGCTCGCGCTGGGCATCGCCGGGCTGCTGTTCCGCGTGGGCCAGCTGTGGATCCAGGATGATCTGGTGACCGGTCTCAGCTGGATGATCAAGATCCTCACCGACCCGTTCCACGACATCAAGCTGTACCACAAGGCGCCGCTGTACCTGCTGCGCGGCGAGCTGATCGACCCGATGATGCACGTGCAGAATCACTGAACATCCGTTCGGGCTGAGCTTGTCGAAGCCCTCTTCGAGGGACCCGGCGCCGCGAGCGCTTCGACAGGCTCAGCGCGAACGGGGTTTTGTCCCAGCGCGAGGGCGGTTTTGTCCCAGCGCGAAGGCGGTTTTGTCCCAGCGCGAACGGGTTTTATGCCAGCGCCGTCAAACCCACTGCCGCAACATCTCGCGCAGGATGCCGCGCTTGATCGCACGATTGGTCAGCGTCGAATCCTCCCACCACCAGCCGTCCTCGGCCATCTCGCGCGCCGCGTCGGCGAAGCGCTGGACGACGAGCTCGAAGTCGGCCTGCGGATAGTCCAGGCTGAAGATCAGCCGCCCGGTGCCGACCCAGCTCAGCGCCAGGCCGTGCTTGCGCAGGTAGAACTGCAGCATCCAGTTGTAGCGCGATGGCCGCTCGTACAGCACGGTCCAGATCGACTGCAGGTTGGCCGCGCGCACCGGCACGCCTGCCGCCTGCATGCGCTCGTTGAAATGCGCAGCGCGTGCGTTCCAGCGTTCGTCGACGCCGTCGTACTGCGCGCGCAGCGCGCCGGTCTCGAGGCGGTCGAGGAAGGCCTTCATCGCGCCCATCACATACGGATGCGAGTTGAACGTGCCGCGTGCGAAGCAAATGTCCACCGGCCGCTCGTCACGGAAGCGCTTCATCAGGTCGCGGCGGCCGCAGACCACGCCGACCGGCAGCCCGCCGCCCAGCGTCTTGCCGTAGGTGACCATGTCGGCGCGCACGCCGAAGTACTCCTGCGCGCCGCCCGGCGCGAGGCGGAACCCGAGGAACACCTCGTCGAAGATCAGCACGATGCCGCGCTCGCTGCAGACCTCGCGCAGCTGCTTCAGCCACGCGGTGTAGGCAGCGCGGTCGAAGCCGGCGCGCCGGCTGCTGTCGACCAGCGACGAGTCGCCCGGCGCCCCGGCGTTCGGGTGCAGCGCCTGCAGCGGGTTCACGAGCACGCAGGCGATGTCGCGCCGCTTGCGCAGCACGCGCAGCGTGCGCTCGTCCATCTCCTTCAGCGTGTAGGTGGTCGCGCGCGGCGGCGCCGGGTTGCCCGGGCCGGGCTGCACGTCCTCCCACCAGCCGTGGTACGCGCCGCTGAAGCGTACGAGGTGCGAGCGGCGCGTGTGGTAACGCGCGAGCCGCACCGCCTGCATCACCGCCTCGGTGCCGGACATGTGGAACGACACCTCGTCCAGCCCGGAGATCGCCTTCAGCCGCTCGATGTTCTCGGCCACGCACGGGTGGTAGGCACCCAGCACGGGCCCGAGCGCACGCGTGGCCGCGATGCCTTCGTCGACGCAGGCCTTGTAGAAGTCGTAGCCGAACACGTTGACGCCATACGACCCGGTCAGGTCGTGGTAGACGTTGCCGTCCAGGTCCTCGACCGTGACGCCGCTCGAAGCCTGCAGCGCGCTGCCGGTTTTCAGGTGTTCGCGCAGGTACGGGCTGTACTGGAACGGCACGCGGTAGCTGCTGGTGAACTGCAGGTCCGACAAACCCTCGCGGATGCGCGCGGTGGCCGCGAGGCTGCGCGGGCAATGCGTCGCGAAATGCTCGGCGAGCCGCGCGAGCCCGGCGCGGCGCCGCGCCACGACCTCGGCCGGCGCATCGTCCGAGGCGAAGAAGCGCTGCTCGTCATACGCATACCCGGGGATCAGCGCGGCCACCCGCTTCGCGATCCGCGCGTGCCCGGCCATCGAGCGGTGCTTCGCACGCGAAAGCTCGAGGCGCTGCGTGGCACGCGGCACGCTCCACGCCAGGCCGGCGATGGCGAGCGCGATGGCGCTCAGTGTGATGGCTTCATCCATGGGGCAACGGCGTCTCGTTGTGACTCATGCCGACTGTCTACCACCCCTGCTTGACATGCTCGTGAAACCAGCCGACCCCACCCTCGAAGCCCAACCCGACCGCCAGGCCGGCCGCCCCAGCCTGCTGCGCCGCCTCGTGCTCAACGAGGATCTGAACTTCCTGCTCACCAACCGCGTGCCGCGCATCGCGCTGACGCGGCTGGTGGGCTGGTTCAGCCAGATCCGCAACCCGCTGCTGTGCCGCCTCTCGATCGCGGTGTGGCGGCTCTTCACCGACCTGGACCTGCGCGATGCGCGCCAGCAGCGCTTCGCGAGCCTGCACGAGTGCTTCACGCGCGAGCTGCTGCCCGGCGCGCGCGTGATAGACCGCGACGAAGCCGTGCTGAGCAGTCCGTGCGATGCGATCGTCGGCGCGTGCGGCGAGGTGCGCGACGGCCAGGTATTCCAGGCCAAGGGCTTTCCGTACTCGATCGCCGAGCTGTTCGGGCCGACGCAGGACACGACGGCGTTCCGCGACGGGACCTACGTGACGCTGCGCCTGACCTCCAGCATGTACCACCGCTTCCACGCGCCGCACGACTGCACGGTCGAGCACGTGACGTACCTGAGCGGCGACACCTGGAACGTGAACCCGATCGCGCTCGCGCGGGTCGAGCGGCTGTTCTGCCGCAACGAGCGCGCGGTGCTGCGCGCGCGGCTGACCGCGGGCGGCCAGCCGATCGCGCTGGTGCCGGTTGCCGCGATCCTGGTCGCGAGCATCCGGCTGCACTTCCTGAACGTGCTGCTGCACTTGCGCTACCGCGGCGCGAACGAGATGCCGTGCAGCGCGCGCTTCGCGAAGGGCGACGAGATGGGCTGGTTCCAGCACGGCTCGACCATCATCGTGTTCGCGCCGCGCGGGTTCGCGTTGTGCGACGGCATCGCCGCCGGCACGCGCATCGCGATGGGCCAGGCGCTGCTGCGGCTGCCATCGGACGCCTGAGGACCGTCCACGCGAAGGCAGTTTCACGACACCGTCACGCAAGGTCGCGACGATGGCGCCCCGATGACCCGCAAGACCGTCGCCCTCGTGTATTTCAACGCAGGCGGCGGCCATCGCTCGGCGGCGCTGGCGCTGCAAGAGGTGATCCGCGACCAGCAGCGCCCCTGGGACGTGCAGCTCGTCAACCTCTCCGAGGTGCTGGACCCCGATCACAAGTTCCGCAAGCTGACCGGCTTCGCGCCGGAGGACTTCTACAACCGGCGCCTCGCGCGCGGCTGGACCCTGGGCCTCGCGCAGGAGCTGAAGCTGCTGCAGGGCATGATCCGGTTGAGCCACGCGTCGCTGGTGCGCTCGCTGCAGCAGCACTGGCTGCGCACCGAGCCCGACCTCGTGGTCTCGCTGATCCCGAACTTCAACCGCGCGCTGTACGAGTCGGTCGCGTCCACGCTGCCCGGCGTGCCGTTCGCGACGGTGCTGACCGATCTGGCCGACCTGCCGCCGCACTTCTGGATCGAGCCGGGCCAGGACCAGCACGTGGTCTGCGGCACGCCCCATGCCGCCGCGCAGGCGCGTGCCGCCGGGTACGCCGAGGCCCGGATCTCGCTGACCTCCGGGATGATCCTGCGCCCTGCGTTCTACCGCACCGCGCCGCAGGATCGCGATGCGGAGCTGCGCGCGCTCGGACTGGACCCGGCACGGCCCACCGGCATCGTGATGTTCGGCGGCCAGGGCGCGGCGCAGATGGCGACGATCGCCGAGCGTCTGCAGGACGTGCAGTTGATCCTGCTGTGCGGCCGCAACGAGCCGCTGGTGCGCCGGCTGCGTCGCGCGGCCGCAGCCGCGCTGCGGCCGCATGTCGCGATCGGCTTCACCGACGAGGTCTGCCGCTACATGCGGCTGGGCGACTTCTTCATCGGCAAGCCGGGCCCCGGCAGCCTGTGCGAGGCGGTGCAGTGCGGCCTGCCGGTGATCACGATCGCCAACGCGTGGACGATGCCGCAGGAGCGCTACAACACGCAATGGGTGCGCGAGATGGGCATCGGCGTCGTGCTGAAGTCGTTCCGCGGCGTGCGCGGGGCGGTCGGCGACGTGATCGCGCAGTTGCCGCAGCTGAAGGCCGGCGTGCAGCGCATGCGCAATCGCGCGGTGTTCGAGGTGCCCGAGATCCTCGCGCGCCTTCTGCTCGACGCGACCCCCGAGCGCCTGCCGCCGGATCAGTGGACCGAGCCGACCCTGGCGCGTGCCCGCTGAACCTCGCCGATGAACCAGCCGTTGTTGATGTCCGCCTTGCCGACGATCTCGTGCACCCGGCCGTTCAGCCGCTCGCGGTCGTGCCGGGTCAGCTCGCGCGCGGTGACCACGATGATCGGGATCTGCGCGGTCGCCGGGCTGGCCTTCAGCGCCTCGACCACGTCGAAGCCGCTGACCTCCGGCATCTCGAGGTCCAGCGTGATCAGATCAGGCTGATAGCGGCGTGCCAGTGCGATCCCTTCGCGCCCCCCGGGTGCACGCAGCACGACGTGTTCGCGCTGCTGGAGCTGGTTCGCGAGCAGGTCGACGGCTATCGGATCGTCGTCGATGACCAGCACCGAGGCGTTGCTGCCGCGCTGGGCGAAGCCGAGCCGGTCCAGCCCCTTCGCCAGCACGTCGCGGTCGATCGGCTTTTGCATCACCATCGCGGCGCCGAGCGAGAAGCCACGCCCGTGGTCCTCCGCGACCGACACGACGACGACCGGCACGGCCTCCCAGCGCCCGGTCTCTCGCAGGCGGGCGAGGAACTCCCAGCCATCCATGCCGGGCAGCACGATGTCCAGCGTGATCAGGTCCGGCACGAAGACGTCGACCAGCGCCAGCGCCGCCTCGGCCGAGTCCGCCTGACGCACCGCGAACCCTTCCGCCTCGAGCTGGGCCCGCATCAGCGCGGCGGCCGAGTGATCGTCTTCGACGACCAGGGCCACCTGGCCGGCCGGGATCACGCCCTGCTCGGCGATCTGCGACCGCGGGGCCGCGAGCGCATCCTGCGGCTGATCTCGCCAGGGAATCCATACCGTGAAGGTGCTTCCAGAGCCCAGCGTACTGGCCGCGCCGACCGTGCCGCCGTGCAGCTCCGCGAGGCGATGGACCATCGCCAGGCCCAGCCCGGTGCCTTCGCCGCTGCGCGTGATCGCATTCGGGATCTGCGTGAACGGCGTGAACAGCGTGCGCAGCGCATCGGGTGCGATGCCGATGCCGGTGTCCGACACCGCGATCTCGAGGTAGCGCTGGTGGGGTCCGGGAGGCAACGGCAGCCGCAGGCTCGTCGCCGCGTCGCTGGCCGGCTGCTCGATCTGCGTTCGCTCGACCGCACGCAGCGCGATCGTCACCTGGCCCCCTTCGGGCGTGAACTTCATCGCGTTGGACATGAGGTTGAGAAGGATCTGCTTCAGCCGGCGCGTGTCCGCGCAGATCGGCGCGAGCGGACCGGTCTGCGCCTCCAGACGTATGCCCTTGGTCCGCGCCTGGTGCATCAGCAGGCCGGTCACCACCGCGAGCGTGGCGTTGAGATCCACGCTGTCCCATGACAGCTCGGCCTTGCCCGCCTCGATCTTCGACAGGTCCAGCAAGTCGTTCACCAGCGCCAGCAGGTGATGCCCACTTTGATGCACATGGCCTGCGAAGGTGCGCCGGTCGGCTTCGGTCGCGCCGACGCCCTCCTTCAGCAGGTCCGAGAAGCCGATGATCGCGTTCAGCGGCGTGCGCAGCTCGTGCGACATGTTCGCGAGAAACTCCGACTTCAGACGCGTCTGCTGCTGCAGCTGGCGATTCGCCTCGGCGAGCCGGCTGTTCGTCGCCTCGATCTGCGTGGAGAGCGTCTGCAGGTCGCTCGCGCGCCGCCGCTCCTCGGCATGCACCTCGGCCAGCTTCGCATACAGCGTGCCGTTCTCGATCACCAGCACGCCCAGCACGAAGCTCGCGGCCAGCAGCCCGTAGATGCGGCCGGCATAGAAGCCGAGGTCGAAGCGCCCGGCGTTGAGGATCGCGGACAGCGCGACATCGAGCAACCAGGCACTCATCACGACCGCCAGCCACAGGTCCAGCACCGTGTAGGGCCGGCGCCGCGCCAGCACGACCAGCGCCGCGGCACCCACCAGCCAGACCGTCGAGACGGCGAGGGCGAGCATCGGCGTGGCGCGGTTGCCGTCCATCACCTTCGGCAGCGACTCGTGCCCCGAGGTGGCGAACAGCACGAGGCCGCAGACGATCAGCAGCACCGCGACCGCGGTCGCCGCGATCGAACGCAGCCGCGAGGCCCGCCCGACATCGCGCGAGCCGCGGCTCGCGCACGCCGCATAGATGAGCACGAACAGCGGGAAGCCGCCGTGCCAGAACATGTACAGCCACGCCGTCGTCTGCGGACCGGAACCGAGCAGGCCCGACGCGGCGAACAGCCCCGGGAAGCTGAGCCCGTGCGCGATCGTCATCAGCGCGGTGAACAGGTAGCCGGCCGCGAGTGCGAGCACCGAACGCGATCCGGCGATCCGGAACTGGCCGAACAGCAGCACCGCGGTCAACAGATCGCAGACCACCAACGCCGTCTGGTAGATCGGGATGAAGGCCCAGACCTGAGCGAGCGGCTGTTTCGCGAAAGGCACCGACACCGCGAACAGGATCGCGGAGAGCAGGAGCACGATGACGGCCAGGCGCCGCTGCTGTGCATCGGCGGGCCAACTCGCGAGGAGCGTTGCGGGGGTGGGGGAGGAGTCTGGCGCTGTCGATTGCTGCCTGCGTGCCATACCGCCATCAGACCAGAAGTCGGGCGGCCTTCACACTGCAAAGTCTTACAGGGTCGCGGCGGATGCGTCGGTGTGTTCTGCAGACGTGAATTGTTCAGATCGATAACAAAACTGACACTCCGCGACGTATCGGCCAGCGCTACACGCGACGTCGGCCCGCGCCCCGCTTGCGTCGGCGCACAGTCTTGCGAGCTGGGCCTGGCGTGTCGGGCAAGGCCACTTCGCCACTATCGGCACTTTCGTCACCCCGTTGCGCTTCGTCATCTTCTTCGCTGGCCATCGATTCGACCGGCGCATCTTCGTCGCCGACCGCGCGCGGGCCGCGCCCGGCGGTGCCTTGTGTTGCGTGGTCGATGATGCGGTCCGGCAAGATGTCGAACGGCTCCTCACCGCCCGAGCCGGTGGCCGAAGCGCGCTCGCCGGTACCTTGCGCATCGCTGTCGCTGCCGCCGACGACAGGGATCGCCCCGAGCTCGCCCGGGTTGTCGGGTGCGGTGGGCATGCGCCGTTCGCCTTGCACGTCGCTGCCGCTGTCGGACGAATCGCTGGGGCCGAGGGTGTCTGCGTCGCGGCCTTTCGCGCGGGCCGCCGGGCGCTCGCCGCCGAGGATGCTGCTGGTCTTGGGCATGAGGGCTCTCCCATGAGACTGAATCAAGGCCAGCGTAGGGCGTGCGGTAAGGCACGTCTGTAGGAGAGCGTAGGCTTCGCGCGCGCGCGGATTCGGTCACGGCGGCGCACGTAGCCGTGACCGCACTGCCCGGCGCACTGCCAAGTAGTGCCGGTTCGACTCCCAACCGGCTCCGTGTCGATTCAATCGGCGGCTCAGGCAACCGATATGCACCGAGTTGCCATGAGGGCATCAAAAGGGAGTCACAAGGTATGAAGATCAGAGCCAAGCTCATGTCGGGCTTTTTCGGGATGGCGGGCATCGTGGCCGTCGTCAGTGGACTGGCGATCCATTCGTTGTCGAGCTCGTCGAACCGCTTCGCGCACTACGTCGACGGCATCGCGAAGCGCCAGAACCTCGCCACCGACGTGCGCGGCGCGGCGAACGCGCGTGCCGTGGCCGCACGCAACCTCGTGCTCGTGACCACCCCGGCGGACCGCGACGCCGAGAAGGAGAAGGTCCAGAAGGCGCACGAAGCGACGCAGGCCGCGATCGCCGCGCTGAAGAAGGAGATGGACAGCGATCCGTCGTTGCCGGCGAAGGAGCGCGAGCTGTTCGCCGAGATCCAGGCCGTGGAAGCCAAATACGGCCCGGTCGCGCTGCACATCGTCGGCCAGGCGCTGGACGGCAAGCGCGACGACGCGATCGCCGAGATGAACCGCGACTGCCGGCCTCTGCTGGCGGCGCTGCTGAAGGCAACCGGGGACTTCGTCGACTACGGCCGGACCCAGGCCGCCGCCACCGAGGCCGCGGCCGAAGCAGCGGGTGCACGCGACCGCATGCTCATGATCGCCGCGAGCGTCGTCGCGGCGGCAGCCGCGGTGGCGCTCGGATGGCTGCTGAGCAATGCGGTGACGCGTCCGCTCGGCCGTGCGGTGCAACTCGCCGAAACGGTGGCCGCGGGCGACCTGCGCTCGGACATCGTCGTCGACTCGAACGACGAGACCGGGCAGCTGCTGGCGGCACTGCAGCGCATGAACCACAGCCTGTCGGAGATGGTCGGCAACGTGCGCACCTGTGCCGACGGCATCTCGACCGCCTCGAACGAGATCGCCACGGGCAACCAGGACCTCTCGAGCCGCACCGAGCAGCAGGCCAGCGCGCTGCAGCAGACCGCGTCGTCGATGCAGCAGATGACCTCCACCGTGCAGCACAACGCCGATGCGTCGCGCCAGGCAAACCAGCTCGCCGGATCGGCCGCCGACGTCGCCGGCCAGGGCGGCGAGGTGGTGCAGCGCGTCGTCTCGACGATGGACGACATCAGCACGTCGAGCAAGCGCATCGCCGACATCATCGGCACGATCGACGGCATCGCGTTCCAGACCAACATCCTCGCCCTCAACGCCGCGGTCGAAGCGGCGCGTGCCGGTGAGCAGGGGCGCGGCTTTGCGGTCGTCGCGGGCGAGGTGCGCACGCTGGCGCAGCGCTCGGCCGAAGCCGCCAAGGAAATCAAGGCACTGATAGGCGCGAGCGTCGAGAAGGTGGAAGCCGGCACGACGCTGGTCGGCGAAGCCGGCCGCACGATGGCCGACATCGTCGCGCAGGTGCGCCGCGTCACCGATCTCGTCGCCGAGATCAACGCCTCGACGAGCGAGCAGTCGACCGGCATCGTCCAGGTCAACCAGGCGGTCGCCGCGATCGACCAGGGCACGCAGCAGAACGCTGCGCTGGTCGAACAGAGCACCGCCGCCGCGGAGAGCCTGAAAGGCCAGGCAGGTCAGCTGCTCGAGGTGATCTCGCGCTTCAAGACCAAGGCGCACGCCTGACGGCGCCGCAACGCCGCGCGGGCGGCCGGCCGCGGCTCGTCGTCAGCTGACGATCAGCCAGAGGTTGGCCGCCGCGATCAAGCCGAAGATCGTCCAGCCGCCCAGATTCAGCCACGGCCCGTTCACGTAGCGCCCCATCAGGCGCGCATCGCTCGTGAAGCGCAGCAGCGGCCAGATCGCGAACGGCAGCTGCATGCTCAGCACCACCTGACTCGCCACCAGCAGCTTGCCGACGCCAGCGTCGCCCAGCCACAGCACGCCGCCCAACGCCGGCAGCAGCGCGAGCGCGCGCGTGATCACGCGGCGCTGCCAGCACGGGATCTTCAGGTCCAGAAAACCTTCGAGGATGACCTGCCCGGCGATCGTGCCGGTGAAGGTCGAGCTCTGCCCGGCCGCGAGCAGCGCGATGCCGAAGAAGGTCGAAGCCAGCGCGGTGCCGACGATGGGGTCGAGCAGCCGGTAGGCGTCCTGGATCTCGGCGACATCGCGGTGCCCGTGGCCGTGGAACGCGCTCGCGGCCAAGGTCAGGATCGCCGCGTTGACCAGCAACGCGAGCGACAGCGACACCACCGTGTCGAGCGTGGACAGCCTGAGCGCGCTCGCCCGGCTCGCGTCGTCGGATGCCACGTGGCGCGTCTGCACGATGGACGAATGCAGGTACAGGTTGTGCGGCATCACGGTCGCGCCGAGGATGCCGACCGCGAGGTACAGCGCCTCAGGCTCATGCAGCGCCTGCAAGCGCGGCACGAAGCCCTGCGCGATCGCCGGCCAATCGGGCCCGATCAGCACCAGCTCGGCGATGAAGCACGCACCTATCGTGGCGACCAGCCCGAGGACGATCGCCTCGACCTGGCGGAAGCCCTTGCCCTTCAGCCCCAGCACGATCAGCGTGTCCAGCGCGGTGATCACGATGCCGGTGGCCAGCGAGACGCCGAACAGCAGATGCAGCGCGAGCGCGCTGCCCAGCACCTCGGCGACGTCGCACGCGACGATGGCCAGCTCGGCCATCAGCCACAACGCGCGGTTCGCGATCGGCCCGTAGTGCGCTCGGCAGGCGCGCGCCAGGTCCATGCGCGTGACCAGCCCCAGGCGCAGCGCCAGCGTCTGCAGCAGCATCGCCGCCAGGCTGGTCAGGCCGACGACGAACAGCAGCGCCGGGCCGTAGCGCGAGCCGGCCTCGATGTCGGTGGCCCAGTTGCCCGGGTCCATGTAGCCCACCGACACCAGCAGCCCCGGGCCCGCGAAGCGCGCCAGCTGCTTCCACCATGGCTGGCCGCTGCGTACCTCGATGCTGCCGCGTACTTCGGATGGGCAGAACGGCGCGGTGGCGGTGCGGGGCAATGCGAACATGCGGCATTGTCAGCGGGCCTCGCGGCGCCTCGCAATCAGATGCGCGCATCGCGGCCATCAAAGGCCTCAATGCACGACAGTCCGCGTATGCGTTAGCGTGCCCAGCGCAGCACCAGCGGATCCAGCCGTCGCGCGGCGTCGATCAGGCCGTGGCGCGTCTCCGGGTGCATCGCCGGGAACGGATGGCGCGGCGCCTCGCAGGCGATCACGCCGCCCTCCTTCATCAGCGCCTTTGCGGCGAGCAGCCCGCACTGGCGGTTCTCGTAGTTGATCAACGGGAGCCAGCGGCCGTACTCGGTGACCGCGGTCTCGCGATCGCCGGCCGCATACGCATCGACGATGCGGCGGATGCCGTCGGCATAACCGCCGCCCGTCATCGCGCCGGTCGCGCCGGCATCCAGGTCGGCCAGCAGCGTGATCGCCTCCTCGCCGTCCCAGGGTCCTTCGATCGCATCGCCGCCGAGGCGGATCAGCTCGCGCAGCTTGGACGCCGCGCCCGCCGTCTCGATCTTGAAGTACGCCACGTGCTCGATCTCGCGCGCCATGCGGGCGAGGAACGCGGCCGACAGCGGCGTGCCGGCGACCGGCGCATCCTGGATCATGATCGGGATATCGATCGCATCGGACAGCCGCGCATAGAACTCGTGGATCTGCGGTTCGCCCACGCGCAGCGTCGCGCCGTGGTACGGCGGCATCACCATCACCATCGCCGCGCCCATCGCCTGCGCGCGGCGGCTGCGCTCGATGCAGACGGCCGTGCTGAAGTGCGTGGTCGTGACGATCACCGGCACCCGGCCGCGCACATGCTCGAGGATGGTTTGCGTCAGCACCTCGCGCTCGTCATCGGCGAGCACGAACTGCTCGGAGAAGTTCGCGAGGATGCAGATGCCGTTCGAGCCGGCGTCGATCATGAAATCGATGCAGCGTTTCTGGCTCTCGAGGTCGAGCGTGCCGTCCTCGGCGAAGGTGGTCGGGGCCACGGGGAACACGCCCTTGTAGCGTGCGGGCTGGGTCATGCTTTCACTCCAATGAATCAGGTACCGCGGCGGCGTTCGAAGATGCGTTGCAGGAGGCAGAACGCGAAGAGCAGCGCACCGATCACGATGCGCGTCCACCACGAGCTCAGCGAGCCGTCGAAGCTGATCAGCGTCTGGATGATGCCGAGGATCAGCACGCCGACCAGCGTGCCGGCCACGTAGCCCACGCCACCGGACAGCAACGTGCCGCCGATCACGACCGCGGCGATCGTGTCCAGCTCCAGCCCCATCGCGTGCAGGCCGTAGCCCGACAGCATGTAGAACGTGAACACCACGCCGGCCAGCGCCGAGCACAGCCCGCTGAACGCGTAGATCAGGATCGTCGTGCGTGCGACCGGCAGCCCCATCAGCAACGCCGAATGTT
Source organism: Burkholderiaceae bacterium (assembly GCA_036568605.1). Lineage (GTDB taxonomy): Bacteria > Pseudomonadota > Gammaproteobacteria > Burkholderiales > Burkholderiaceae_C > DATCSE01. Next base: position 59 of record DATCSE010000039.1, on the reverse strand, counting down.
CGTTGCCGCCGATCGCATAGACCGTGCGGCCGAACTCGGTGGCGTGCGCGAGGTACAGC
>DATCSE010000038.1:0-51549 GCA_036568605.1 Burkholderiaceae bacterium | reverse complement strand
GTGTCCAGCGGCACGCGCTCGCCCGCCTGCCGCGCGAGCGCGCGCGAGTGAGCGCCGGCGGCGAGCACCACGCCCGCGGCGCGCAGCGAGTCGCGGCGCCCAGCGTCGTCGAGCTCGATCACGGCCGCGCTGCCGTCGCGGCGCAGGCCGGTCGCGCTTGCCCGCATCAGCCGCGCGCCGCGGCGCAGCGCATCGTCGGCCATGCGCTTCATCAGCGTCGCGGGGCACGACAGGTGCACCGCATCGGGAAAGAAAACGCCGTGGCGGCGGCTGTCCGCGAGCGCCGGTTCGAGTGCCGCGACGTCGGCCGGCAAAAGCACCTCCTGCCGAACGCCGTGCTGCGATCGCAGCTGGAAGTCGAAGGCCTGCCGATCCGGCGCCTCGCGCGAGACGTACAGGCAGCCCGCGCGGCGGACCAGGTCCTCGCAGCCGAGCGCGGCCCAGCGTCGCTCCCACGCCGGCCCCGCTTGCGCGAGCAGTGCGGCCAGCGCCGCGGCGTTCTCACGCGCCGCGGCCGGCGTCGAGGCGCGCACGAAGCGCCACAGCCACGGCAGCATCGCGGGCAGCGCCGCCGGCGGCATCGCGAACGGGCTGTCGCGCGCGAGCAGCAGGCGCGGGATGGCGCGCAGCACCGCGGGCGTGCCCACCGGCACGCAGCCGTAGCCGGCGATCGTGCCGGCGTTGCCGAACGACGCGCCGGCGCCCGGCTCGCCCGGATCGATCAGCACGACCTCGCGGCCATCGTCGAGCAGGCGCTGCGCCGTCGCCAGGCCGATCACGCCCGCGCCGATGATCACGACCGGGCCATGATCGGTACGCATGGGCCATCCTCAGACCAGGCTGGAGACGTGGCGCTCGGCACTGCGCATCACGCTGACCAGCAGCTCGAGCCCGCGCTTCAAATCGTCGCGCGAGCGCGCCGCGGCCACGTTGATGCGCACCGCGTGCGGCACCGCATGCTGGCCGATCGCGAAGGCGTCGGCCGCCAGCACGGCCACGCCGCGCTGGCGCGCCACGGTCACGAAGGCGTTTGCGCGCCACGGCGAGGGCAGCTTCAGCCACGCATGCGTGGATGCATCGCCGGTGTGCACCTCGAAGCCGGCGAGCACCTCGCGCAGCAGCGCCTGGCGCATGCGCAGCTCGGCGGTCTGCGCCTCGATGATGCGGTCCAGCGTGCCGTCCTCGATCAGCCGGGTGGCGACGAGCGCGTTCAACGGGCCGATGCTCCAGCAGGCCACGCGCTGCATCGCCGCGATGTCGGCGACCAGCGCGGGCGGCGCGATCGCGGCGCCGAAGCGCAGGCCCGGCGCGACGGTCTTCGACAGGCTGGTGACGTACACCGTGCGCTCGGGCACGAGGCGCGCGAACGCGGGCGGCGCATCGGCCACCAGCGGCCGGTAGACGTCGTCCTCGACGACCAGCAGGTCGTGCCGCGTCGCGATCTCGGCGATGCGCGAGCGCCGCGCCGCGGACAAGGTGATGGCGGTCGGGTTGTGCAGGCAAGGCACGACGAAGAGCGCGCGCGGCTCGTGCTCGAGACACGCGGCCTCGAGCGCCCCGGGGTTCAGTCCTTCGTCGTCCATGTCGACCGGACGCAGGTCGATGTCCAGCGTGCGGCACAACGCGGCGATGCCCTGGTAGGTGATGGCGTCGGCCAGCACCACGTCGCCCGCGCGCGCGATGGCGCCCAGCACGCAGCCGAGCGCGCTCTGCGCGCCGTGCGTCACGACGACGCGCTGGGCGTCCTCGACGCCCAGTACCGGCGCGAGCCAGCGCGCCACTGCCTCGCGGGCCCAGGCCGGGCCTTCGGGCGCATGGAAGTCCTGCAGCTCCGCGTAGCGCGGGTCTTTCGGCAGACGCGCCATGAGGCGCGCGAGCGCCTCGAGGTACTCGGTCGTGGCGGGGCGGTTGACGCTCAGGTCGATCAGGCTCGCGTCGCGCTCGGGCGCCGAAGCGAAGGCGAGCTCCTTGGTGCTGCCCTTGACCACCGAGCCGCGGCCGGGGCGGCTGGCCACCACGCCGCGTCGCTGCAGCGCGGCGAAGGCGCGCGTCACGGTCGTGAGGTTCACGCCCAGCATGCGCGCGAACTCGCGCTGCGGCGGCAGGCGGTCGCCGGCCTTCAGCTCGCCCGACGCGACGCGACGCTGGATCTCGTCGGCCAGCTGCTGGTAGATGGCGCCGCCGTCGTCGGCGGGGTGGAAGTCCGCAAATGGCTGCATTGTTGTCTCACTTGTATGACTTCGACGGGTCGGAGCTGTTCCAGGCCGGGCGTCGCGCAAGCGTCGAAGTCGATTGTTGTCTGCTACAGGTCAAACGCCATGCGGGTTTGTACCACACGATAAGTCATTAAATTGCGTTGATTTGTTGATTGTATGGTCATACAGTAGTGGCACGCCAACCGTCTCTCGTCGCTGAAGGGAAGTCATGAGCGCCGCCGAATTCATCCGCTTCGACTCGGTCCGCAAGTCCTACGACGGCAACAGCTACGTGGTGCGCTCGCTGGACCTGAGCGTGCCGCAAGGCGAGTTCCTCACGCTGCTGGGGCCGTCCGGCTCGGGCAAGACCACGAGCCTGATGATGCTCGCCGGCTTCGAGGCGCCGAGTGCCGGCGAGATCCACCTGGACGGCCGGCGCATCGACCAGGTGCCGGCGCACCACCGCAACATCGGCGTGGTGTTCCAGAACTACGCGCTGTTCCCGCACATGAGCGTCGCGGACAACGTCGCGTTCCCGCTGCGCATGCGCGGCATGGGCAGCTCGGACATCCAGGCTCGCGTGAAGCGCGCGGTCGACATGGTGCGCCTGGGCGGCCTGGAACAGCGGCGCCCGGCGCAGCTCTCGGGCGGTCAGCAGCAGCGCGTCGCGTTGGCGCGTGCGATGGTGTTCGAGCCCAAGCTGGTGCTGATGGACGAGCCGCTGGGCGCGCTGGACAAGCAGCTGCGCGAGCACATGCAGCTCGAGATCAAGGCGCTGCACCGGCGCCTGGGCATCAACGTCGTCTATGTCACGCACGACCAGTCCGAGGCGCTGACGATGTCCGACCGCGTCGGCGTGTTCGATCAGGGCGTGATGCAGCAGCTCGCGCCGCCCGACGAGCTCTACGAATCGCCGGCCAACCTGTTCGTCGCGCAGTTCATCGGCGAGAACAACACGGTGCGCGGCAGCGTGCACGACCTGGGCGACGAGCACTGCACGCTGCGCTGCGGCGATGGCACGGTGGTGAAGGCGCGCAGCGGCCCCGGCCTGGCCGTCGGGCGGGAAGCGGCGCTGTCGCTGCGGCCCGAGAAGGTGCGCCTGCTGCCGGACGGGCAGGAGGCCAGCGATCGCCTCAATGCCGTGTCCGCCCGCGTGGCCGACCTCGTCTACCACGGCGACCACACGCGGCTCAGCCTGCACGCCTGCGGCGCACCCGAGTTCCTCGTGAAGCTGCCTCACGATGCGCCGCTGCCGCGGCTCGCGGCCGGCATGCAGGTCACCGTCGGCTGGGAGGCCGACCGTTGCCGCGCACTGCCGCTGCAGTGACGCGTCCTGGCCCTCGTTCTCTTCCCTCACTTCCCTGCAGGAGTCGTTCATGAACCGCAAGTCCCTCGCCCTCCAGGCCGTCATGGTGATCGCTGCGACATCGATCGCGGCGCCTGCGCTCGCGCAGTCCACGCTGACCGTCACATCCTGGGGCGGCGCCTACACCAAGAGCCAGGAGAAGACCTACATGGAGCCCTTCGCCAAGGCCACCGGCACCAAGGTGCTGCAGGACGAGTGGGACGGCTCGGTCGCCAAGATCAAGGGCATGGTCGAGACCAAGCAGGTGACCTGGGACGTGGTGGACGTCGAGCCCAGCCATGCGCTGCAGGGCTGCGACGAAGGCTGGCTCGAGAAGATCGACTACAGCAAGCTCGGCGGCAAGGACAAGTTCATCGACGGCGCCGCCTACGACTGCGCGCTGGGCACCATCGTCTTCGGCACGATCTACGCCTACAACGTCGACAAGTTCCCGCAGGGCGGCCCGCAGACCATGGCCGACCTGTGGGACGTGAAGAAGTTTCCCGGCCCGCGCGCGTTGCGCAAGTCGCCGAAGACGACGCTGGAGTTCGCGCTGATCGCCGACGGCGTCGCGCCCAAGGACGTCTACAAGGTGCTCGGCACCAAGGCCGGCGCCGACCGCGCGTTCAACAAGCTCGAGCAGCTGCGCCCCTACGTGAAGGTGTGGTGGACCGCGGGCGCGCAGCCGCCGCAGCTGCTCGCCGACGGCGAGGTCGTGATGACCACCGCCTGGAACGGCCGCATCTACGACGCGGTGAAGAACAGCGGCAAGCACTTCAAGATCGTGTGGGACGGCCAGGGCCTGGACTTCAACCTGTGGGCCATTCCCAAGGGCTCGAAGAACCTGGCGCTGGCGCAGCAGTTCGTCGCCTTCAGCGCCAAGCCCGACGTGATGGCCATGCAGTCGCAGTACATCTCGTACGGCCCGACGCTGAAGGCCGCGATGAACAAGGTGCCGGCCGCGATCCAGGCCGACCTGCCGAACGCGCCGGCGAACGTGAAGACGGCCTTCGTCGTGTCGCCGCAGTTCTGGGCGGACCACGAAGAAGAGCTCACCGAGCGCTTCAACAAGTGGCTCGCGCGTTGATCCACCGCTAGGCGATTGCCATGGGACACCCTGTGTCGACCTTGCTTCCGAGGGCCGAGCGCCGGGCCGCTCCCATGGGCCACGAAGTGGCCCACTTCGTGGCCCATGCGGCCCGCATCCCCTCGGGGGATCGGCCGATGTACTCATCGGACGAGGGGCTGTCATGAGCCTGGCCCTGGCCACGGACACCGCGCACGCGGTGTCCGACACGAGCGACGGCGATCGCGCCGTGCTGCGCCGCCAGATCGCGCGGCTGCAGCGCGTGAGCCGCTGGAAGGCGATCGCGCTGATCGCGCCGCTGCTGCTGTTCCTGCTGCTCGTGTTCGTCGTGCCGATCGGCATGCTGCTCACGCGCGCCGTCGACAACCGCGAGGTCTCCGCCATGTTGCCGGCGACCGCGCGGGCGATGAAGGCCTGGACCGCGGACAACGCACCGAGCGCCGCGCTCGGCGATGCGCTGGTCGCCGACCTGCGCGACAGCCCGCGCGAGGGCGTGGCCGAGGTCGCGAAGCGACTGAACTACTACCAGTCGGGCCTGCGCTCGATGGTGCTGAAGACGGCACGCGAGGTGAACCGCGAGCCGGTGCCGGCGGGCACGGGGCTGCAGCGCCTGAAGGAGATCGACGAGCGCTGGGGCGAGCCGGTCACCTGGAGCGTGATCCGCCGCGCGCTGCCGACGGCCACCGACTTCTACCTGCTCGCGTCGGTCGACCTGCGGCGCGACGCGCACGGCGACATCGCGACCGCGCAGGACGACAACGCGATCTACCGCGACGTGATCCTGCGCACCTTCGCGATCAGCCTGTCGGTGACGCTGATCTGCCTGCTGCTGGGCTATCCGCTCGCGTACTGGATCGCGACGGCGCCGGCGCGCACCGCACGCCTGCTGCTGCTGATGGTGCTGCTGCCGTTCTGGACCTCGCTGCTGGTGCGCACGACGGCCTGGGTGGTCGTGCTGCAGAGCGGCGGCGTGGTCAACAGCGTGCTGGGCTGGCTCGGGCTCGTCGATCCGCAGCATCCGCTGGAGCTGATCCACAACCGCATCGGCGTGCTGATCGCGATGACGCACATCCTGCTGCCCTTCATGGTGCTGCCGATCTACAGCGTGATGAAGAGCATCCCGCCCAACTACATGCGCGCGGCGGCGTCGCTGGGCGCGCCGCCGGTGTCGGCCTTCCTGCGCGTGTACCTGCCGCTGAGCCTGCCCGGCGTCAGCGCCGGGGCGCTGCTGGTGTTCATCCTCGCGCTCGGCTACTACATCACGCCGGCGCTGGTGGGCGGCCCGCAGGACCAGATGCTGAGCTACTTCATCGCGTACTTCGCGAGCCAGGTCACCAATTGGGGCATGGCCGCCGCGCTGAGCGCCACGCTGCTGGCGCTGGTGCTCGTGCTGTATGCGCTGTACCACCGCCTGGTGGGCATCGACAAGCTGCGAATGGGGTGACGACCATGCTGCTGCGTGCCTTCGGCATCGCCGTGATGCTGTTTCTCGTGGCGCCGATCGTCGCGATCGTGCCGCTGTCGTTCAACGCCGAGCCGTTCTTCACCTACCCGATGCCGGGGCTGTCGCTGCAGTGGTACCGCGAGTTCATCCACTCCGACGTGTGGCAGCTCGCGCTGCGCAACAGCCTCATCGTGGCGTTCTTCGCGACGCTCGCGTCCACGGTGCTGGGCACGCTCGCGGCGCTGGGCCTGTCGCGCCGCGATTGCCCCTGGCGTGCCAGCATCATGGCGCTCCTGATTTCGCCGATGATCATTCCGGTGATCGTCAGCGCGGTGGGCATCTACTACTGCTTCGCGCGCGTGGGCCTGGCGAACACGCTGACCGGTCTGGTGATCGCGCACACGGCGCTGGGCGCACCCTTCGTCGTGATCACGGTGATGGCCACGCTGTCGGGCTTCGACCACAACCTGATGCGCGCTGCCGCGAGCCTCGGTGCGAGCCCGGTGCGCGCGTTCTTTCGCGTCATGCTGCCGGTGATCTCGCCGGGCGTCGCCTCGGGTGCGTTGTTCGCGTTCATCACGTCGTTCGACGAGGTGGTGGTCGCGCTCTTCCTCGCGGGATCCGAGCAGCGCACCTTGCCACGCCAGATGTGGAGCGGCGTGCGTGAGTCGATCAGCCCGACGATCACCGCGGTCGCCACGCTGCTGATCGTCGCGTCTGTCCTGCTGCTCGCCCTGGTGCACTGGCTGCAAGGGCGCGCCGCCCGACAGGCGGCGGCTCCTGCTTGAGCAACACGCGCGCGGCGGTTCACGCAACGCCGGGGGCCAGCGTATCGACGACCAGCGGAAAGTGGTCGCTCAAGGCTTGCCACTCGGCTGCCGCGGGCAGGTGCACGTCGAGCCTGGCGTCGGCCCAGGCCGCGGGCACGAAGCAGAAGTCGATGTGGAAGGGCCGATCGGGCTTGCGCAGGAAATGGTGGGTGGCGTGCGGCTCGCGGCCGTACGCGACATCGTGAAAACAGTGGTACGCGCTGACGAGGCCGGCGTCATGCAGCAGCCCGAAGCCCTGGCTCCACCACTTCACCCGCGCCGTGGGCTTGTCGAACACCGGGTTGCCGTTGAAGTCGCCGGCGACGACGGTCGGGCCGCGTCCCAGCAGCTTCGCGTAGGCCCTGAGGCCGTTCAGGAAGGCCTGGGTGTAGCTCGGCGCGGGCCAGGTCCACACCGCCAGGAGATTGAAGTCGACGAGGCCGCCCGTGACGCGCAGCGGGACCACGCAGTGCGGAAGCTCGGGCACGATCCTCAGGCGCTTCAGGCGATGGCCGTTGAATGCGCGCACCTGGATGCCGAGGCGCGAGGCGTTGGAAGGGAACCAGCGCAACTGGTCCGTCTCCCTGGTGGGTGCCAGCGCCTCGCTGATGATGGCCACGTCGGGCGCCAGTTGCGCCAGCGCCGCCAGCTTCTTCTCGAATGGGCCGCGGCAGCAGTTCCAGGCGACGATGCGCATCAGGCGAGTTTGCCGCAATCGCGCTCCGCTTTTTCTTGTGCGCGGCCGTGACGCTCACGCCGGGCCAGACCTTCTACGAAGGGCCCGACGACGTGCATGTCGTCGGGCGCAACGCGAGCAGCACCCAGCCTGCGAAGTTCGTCGTCTTCCTTGTGAAGGACAAGGGAGCGCCTATCCTTAAACCGGTCGCGCCTGTTCGCTGACGAAGAAGGAGATTGCGATGAAGATCGTTGTCATCGGAGGCTCCGGCCTGATCGGCTCGAAGCTCGTCAACACCTTGCGCCACCGCGGCCACGACGTCGTCGCCGCCTCCCCCAGCACCGGCGTCAACACGATCACCGGCGAAGGCCTGCGCGAAGCGCTGGCCGGTGCCCGCGTCGTGGTCGACGTCGCCAACTCGCCCTCGTTCGAGGACAAGGCGGTGCTCGAATTCTTCGAGACCTCGGGCCGCAATTTGCTCGCGGCCGAGCAGGCCGCCGACGTGCAGCACCACGTGGCGCTGTCGGTGGTGGGCACCGAGCGGCTGCAAGGCAGCGGCTACTTTCGCGGCAAGATGGCGCAGGAGCGGTTGATCAAGGCATCCGGCATTCCCTACACCATCGTCCACGCCACCCAGTTCTTCGAGTTCACGGGCGCGATCGCGCAGTCGGGGGCGAAGGGCGATGCGATCCATCTCTCCGATGCGTTGATGCAGCCGATCTCGTCGGACGACGTGGTGGCCGCCGTCGCGGATGCGGCGCTGGCTGCACCGGTGAACGGCACGGTCGAGGTCGCGGGGCCGGAGCGACTGCCGATGGCGACGATCGTGCGGCGCTATCTCGAAGCCGTGGGCGACCCGCGACGAGTGGTGTCCGATCCGAAGGCCCTGTACTTCGGTGTCGAGGTCGACGACCAGTCGCTGGTGCCGGCCAGCGGTGCGCGCATCGGCGCGGTGCGCTTCGAGAGCTGGCTCGCGCAGCAGCGCAAGGCGTCGTGACGATCAGGGCGACTGCGGCGCCCATTCCCGCCGCAGAAGCCCGTACACCCAGGAGTCCGATACCTCGCCATCGACGATGCAGTCTTCGCGCAGCGTGCCCTCGCGGACGAAGCGGAGCTTTTCCAGCACGCGGCTCGAAGCGGTGTTGCGGGTGTCGGTCTCGGCCTGAACCCGGTTCAGGTCCAGCGTGTCGAAGCCCCACTGCAACAAGGCGCCTGCGGCTTCGGTGGCAAAGCCTTGGCCCCAGGCCGCATCGTCGAGGCAGTAGCCCATCGTCGCGCTGCGATAGTCGGCATTCCATTTGACCAGGCAGCACCAGCCGATGAACGTGCGATCGGCGGCACGCTCGATGGCCAGCCGCGCGCCGCTGCCTTCCTGCTCGAGTTGCCGGCAAGACGCGATGAAGCGCTCCGCTCGCGCGCGTTCCTTCCAGGGCGGTGAGTCCCAGTAGCGCAGAACGCGCGGGTTGGTGTGCAGCAGGAAGAGGGCGTCCGTGTCGGCTTGCGTGCACGGTCGCAACAGCAGGCGAGCGGTGTGCAGCGTCGGGGTTGGCAACGGCATGGGCGAGTGTGTCGGGGTATCGGTGGGCAACGCGGGCTAGCGCGGCGGTTTCTTGGGCGCACGCTGGCGCGCTCGATCGGGCGGCGGTTCGGTCACCGGCTTGGCGGCGGGCGGCCGCTTCGTCGACAGAGAAGCGTTCAGGGCGACGGCCATGGCGGCGTCGCCGCTCAACAGATCGCGCCAGCGCAGTTCGACTTGAGGCCGTCTCTTGCCTTTGCCGGTCAACCGAAAGCCATCGGGATCGAGGGCGACGGTGTACTCCACGCCATCGACGGTGACTTGCCGCTTGAGTTGTTTGTCGAGGACCGTGGCCACGTGAGCTTGTACTCCATCGAGAGGCGAAGCGCGCGACACGGGCACGCCGTCAACCCGTCTCGCGGGCCAGCTTCGCGCGCCTCTCGAGTTCCTTCGCGCCAGGCTCGCCCTGCACGAACGATCCGGACGGGATCTCGCCGGCCGGCACGTACGTGCTCATCACGACACCGGTGGCCGAGGTCTGCGTCGCGACGAGCCGCAGCGCGCCGCCCTTGGCCCCGGCTTCGAACAGCCGCTTGCCGCGCCCGAGCACGATCGGGAAGGTCCATACGTTGTACTCGTCGATCAGCGATGCTGCCTGTAACGTCTGGATCAGGTTGCCGCTGCCGATGATCTGCAGATCGAGCCCGTCCTCGAGCTTGAGCGCGGCGACCGCCGCGACGACGTCGCCGCCCAGCAGCGTCGAGTTGTTCCAGCCGACCGACTTCAGCGTGCGCGAGGCCACGTGCTTGCGCGCCGCGTTGAGCGTCTTCGCAATCGGGCTGTCGGCCGGCTGGTACGGCCAGTAGGCCTCGAAGATCTCGTAGGTCCTGCGGCCGAGCAGGAGCTCGCGGTCCTTGCCGTCCAGGCCCCTCATGTCGCGGCCCGGGGCGTCGTCCCAGTAGGGAAACGACCAGCCGCCGAAGGCGAATCCGCCGGTGGGATCTTCGTCGGGGCCGCCCGGCGCCTGCAGGACGCCGTCGAGGGAGACCATGGTGGTGGCGATGAGCTTTCTCATGGGAGGACTCCTGGGTTGGGAGATGGGGCATGGACGGCGGTCGTCGTCTCATCTCCACGACGAGCGAGGCCGGCCGATTTCGACACGCCCACGCTGCACCCGACCGGCCCTCGCCAAACCAGGCCGCGGCGCAGGTCAGACGGACGGCATACGCTCGAAGGTCTGCAATGATGGGTCGATGGCGTCCCATGCCAGCGCACGGACGCTGTAGGTGAGCACCTGCGGCGCGAAGCGGCTCGGCTCGTCCAGGCTGGCCGCGGGGACGGCGATCAGCTCCGGCATCGCGGCGAAGCGCAGGTAGACCGGCGTCCCGCAAACCGGGCAGAAGGCGTGGATCTTCACGTTGCCGCTGTCGCTGGCGACCTCCCAATGCGTCGCCTCACCGGTGATTGCCATCTCGGCTCGCGCCGGAAAGGTCAGCCAGGACCCATGCCCGGTGCCGCTGCGCCGCTGGCAATCGCGGCACTGGCAGTGGTTTTGGAAGATGGGGGCGTGCCGGGTGGCGTAGCGGATCGCGCCGCACGCGCATCCGCCGGTGTAGGGCTGGGTCATCAGAACGACTCCCGGTTCAAGCCGCCTTCGGCACCGCGAAGACATCGATGCCCTGGCCCGTTTCCAGCAGCGACTTCAGGCTGGAAAGGACGATAGGCCAGCCGCGCTGAATGCCCTTGGCCATCCCGCTGCCGGCCTCCAGTTCGTCGTGGGTGACGGTCAGCCGCACCATCTCCTCGTACGGCTCGACGTCGAAGCTCACGCGGCTGACGCTGGCCGGGTCGTCGGCCTGCGAAGGGCTCGCCCACGTGATGACCAGGCGCGTGGGCGGCTGGACCTCGACCACCTCGCCGACCACCTGGACCGTACGCTGCTCGTCGGCGCGCACGTGTTGCCAGCTCGATCCCGGCTTCCAGTCCGAGACGTTCTCGTGGCCCCAGTAACGGCGCGCGATCTCCGGTTTCGTGATCGCCTCGAAGACCTTCTCCGGCGTCGAGCGGATGTAGGTCACGTAGACGAAGCTGGTCTTCTGTTGGCTCATCGTCACTCTCCTTCGAGTTCCTTCTTCAGGTCATGCAGCAGGCTGAGTCGCTGCCGTTCGAACTTGCGCACCCACCGCTCGTAGACCTCATGCAGCGGCACCGGGTTGATGAAATGCAGCTTCTCCCGGCCGCGCCGGACCGTGCTGACCAGGTTCGCCGCCTCGAGGATCCCGATGTGCTGCGTGGCCGATTGCCGCGCCATGTCCAGGTGCTCGCAGAGCTGGCCCAGCGTCTGCCCGTTCTGCTCGCACAGCAAATCGAGCAGCTTTCTGCGTGTCGGGTCGGCCAGCGCCTTGAATACCTTGTCAGCGTCCATCCGTCGTGTGGGTGCGTGAGGGATAATATGCAGGCAAATACCTGCATGTCAAGCGATCGCAGGCTGCGTGTGCGGGTGTGACCGCCGCGAGCCTCGGAGAATGGGGAATTTGGGACTGGGAATCGGCGAGCTGCAGAGCCGTCTCGCTGGTCCCTCCGACAGGAATCGAACCTGTATTTGCCGCTTAGGAGGCGGCCGTTCTATCCATTGAACTACGGCGGGAAGCGGCGCGGATTCTCGCATGGGGCGGGCACGCGCCGGGCCCGCGCGGCGGTGGCCTCACTGCCAGCGCCAGGTCCAGATCACGTCCAGCGAATTGTCCTGGCCCGACTGCGCGCGCAGCGTGAAGCGCCGGGCGAGTCGGTAGATCAGCTGCCAGTTGCCGGCGGTCGCGTTCAGGCCGCGCTCGTAGCCCACGTACCAGCGCCGCGAGAGCTGCTTGCCCAGCGAGATCACGGTCTCGCGGACCTCGCCGTCGCTCTGGCGCACCGACAGCTCGTCCAGGCCGATCGCCTTGGTCAGCTGATCGGTGGGGCCGCCACCTTCGCCGGCCAACAAGGCGAGCGCGGCGCGCTGCAGCAGCGCGGTGTCGGTGCGGCCCAGGCCGTCGCTCGCGCGGCCCATCACGAGCCAGCTCAGCTTGTCGATCTCCGACATCTCGGGCTCGGAGAACAGCCGCACGCGCGGGTTGATCGGCGTGCCGCTGATCGCGACGCCGACGCGCACGTCCAGGTTCGGCCGCGTCGCCTCGATGTCCAGCCGCGGCGTGTCGACCGGGCCGTTGAACGTGATCTGGCCGCGGTCTATCGCCAGCTTCTGGCTGTATGCCGCATAGGTGCCGTCGACCGCCTGCACCGTGCCGTTGACCGCGAGGCGCCCGCCCGGCGACGTGATGTGCAGCTCGCCGCGCAGCCCGGTGTCCAGGCCGCGGCCGCGCACGCGCAGTTTCTCGCCCAGGCCCACGCGCAGGTCGAGCGCGACGTCGCGGCTGGTCGGCGGCGCCACGACCGGCGCGGCGCCGCGGGGCGAGGCCGCCGCCGATGCCGCGGCGGCCGGCGAGGGCGCCTGCCCCGGGCGTATCACCTGCACGTCGCTGGCCAGGGTCGGCGCATCGCTGCGCGTGAAGTCGATCAGGCCTTCGTCGACATCGAACTTGCCGTCCAGCGCGAGCGCCTGGCGGTCCAGCCGCAGCTGCGCCTGGCCGCTCGCGACGATGCGCCGGTCGACCCGGCCGAGCAGCTGGAACCGCTCGGCGATCAGCCGCAGCGTGGCCTTCGGCGCCTCGCCGAGTTCCGCATCGCCGTCGAGCTTGACGCTGCCGTTGCCGGCCTTCGCGGTGAAGCGCTCGATGCGCGCGCTTTCGCCTTGCAGGCGGATCGCGACATCGCCGTCATGCACGTCCACGCCTTGCAGGAAATTGCGCACCGAGATCTGCGAGCCCAGCACCTGCCCCGTGTACTGCGGCGCGCCGAAGCGCCCGCCGATGCTGGCGCTGGCGTGCACCCGGCCATCGAGCCGCCAGCCCGGGGGCACCCACGGACCCCAGGTGCCCAGGCTCGCGACCTGCAGTTCGAGCACGCCTTCGATCGGCGTGTCGGCGCCGGGCCAAGTGGCTTGCGGTGTCGTGCGCGCGACGATCGCACCCGCTGCGACGCCCAGCGTCTTGCCGGCCAGCGCCTGCGTGAAGCTCCAGACGCCGTCGCTTGCGGCCAGCCCCAGGCGCAGATCGGTCAGGCCCAGCGCCTGCGTGCCCAGCTCTTCGGTCACCGTGAGATCGCCGCTGCGGCGTTCGATCACGACGTCGGCCTTGAAGCTGGGCGCGCTGTGCACGGCCAGCGTGCCGGCGACGGTCAGGTCGCCGCCCCAGCCGAAGTCGGGTTGCGCGCGCGCCAGCAGCGGGGCGATGCGCATGGGCTCGAGCTCGGCATCGGCGTCGATCTGCGCCGGCGCGCCGGGGCTTGCGCTGCCTTGCCACGCGATGCGGCTCCAGCGCAGCGCGCCGCCGAGGATCTCGGCGCGGCCCGGCTGCACCAGCGCACGCGCCGGACCGCTGGGGCCCCAGCCGATCTCGAACGCGACGTTCTGCGCCTGCAGCATCGGCGCGTAGCCGGTGCTGCGCAGCTCGACGCGATCGACCGCGCCGCCCCAGCCGGTCGGCACGGCACCGGCGGCCGCGCTGCGGCTCAGCAGGCCGCCGTGGGCCTGCAGCAGCGCCTGCGTGCGCGCCGTGCCGGCGGTCGTGGCGGCGGTCGTGGCGCCGGCCGTACCGGGCGGTGCAGCACTCTGCAGCGAGTCGGTCCAGGCCGGCGGCAACGCCTTCGATTGGGCGCGCAGCTCCAGCGTGTGCGCCCGGGCGCTGCCCTTCAGCTGCAACTGCGCGGACTCGAGCGACGGCCCCGGCGCGCCGTCCGCGGCCACCAGCGCGAGCTGGCTCACGGCCAGCTGCGCGGTCAGCGGCGCATCGGCGGCGCTGCCGGCCTGCCATTGCCCTTGGGCGTTGTCGAGGCGCGCCGTTCCGACGCGCAGGCCGCTGGCGGCGAGCTGCCCCTGTGTCGTCACGGATGGCCAGCGGCCGGCGATCTGCGCGTTGACGTTCAGCCGGCCGGCGAGCCGCGCGTCGGCACCGGCCGGTTGCGCCAGCGCGAGCAGCGGGGCCAGGCGGTCCAGGGCCGGGCCATCGAGCTGCACGGTCCAGGCGTCGTTCGCGCCGGTGCCGCGCGTGGCGAAACGGCCGTCAACACGCAGTGCGTTGCCGCCGGCGTCCAGCTTCAGTGCGGCAACGAGCTGCGTGCCGTCGCTGTTCTTCAGATGCGTCTCGCCGGCCAGCGGCACGCCGGCGAGCAGGCTGCCGTTCGCGATCACGATGTCGGCCTGGCCGCGCAGCGTGGCGAGCCACGGCGCTGCCGCGGGCCCTGGTGCGGCGGTGGACGGGACCTGCAGGTCGACCTGCGCGGTCGCGTTGAGCCGGCTGGTCGTGCGGCGCCGCGCCGGCGAGTCGGCCCAACCGGGCCACCACGGCGCGGGATCGAAGTCGACGAGTCTTGCGTTCGCCTTCACGGCCCACGGCGCATCGGCCGCGGTGCCGCGCTCGGCGCTGCCGCTCAGCGTCGCGCGGGCCGCGCCGGCCGAGGCCTCGGCGCTGCGCAGCTCGAGGCGGCGTTCGTTCGCGCTGCCGTCCAGCTTCAGTACTGCCGCGCGTGCCGGGCCGCGGTCGGCGAGCCGGCCTTGCAGCTCGGTTTGCACGTCGAGGGTCGGCAGCTGCGACGGACCGCCGCCGAAGCCGCTGCCGCTCAGGCGCAGCGGGCCGCTCAACTGCATCGCCGGGGCGCGTGCGTCGAGCCGGCTCGGTTGCAGCTCGGTGAGCACCGCGTCGAGGTTCCAGCGCTCGCGGGTCCAGCGGCCGCGGCCGGTGATGCGGCCGGCCGGACCCGCGACCGATGCGGGCGTAGCGGCTGCGCCGGGATCGGCGCTTGCCAGTTGCGCGTCGAAGGTCGTCAGCTCCAGCGTGCTCGGATCGTTCGGCACCGCGGCGAGCTCGAGCGCGATGCTCGCCAGCGGCAGCCGCGCCTCGTTCCAGCGTCCGGGCAGCGCGTTCGCGAGCGTCAGCTTGAGGTTCGCGGGCTGGTCGACGCCGCGGCTGGCGGCGCTCGCGTCGCCGCTCAGCGCGGTGCTCGGCGCGGCGCTCGCGAACGCGGCCAGGTCCAACGCGTGCAGCGTTGCGCGCAGCTCGCCGAGCGGCCAGGCGGCGAATGGGTGCAGCGTCGCGCGTGCGTCCAGCGACTGGGCTTCGCGCCCAGGCTGGGCGTTGGCGCGCAGCGTCGCCTGCAACGCGGGCTCGGTGAGCGGGCCGGCCAGCGTCGCCTGCGCGTTCCAGGCCGGCAGGCCCAGTGCACGGGCCTGTTCGGCGTCTTGCCGGGCCGCGACTTGCACTTCGAGTGCGAGCGGTGCGCGGCTCGCGATCTGCGCGCGGCCTTCGAGCTGCAGGCGATCCCAGGCGACGCGCAGGTTGTCGACGCGGTGCAGGCCGCCCGCTTGCGCGCCGAGCTGCACATGCGCCTGCAGCTCGCGCAAGGGCGTCGTGCCCAACGAACTGACGAACAGCTCGCCGACGCGCAGCGCGCGCAGGTCCAGCTCGACCGGCGGCGCGAGGTCGCGGGGCGGCTGCAGTGGCTCGCTCTTCGCCGGACCCGGCGCGAGCTTGACGTCGACGCGCCGCGCCCGCAGTTCGTCGCTGACGATGCGCAGCCAGGCCGGGCCGCTCGCGCGCTCGATGCGCAAGCCGCGCGACACCAGTTCGGCGATCTCGATGCGATCCTGGCTGGCCGGCAATCGGATCGCGAGGCGGCGCGCTTCGAAGTCGCCCAGCAGCGATCCTTTCGGCGTCTCGACTTCGACACCGGGCAGCAGCGCGAGCACGCGCGCCGTGCCCGGTTCCGTCCGCAGCGCCCACCATGCGCCGCCAGCCGCGATCGCCATGAGGAAGGCGACGACGCATAGCAAGATACCGATCCACCGCAGCAGGCCAAGCGGACGCCGTGGATCCGGCTTCGCCGGTCCACTGGGGGCGCCCCCTGGGGGGAGCGCCGAAGGCGCTACGGGGGGGGCCATATCAGAACGCGATGCCGACACTCAGGTGCACGCGAAACTGCCGCACGGCCTCGCCATATGCAAAGTCCACGCGCAGCGGCCCGACCGGGCTGCGCCAGCGCAGTCCGACGCCGTAGCCGAACACCGGGTGCAGATCGCGCCACCGGTCCGCGGCATTGCCGGCATCGACGAACGCCGCCCACCAGAACGCCGGGTATTTCGGCGAGATCGGCCGTGCAATCTCGGCGCTGCCGGTCAGCAGCGTGCGGCCGCTGGTGACGGCACCGTTCACTTCCGGCCCCAGCGTGCGGTAGCCGTAGCCGCGCACCGAGTTGTCGCCGCCGGCGCGGAACAGCAAGGTGTCGGGCACGCCCAGCACCTGCTTCGCGAAGACCTCGCCGGCTTCGGCACGCAGCGTCGCGTACCAGTCCTTGCCGAACGGGCGGTACCAGGTGTAGCGGGCGTAGACGCGCGTGAACGGGCCGCGGCCCTCCTCGGTGACGCCGCCCGTGGTCTGCGTGCCGCGGCCGTAGCCGACCGCGCCTTGCAGCGACAACGAGTTGCCGCGCGTGGGCAGCAGCACGTTGTCGAGGTCGCGGCGTATCCACTGGTAGTTCGCGGTCACCGCTTCGGCGCTGCTGACCACCGTGTCGCTGTCGACCCGTGCGTGGCTCAACTCCGCGTAGTACAGGCGCTCGAAGCGCGGCGAGTCCTGCGTGCGGCCGACGCGCGCCGACCACGAGGACTGGATCTGATCGTCGGTGCGCAGCCGAGACGCGGTGCCGGCGATCAGGTTGCGGTACAGGTCGGGCAGCGGGTGCGACGTGAGTTGGCCTTCCCATGACTTCAGTGACGGGCCGAGCTCGAACTTGTTCTTCGCGACCCAGTCGTCGCCCCCGAAGCGGAACAGCCTTCGGTGGTAGTGCTCGAGCGAGACGCGTGGCCCCGTGTTCGCGCTGTAGCCGATGCCGATCGTCGCCTGCTGCAGCGGCAGCTCCTTGACCCGCACCAGCACCGGTGCCGCGTCGTGCGTCTCGACCGCCGGATCGAGCTCGACCGAGGCGCCTTCGAACAGACCGACCTTCTGCAGCCGTTCCTGGAAGTCGAGCAGTTGCTTCTCGGTGTACGCCTCGCCGGGCTCGAAGGTCGCGAGGCGCCGCACCGTGTCGGCCTGGTATCGGCTCAGGCCCTCGATGCGCAACTCGCCGAGCCGGTAGCGCGGCCCGGTCTCGGCGACCAGCGCGAGCGTCGCGGTGTTGTGCGCGGCGTCGACGGTGGCTGCCGTGTCGCGCCAGTTCGCGGCCGCATAGCCGTCGGCGCGCAGCCGCGCGAGCGTCGCGTTCTTGGCACTGGCCCACAGCGATTGGCGAAACGGCGTACCCGGCGGCATGGCCCACTGGGCCCGCAAGGCTTCGAGCTCGGCGGCATCGGCGACGCTGCCGCCGGAATCGGCCTCGATCGTGAACGCGGCGATCGTCGTGCGCGGCCCCGGATCGACCCGCACGCGCAGCAGCGGCAGCCCGTTCGGGCCGTTCTCGCGCGTGATCGCCACGTCGGCGTTGAAATAACCCTCGGTCTCGAGCAGGCCGCGCGCCTGCGCGGGCGCGCCGCGCTCCAGACGCGCGAGCTCGGCGCCGGTGATGCGCTCGGTCGCCGGCGCATCCTGGAAGCGCGCGAGGTCCAGGTAGTTCAGCAGCAGGCGACGCAGCTCGTCCGGCGCCTGCACCTCGATGCGGTAGTCGGCGCGGTCGGTGTTGATCGCGGGTTCGGAGGCGGCGCTGGCTGCGCTGTCGGCCTTTTGCTTGCCGTCGTCGGAGCCCGACAGCAGGGCCGAGAGACTGCCGCAGCCGGCCAGCAGCAGAGTCGACAGCAGCAGCGTCGCGGCACGGAACGCACGGACGTGGGCCATCGCGGCGCAGCTCGCACGGACGCGCGCCGTGACGGCGCGCGCTGCGATCATTTGCTCAGCAGGCGCATCGCTCCTTCGAGCCCGGCGAGGGTCAGCGGGAACATGCGCTGGTTCATCAGCTGCTGGATCACCGCAATGCTCTGCCGATAACCCCAAACGCCTTGCGGCTCCGGGTTGATCCATGCGAACTTCGGAAACGCGTGGGTCAGCCGGCCGAGCCACTCGGCACCCGGCTCCTCGTTGTTGTATTCGACGCTGCCGCCGGGCTGCAGGATCTCGTACGGGCTCATCGTCGCGTCGCCGACGAAGATCAGCTTGTAGTCCTTGTTGTACTTGCGGATCACGTCCCAGGTCGGGAACTTCTCGCTGTAGCGGCGCCGGTTGTTCTTCCACATGAAGTCGTAGACGCAGTTGTGGAAGTAATAGAACTCGAGGTGCTTGAACTCGGACTTGGCCGCACTGAACAGTTCCTCGACGCGATGGATGTGCTCGTCCATCGTGCCACCCACGTCCATCAGCAGCAGCACCTTCACCTTGTTGTGCCGCTCGGGGATCATCTTGATGTCCAGCAGTCCGGCGTTCGCCGCGGTGCTGTGGATCGTGTCGTCGAGATCCAGCTCGAGGTCCGAGCCCTCGCGTGCGAAGCGGCGCAACCGGCGCAGCGCGACCTTGATGTTGCGTGTGCCGAGCTCCAGCGTGTCGTCGTAGTCCTTGTAGGCGCGCTGGTCCCAGACCTTCACGGCGCTCTTGTTGCGGCCCTTGTCCTGGCCGATGCGGATGCCCTGGGGGTTGTAGCCGTAGGCGCCGAACGGGCTGGTGCCGCCGGTGCCTATCATGCGGTTGCCGCCTTCGTGGCGCTCCTTCTGCTCCTCGAAGCGCTTCTTCAGCGTCTCCATCAGCTCGTCCCAGCCCATCTTCTCGATCGCGGCCTTCTCCTCGGGGCTGAGCTCGAGCTCGAGCTTCTTCTGCAGCCACTCGAGCGGGATGTCCTGCGTGAAGTCGGTCAGCAGCTCGACGCCTTTGAAGTACGCGGCGAACGCGCGGTCGAACTTGTCGTAGTTCGCCTCGTCCTTCACGAGCGAGGTGCGGGCGAGGTAGTAGAACTTGTCGACACTGGGGCCGCCCTCGTCGTCGATGACGCCGGACTTGATCGCCTCGAGCAGCATCAGGTACTCCTTGACCGAGACCTTGAGCTTGGCGGCGCGCAGCGTGAAGAAGAAGTTGATCAGCATGGCATCGGCCCTGGCGAGGCGGCGACTCGTCGCGACAGCGCTATTGTGATGGCGTTCCCGGGCCGCGACTCGCGAGTGCCCCAGCCAGGAGGATGGCTGGGAAATAGATGAAACTGTTCAGCAGCGCGTCGAGCAGCGCGACGCCGATCAGGACCGCGATCAGCGTGGTCACCGCCGGCTCGGCACGGCGCCGATCCGGCGGCGCGCGGCGCAGCAGTGCCTGGCCGGCTGGCGCGAGCGGTGTTGCGAGCCCCGCGGCCAAACCGATCAAGCCGAACTGGCCGATCACCAGCAGCACCATGCCCCAGGGCCGCCGATGCTCGTCGCGCCACCAGTCCCACTGGGCGCTGCCGGCCAGCGGGTGCGCGAACGCCGGGCGCAGCAGCCGCTGCTCCTGGGCAATGCGCCACGGCAGCGAATCGCGGCCGACGGCGCGGAATGCGTCGACCGCGCCGCGACCGATCGCGGTCTCGGTCGCGATTTGCCGGATCGGCACGCGCCCCGACAACATCACCGCGCCGGCCAGCACGACCAATGCGAACGCGCCGATGAACACGGGGCGCAGGTCGACGATGCGCGCCGCTGCAAGCAGCGCCACCGCGAGCAATGCAAGCAGCGCCGCGCCAACGGATTGCGCGGCCAGTACCATCGCAATCAGCACCGCCGCGACCAGCCACGCACGAGTGCGTGTGCGTCCGGCCGCGGACCAGGCGAGCCAGAGAGCGGCCACGGCGCCGATCGCGATCCACAGTCCGAATTGGTTGCCATCCTCGAAAAACCCCACGGGGCGGAAACCGACGTAACGATGGGCGCCGACGAATCGCAGCGGATGTGTGCCGTACAGCGCGTCGTAGATGAAAGGTCCGACCGAACCCTCGAGCAGGCTGAAGGGCAGGCACGCCAGCGCCGAATACGCGACCGCCGTGACGATTGCGCGCCGCCCCGTGGCATCGCCGCCGTACAAGCGCCCGAGCAGCCACGTCGCGCCCCAGCTGCCGATCAGGTAGGCACAGGCCAGCGGACCGGCCGGATTGCCGTCGCGGCCGATGGCCCATTGCAGCAGCGGCCACAGGCACCACAGCGCGACTGGCGCGTCCAACCACGTGAGCTCGAGTGCACGCAAGCGGCCGCGGCCGGCCGCGGTCAGCATGGATCCTGCCAGCGCGGTGCAGGGCGCGACCCAGGCCTTGCTGACCAGCATGTCCGACGGCAGCGCGAGGCCGACGATCCAGTACGCGAATGTGTCCGGTGCGGACGGCGGCGGAAAGTCTCCGACCGGCAGAATCACCCAGCCGCCGAAGAAAACGACCAGCGCCGCCGTACGCGGCGGCCAGAAGCGAAAGGCCGCGAGGCCCGCGACTGCGAAGACGAGGTAACTGATCGCGACGAGCATCATCGGTGCGTGTGCATTCGAGGGAGCAGTTGATGACAGCGTGGTTCGGACCGTTCCACAATCCCACACAGCTCGCGGGCTTCACGTCGTTCTTCGCTGCAGCGATCGCGGCGGGTCTGGCCGCGCGATTCGCGTCGAACCCGGCGACACGCCGCCATTGGGGCTGGATCGCGGCGATCCAGTTGATGCTGGCTGCCGAGGTGATGCTGGATCTGCGTTACCTGGCGCATGATGCGATCGATAGGACGTTGTCGGCGTTCGGCGTGTACGAATCGCGCCGGCCGATCCAACTGGTGTTGCTCGCGATCGTGGCGCTGCTGGCTGGCTGGCTCGTCGTGCGCCGCTGGGCGGCAGCGTACGAGTCCCAATACGCTCGCGCCGCCGAATTCGCGACCTTTGCCGCGCTGCTCGATTTTGCAGTCGAGACCGTTTCGCTGCACCAGGTCGATGCCGTCCTCTATCGCTCGATCGGGCCGGTGCTGTTGAACGGCTGGCTGTGGACCGCGACGGCGCTCGCGGTGGTTGTCAGTGTCCTGACAGAGCGATGGTGTAAGGTCGTGGCGTCCGCTTGAAGGGAACCCATTGCCATGGCCGCACGCCGCCGTCATCATGCTCATCAACTCGCGACCCAGGCGGCCGAGCTCGCGCTTGCCGCGCCACAGGTCGTGGCGCAGCGTCTCGCGCGCATGGCCGTGGCCGGCACGAAGCCCTCGGCGCGCGATCGGCGCGAGTTCCACCGCATGGGCGCCGAGAAGGCGGCTGCCTTCGCCGAATCATGGACCGCGATGGCGCAGCAGGCCGCTCGCGCGAACCAGGCGCTGGCGGCGAACTTCTGGCGCACGGCATGGTCCCCGTTGACCCTGGCCCAGCTCTCGATGAATGCGGCGCTGCTGCAAAGTGCCGCGCTGGGCGTGCTCAGCAAGGGGCTCGCGCCGGTGCACCGCACCGCGACCGCGAACGCGAAGCGTCTGGGCCGCAGGACAAAGCGCTAGCAACCGCGCCCAGGCGGGCGCGTCCATCAGGGTTATGGCCATGTTCGCGCCGCAGCGCCGGCGCGAACATACACGCGCGCGCTTGCCGTACCAGCTCGCGGAGGCCGAAGCCGGTGAAAGACATCCAGACTGTCCTGGTGCTCATCACGCTGCAGCAAGGCCTGTGCGCCTTCAGCTGGTGGGTGGGCGGCTGGTGGTTGGGATTGTCCAGGCGCGTCTCGGCGCACTGGATGGGCGCGGCGCTGGCGACCGCCGCCGGGCTCTCGCTGATCCTGCTGCGCGGCATCTGGCCGCCGTTTCTGACGCTGGTCGTGGCGAACCTCGCGATCATGGCCGGCGTGCTCGCGATGCGGCGCGGGATGCAGATCTTCCTGCGCGTGCCGGTGACCGACGCCGAGCATGCGACGCTGTTCGGCCTGGATGCGGCCTTGCTGATCATCTTCCTCGGCCTGACGGAGGAGCACAGCGCGGTGGCGGTGATCGGCTCGTCGGTGCCGATCGCGTGGACCTTGCTGCGCGCCGCATACGAAAGCCATCAGGCGCTGTACCGCGAGGGCGCCGTCGCGACGGCCCGCGTCGTCGCGACGCCGCTCGCGCTGCTCGGCTTGCTGTTCGCGGTGCGCTCGATCGCCGGTGTGTTCGCCCCGGAGGTCGCGGCGCGGCCGCTGCACGAGCCGAACGCGTTCAACAGCGGAGTCGTGTTCGCGTTCATGCTGGTGGGCCTGATGGTCAACCTCGTGCTCGCGCTGATGGTGGTCGGGCGCCTCGTGACGCAGCTGCAGCAGCTGTCGGAGCGCGACGCGCTGACCGGCCTGCTGAACCGCCGCGCGCTCGCGCCGCTGCTGCAGCGCGAGGCCGGGCGGTTGCGCCGCTACGGCGAAACCTACTCGCTGATGATGATCGACGTCGATCACTTCAAGAGCCTCAACGACGAGCACGGCCACGCCGCCGGCGATGCCGCGCTGCGCAAGCTGGCCGACGTGCTGCGCGACGCGGCCCGCGAGGTCGACCACATCGCGCGGCTCGGCGGCGAGGAGTTCTGCATCCTGCTGCCGCACGCCGATCTCGACGGCGCGATGCGCCTGGCCGAGCGCGTGCATCTCGCGGTGCGCGACACGGCGTGGGACGAGTTCGACCGGTCGGTGACGATCAGCGTCGGCGTGGCGGTCGCCCAGTCGCCCGACGAGTCGCCGCAGGCCGTGCTCGCGCGCGCCGACCAGGCGCTGTACCGGGCCAAGCGGGCCGGGCGCAACCAGATCGTGCTCGCCGAGCCGCCTCGCGGCAGCGAATTGCAGCCGGCGTAGAAGAAAGAAGGCGGGGCGAGAGCCGCTCAGCGCGGCCGCTCCAGCTGCCAGCGCAGGTGCTGGCGCACCGTCGGCCACTCGGCCGCGGTGATGCTGTAGACCGCGGTGTCGCGCAGGCTGCCGTCGGGGCTGCGCTGGTGCGCACGCAGGATGCCGTCGAGCTGGGCGCCCAGGCGTTCGATCGCGCGCCGGCTCTGCGTGTTCAGGCGGTGCGTGCGGAACTCGACCGCGATGCAGGCCAGCGTTTCGAACGCATGGGTCAGCAGCATCAGCTTGCACTCCGTGTTCAGCGGCGTGCGCTGCACGCGCGCGGCATACCAGGTGCTGCCGATCTCGACGCGCTTGTGGACCGCGTCGATGTTCATGTAGGTCGTCTCGCCGACGACTGCGCCGCTCGCATCGAGCACCGCGAACGGCAGCATCGAGCCGCTCGCCTGCAGCCCGAGGCGGCGCTGGATGTCGGCGGCCATCTTCTCGGGTGCCGGGACGCTCGTGTACCAGAGATTCCACAGCTCGCCGTCGCGCGCCGCATCGATCAGCGCGGACTCGTGTTCGGGTGCGAGCGGGACGAGGGTCGCGTGCTCGCCCTTCAAAATGATGGGGATCGGCCAGGTCATGCGTGCGTCCAGTCCTCTACCTTTAGGCGCAACACGCGCTTGAATTCGCGCAGATTGTGGCTCACCAGCGTCATGCCCAGCGAGCGGGCGTGGGCGGCGATCCAGATGTCGTTCGGCCCGATGGGCGTCCCGGCTGCACGCAGCGTCGCCCGAATGTCGGCGTAGTGCTCCGCCGCGCTGGCGTCCAGCGGCACCGGTTCGACAGCTTGGACGAACGCGGTGACACGCTCGCGCAGGCGCTGCGACTGCGGCTTCAAGGCACAGCCGTATGCCAGCTCGCCCAGGGTCACCACCGACATGCGCACGGCATCAAGAGGTTGCGCCGCGAGCCGCGTGCTCAACGCTGCATCGCCGCGAATCAGGAAGCTGCAGGTGTCGGTGTCGAGCAGGAATTTCATGGGCCGCGCCGCGGGCGGCGCACTGCCGTGCCGCCATGCAGCGCCGACCAGTCGCGTTCCTCGGCGGGCCGGCTTTCGCGGATCAGATCAAGAACCTCCGCGTCCGACGGGTCCAGCGGCGGCAGCGCCGCCAGCGCTTCGCCTAGCGTGCGAGCGCGCTCGCGCAGAACGACCTCGTCGCCGCGCCGAAAGATCTCGACCGTGGCCGACTTGAAGCGAAACGCCTTGGGCAAGCGAACGGCTTGACTGTTGCCGGACTGAAAGACGGTGGTTCGGGCCATCGCAACACCGAGCGAAGATATACGCGAAGTATATACGACGGGTGGCCCGTGCCGCCACCGGCGCGTGCCGTCACCGGTTGTGCCGCTGCATGAACACCAGCTTCTCGAACAGCGACACGTCCTGCTCGTTCTTCAGGAGCGCGCCGACCAGCGGCGGCACGACGACCTTGTCGTCCTTGCTCTGCAGCGCCTCGAGCGGGATGTCCTCGGCCACCAGCAGCTTGAGCCAGTCCAGCAGCTCCGAGGTCGACGGCTTCTTCTTCAGCCCCGGCAGGTTGCGCACGTCGTAGAAGTTCTTCAGCGCCGACGCGAGCAGCTCCTTCTTCAGGTTCGGGAAGTGCACGCCGACGATGCTCTTCATCGTCTCGGCGTCGGGAAACTTGATGTAGTGGAAGAAGCAGCGGCGCAGGAACGCATCGGGCAGCTCCTTCTCGTTGTTCGACGTGATGAAGACCAGCGGCCGGTGCTTCGCCTTGACCAGCTCGCGCGTCTCGTAGACGTAGAACTCCATCCGGTCGATCTCGCGCAGCAGGTCGTTCGGGAATTCGATGTCGGCCTTGTCGATCTCGTCGATCAGCAGCACCACCGGCTGCTCGGCCGTGAAGGCCTGCCACAGCACGCCCTTGACGATGTAGTTGTGGATGTCCTTGACGCGCTGGCCGCCGTCCACGTCGGCGAGCTGGCTGTCGCGCAGACGGCTGACCGCGTCGTACTCGTACAGGCCCTGCTGCGCCTTGGTCGTGCTCTTGATGTGCCACTGCAGCAGCGGCATGCCCAGCGCCTGGGCCACTTCCTCGGCCAGCATCGTCTTGCCGGTGCCGGGCTCGCCCTTGATCAGCAGCGGCCGCTTCAGCGTCGCCGCCGCATTGACCGCGAGCATCAGGTCGGGGGTGGCGACGTAGTTGTCCGAGCCTTGGAACTTCATGGCGCTGTCGTTCGTTTCGGGTGATGGAGGGGTCGCGAGGCAGTATAAGGGCCCCCCTATAATCGCCCGCTGACCTGCAAACACCGCCTGCTCGCAACCCATGAACAAGCTCCATCGTCTGTCGATCGCCCTGGCCGCCTGTTTCGTCGGAGTTGCGGCGCATGCCCAGGCGGCTAGCGCGCCGGCCGCCGGCGCCCCGCAGGGCGGCAGCGCGGCGGCAGGCGAGAAGAAGGCGGCGATGTGCATAGGCTGCCACGGCATCCCGGGCTACAAGGCCAGCTTCCCCGAGGTCTACCAGGTGCCGATGATCGCGGGCCAGAACGCCAAGTACATCGTGGGCGCGCTGACCGCCTACAAGAAGGGCGATCGCAAGCACCCGACGATGCGCGGGATCGCCGCGTCGCTGACCGACCAGGACATGGCCGACCTCGCCGCGTTCTACGAGACCGAGTACAAGGCCGCGGACCCGGCCGGCGCCGGCACGCCGGTGCCGCCGCCCACGGTGGCCGAGCTGCTGAAGAAGGGCAACTGCGCCTCGTGCCACGGCGAGAACTTCAGCAAGCCCATCGATGCGTCGTACCCCAAGCTCGCGGGCCAGCATGCGGACTACCTGTACCAGGCGCTGAAGGCCTACCAGACCGACAACAACCCGCAGGTCGGCCGCAACAACCCGGTGATGATGGGCATGGCGCGGCCGTTCAACCATGCCGAGCTGAAGGCGCTGTCGGCGTACCTGTCGTCGCTGCCGGGCCAGCTCGCAACGGTGCCGCAATCGCGCTTCCGCTGATCCGGGCGCTGCGCCTCCATCGAAAGCCGCTGCATCGCAGCGGCTTTTTTGTGTCCGCCGCGGCCCGGAACTTGCTGACGCATCGCGGCGCCGCGCCCGGGTTTTGGCGAAACCTTTCAGGTTTTCCCTGACCAGGCCGTGCGATTTCGCGGGCCTACACTGGCCGCCTTTCGAGAATCCCGGAGGAAACGATGACAAGACGATTTCTCTCGGCTGCGGCCTGGGCGCTCACCGCGCTGCTGGCACTGGCCGGTGGTGCGCAGGCGCAGACGCTGCGCTGGGCGTCGCAGGGCGATCTGCAGACGCTGGACCCGGACTCGCGCAACGAGTCGCTGACCAACTCGCTGAACGGCCAGGTCTACGAGTACCTGGTCGGGCGCGACAAGAAGCTCAACGTCGCGCCGCAGCTCGCGACCGAATGGCAGCAGACCAGCCCGCTGCAGTGGCGCATGAAGCTGCGAGCGAACGTCAAGTTCCACGACGGCACGCCGTTCACCGCGGACGACGTGGTGTTCTCGATCAAGCGCGCGCAGCAGCCGAGTTCGGACATCAAGGTCTACGCCACGGCGATGGGCGAGCCGAAGAAGATCGACGACCTGACGGTGGAGTTCAACCTGAAGGAGGTCAACCCGATCTTCCTCGAGCACGCGAACTCGGTCTTCATCATGAGCAAGGCCTGGTGCGAGAAGAACAACGTCGTCAAGACGCAGGACTTCAACGCCGGCGAGCAGAGTTACGCGGCGCTGCATGCGAACGGCACCGGCCCGTTCATGGTCGTGAGCCGCCAGCCCGACGTGAAGACGGTCTACAAGCGCAACCCGAACTGGTGGGGCAAGTTCGACGGCAACGTGCAGGACGTGATCTACACGCCGATCAAGAACAACGCGACCCGCGTGGCCGCGCTGATCTCGGGCGAACTCGACTTCGTGCTCGACCCGCCGCCGCCCGACACGCCGCGGCTGCGCAGCACGAACGGCATCAAGGTGATCGACGGCCCCGAGAACCGCGTGATCTTCATCGGCATGGACCAGGGCCGCGACGAGCTGCTGTACAGCAGCGTCAAGGGCAAGAACCCGTTCAAGGACCAGCGCGTGCGCCAGGCGCTGTACCAGGCGGTCGACGAGGAGCTGATCAAGAACAAGCTGATGCGCGGCCTCGCGGCGCCGACCGGCGCGACCATGGTCTCGCCCAAGGGCACGTTCAACGATCCGGAGCTGGAGAAGCGCCGTCCGTTCGACGTGGACGCCGCGAAGAAGCTGCTGGTTGCCGCCGGCTATCCCGACGGCTTCGAGGTGACGCTGGACTGCCCGAACGACCGCTACATCAACGACGAAGACATCTGCAAGACGCTCGCGTCGATGTGGGCCAAGATCGGCATGAAGGTCAAGGTCAACACGATGCCGCGTTCGGTGTACTTCGCCAAGCTAGGCAACCTCGACACCTCGATGTACATGCTGGGCTGGGGCGGTTCGGTGACCGACGCGGAAACGACGCTGACCCCGATCTACCGCACGCGCGCGCCCGGCGGCATCGGCCAGTTCAACTACGGGCAGGTCAACAACCCGAAGCTGGACGAGCTGGCCGCCGCGTCGAGCAAGGAGCCCGATCCGAAGAAGCGCGAGGCGCTGATCAAGGCGGCGATCAAGGAACACAACGACATGGTCCACCACATCCCGCTGCACCGCCAGTTCATCCCGTGGGCGATGCGCAGCAACGTGGAAGTGGTGCACCGAGCCGACAACTGGCTCGAGTGGGCCTGGGTTTCGATCAAGTGACGTGAGATTCGCGCGAGCTGACCGACTGGACCGTCGTCAGCTCGCGCCGCCGTAGCGCTCAGCGCGAATGGCCGGCGCATCGACGCCGGCGCGCACCAGTGCATCGGCCATGGCCTCGACGAAGCGGGTCGCGCCGCACAGGTACGCATGGCGCGGCGTGGAGCCCCACGCGGCCAGGACTTCGACGAGTGCCGCGGCATCGAGTCGCTGCTCACGGTCCTGCGGTCGACGTCGCGGGCCACGGGTCGTCACGAACAGCAGCCGCAGGCTCGGGTCGTTCATTTCCAGCTCCAGCAACTCGTTGCCGAACGCCATATCGGGCCAGCTGCGCGCCGAGTAGACGAGCAGCGTCGGCAGGGTCGCGCGTTGCCGCGCGCGCTCGCGCAGCATCGCAAGCAGCGGCACGATGCCCGAGCCGCCGGCCACCAGCAGCAGCGGGCCGCCGTCTTCCGCGGCGCGCCAGATGAAATGGCCGCCGATCGGGCCGAGCAGCTCGAACGCGTCGCCGGGTTGGGCTGTGTCGTGAAAGTAGGTCGAGACCTCGCCGTCGTCCAGCCGGTCGATCGCCAGCTCGATCGGCACCACGCCCGGTGCCGACGCGATGGAGTAGCTGCGCCGCGCCTGATAGCCGTCGTCGGCGGTCAGCCGCACATCGACGTGCTGCCCGGCGATGTGAGCCACGGGGTGCGGCGTGCGCAGGAAGAAGCTCTTGATGCGCGGCGTGCGCGGTTCGATCGCGGCGATCGTCGCTGTCTGCCACCGCGCGGCGTTCGTCGAGACGCTCACGGATCGTTCGTGTAGCGCTGCTCGCGCCACGGGTCGCCGCGCATGTGGTAGCCGCGCAGTTCCCAGAAGCCGGCCTCGTCGCGCTCGGTGAAGCGCAGGCCGGCGATCCATTTTGCGCTCTTCCAGAAGTACAGGTGCGGCACCAGCAGGCGCGCCGGGCCGCCGTGCTCGGGTGCAAGCGGCTCGCCGTCGTAGCGGGTCGCGATCATCGCGCGGCCCCCTTGCAGGTCGGCCCAGGGCAGGTTGGTGTCGTAGCCGTCATGCGAGAGCGCGAGGGCATACGGCGTCGGCGCCGCGACGCCGGCTACCGCGAGGAGATCGTCGACCGTCACGCCTTGCCAGCGCGTGTCGAACTTCGACCAGGTCGTCACGCAATGGATGTCGCCCTGCCAGCGCGTCTGCGGCAGCGCGTTGAACTCGGTCCAGCTCCAGCTCGCGAGCGGCCTCGGGCCGTGACTCAGCGTGAAGCGCCAGCTCGAGAGGTCGACGAACGGCGTAGGCCCGTGCGAGAGCACCGGAAAGTCGTGCGTCTCGTGCTGGCCCGGCGGCAGCCGCTGCGCTTCTTGCGCACCGGGGCGGCGCCCGCCGAAACCGCGCGTGGTGGTGGCCACCGCCGCGCCTCCTCAGCGCGCCGGCCCGGCGCGCAGCCAGCGCAGCTGCAGCACCAGGCCGATCGCGAAGACGACGAACAGCACGCCGTAGACCTTCTGCAGGATCGGGTCCTCGGCCGATGCGAGCAGCGGCGAGCCGACCGGCAACCGCGTCGAGGTCTCGGTCACGCCGGGAATGAAGTGGAACAGCACGGTCGCCGAGTAGGCGACCGCGACCAGGTACTTCGCCCAGCCGCCGAAGAACGGGCTGCGCTCGGCGAAGATGCCGAAGCTGATCGCCAGCAAGGTCAGGATCGCGAGCACGTGCGGCGGCCCGAACCCGCCGTGCTGGAAGATGCCGAGCCCGGTCAGCGCGGTCAGCACGGTCGAGATCAGGTACAGCTTACCGAGGCCGCTGCCCGAGGTGATCCGCCTGTCGCGCATCAGCACGACGACGCCGCTGACCAGCGCGACGATGCTGATCGCGGTGTGCACGATGCCGAGAGTCGTGAGCGCTGCCATCGGGGGGCTCCTTTCGGAAATCGCCTGCTGTGCCAGCGCGACGACGACAACAACAAGTGCAGGTCCGGCGCGCCGGCCGATTCGAGGGCCTGTTGCTGACGTCTCGCTGACGCCACTGCCGGCGCTACTGGAAATACGCGAGCATGCGCTCCAGCGCCATCGTGAACGGCACCTGCATCATCGGCAGCGTCAGCAGCATGCCGATCAGGCCGATCGAGACGGTGATCGGGAAGCCGATCGCGAAGATGTTCATCTGCGACGCGACGCGGGAGATGATCCCCAGCACCAGGTTCACGAACAGCAGCATCGCGACCAGCGGCAGCGCGATCCACAGCCCGAGGCGAAACACCTCCGCGCCCCAGACCTGCGGCTGCACGGTGCGCAGGAACGCAAACGGGTCCGGGCCGACCGGGAACGCGTCGAAGCTCTTGACGACCGCACCGATCAGCAGCAGGTGCCCGCCCATCACGATGAACAGCCAGCTCACCGAGACGCCGAAGAAGCGGCTGGCCGCGGTGGTCTGGCCGCCGCTCATCGGGTCGAAGAACCCGGCGAAGTTCAGGCCCATCTGCAAGCCGATGATTTCGCCGGCGAACTCGACCGCGGCGAACACGAGCCGAACCGCGAAACCCAGCGAGACGCCGATCAGCACCTGCTGAAGCACGGCCAGCACTGCGGCGGCCGAGTCCAGCGGGATCGCCGGCATCGCCGGCAGCGACGCCTGCGCGCAGAACGCGATCAGGAACGCGAGCGCGACGCGCACGCGCATCGGCACGCTGCGCTGGGCGAACACCGGCAGCGCGCCGAACAGCGCGAGCACGCGCAAGAACGGCCACAGCAGCGGCGTGATCCAGGCGAGGACCTGGGTATCGGTGAACGTGAGCACGCGACGACCCTCACCCTAGCCCTCTCCCGCAAGCGGGAGAGGGGACAAGTCGCACTCCCTCTCCCGCTTGCGGGAGAGGGCCGGGGTGAGGGCCTGCATCAGCCGACCACCGTCGGAATCGACTGCAGCGTGCGCTGGATGTACTCGACCAGGCTGGTCAGCATCCACGGCCCGGCGATCGCGAGCACCGCGACCGCGGCGACGATCTTCGGCACGAACGACAGCGTCGCCTCGTGGATCTGCGTCGCGGCCTGGAAGATGCTGACCACCAGGCCGACGACCAGCACGGTCAGCAGGATGGGCGCCGAGACCATCAGCAGCATGTACAGGCCTTGCTGGCCGGCGGTGAAGACTTGTTGGGAGTCCATGGTGTGCGCTTTGTTCTGGATCTCGATGTCTACGTGACGAAGCTCGCCGCCAGCGAACCCAGCAGCAGGTTCCAGCCATCGGCCAGCACGAACAGCATCAGCTTGAACGGCAGTGCGATCAGCACCGGGCTCAGCATCATCATCCCCAGGCTCATCAGCACGCTCGCGACGATCATGTCGATGATCAGGAACGGGATGAAGATCAGGAAGCCGATCTGGAACGCGCTCTTCAGCTCGCTGGTGACGAACGCCGGCACCAGCACCTTGAACGGCACGTTCTCGGTCTTGACCGAGGCGTCGATCTTCGCGAGCTTGGCGAACAGCATCACGTCGGCCTGGCGCGTCTGCTTCAGCATGAACGCGCGCATTGGCACTTCGCCGCGCCTCAAGGCCTCGTCGAACTGGATCTTGTTCTCGGCATACGGCTGGTAGGCCTCGGTGTAGACCTTGTCGATCGTCGGCCCCATCACGAAGAAGGTCAGGAACAGGCTCAGCCCGATGACGACCTGGTTCGGCGGCGCCGCCTGCGTGCCCAGCGCCTGGCGCAGCAGGCTTAGCACGATCACGATGCGCGTGAAGCCGGTCATCAGCAGCAGCACCGCGGGCAGGAAGCTCAGGGCCGTGAAGAACAGCAGCGTCTGGATCGGCACCGAGTAGCTGGTGCCGCCGGCGCTCTGCGCGACCACGAGGGGCAGGTCAGCGGCCATCGTCGTTGCCTCGATCGCGGTGCAGCTTGTTGAGCAGTTGGGAGAACACGGAGCCAGCTGCACCCGTTCGCACCGAGGTATCGAAGGGCGCGAGGGGCTTCGATACGTCAGCCCGGAAGTCGTCCTGCGGTTCCATCGTGTGCAGAGTCGTGATGCTCTGCGCCGTCACGCCCAGCACCAGCCAGCGGCGCGATTCGCCCTGGCCGACCTCGACGGTCACGATGCGCTGGTTCGTCGACAGCGGCAGCGCCGCGATGCTGCGCAGGTGCTGGTGGCCTGCGCCGCCGCCCATCGGCGTGCGCTTCAGCAGCCACAGCGCGACCGGGATCAGCGCGATGATCGCGATGAACCAGACCAGCGAGGTCAAACCACTGGCGGCATTCACGATCAGCCGCGGCTCAGCCGGCGCATGCGTTCGCTGGGCGTGACGATGTCGGTCAGCCGGATGCCGAACTTGTCGTTGACGACGACGACCTCGCCCTGCGCGATCAGGTAGCCGTTGACCAGCACGTCCATCGGTTCGCCGGCCAGCGCGTCGAGCTCGACGACCGAGCCCTGCGCGAGCTGCAGGATGTGCTTGATCGGGATCCGCGTGCGCCCCAGCTCCACGGTGAGCTGCACCGGGATGTCGAGGATCATGCTGATGTCGTTGCCGGCACCGGCCGCACCGGTCGGCGCGAAGTTCTGGAACGAGGCCGGCGCGATCTGGTCGGTCTGCACCTCGGAGGCGGTCTCGGGCTTGGACTCGGCGAGCGCGGCGGCCCATTCGGCGGCCATCGCGTCCTCGGCCGATTGCGTGCTGCTGTTCTTGTCAGTTGACATGCGATTCTCCCAGCCAGGTCTGCGGCGAGCTGGCAAGCAATTGATTGACCTTCAGCGCATAGCGTCCGTTCGATGTGCCGTAGCTGCAGTCCAGCACCGGCACGCCGGCGACCTTGGCCTCGATCGTCTGCGCCAGGTCGAGCTCGACGAAGTCGCCGACCTTGAACGCGAGCAGCTGCTCGACGGTGGCCGGCGCGGTCGCGAGCTCGGCGATCAGCTCGACCT
Organism: Burkholderiaceae bacterium; assembly: GCA_036568605.1. Classification (GTDB taxonomy): domain Bacteria; phylum Pseudomonadota; class Gammaproteobacteria; order Burkholderiales; family Burkholderiaceae_C; genus DATCSE01. The sequence goes on along the minus strand of DATCSE010000038.1, from coordinate 18,946 downwards.
CGGCCGCCTGGATCTGCTGCTTCATCAGGTTGACCCAGCGCCGGTCGGGCTCGGACGCGTCGCCCTGGATCGTCGAATACAGCACGTCGCGGATAGGCTCCAGCGTCGCGTACGGAATGCAGAAGTGGATCGTGCCGCTGGTGTCGCCGATCTCCAGCGTGAAGCTGGTCGCGACGACGATCTCGCTGGGCGTCGCGATGTTCGCGAACTGCGGCTGCATCTCCGAGCGCTGGTACTCCAGCTCCAGCGGGTAGATGCCGTGCCAGGCCTTCTTGTACTCGGCGGTGATCACCTCGACCAGCCGCGTGATGATGCGCTGCTCGGTGGCCGAGAAGTCGCGGCCCTCGATGCGCGTGTGGTACTTGCCGGCGCCGCCGAAGAGGGCATCGATCACCGCGAACACCAGCGTCGGGTCGCAGACGATCAGCCCCGAGCCGCGCAGCGGCCGCACGCTGACGATGTTGAAGTTGGTCGGCACGACGATCTCGCGCAGGAAGGCGCTGTACTTCTGCACCTTGATGCTGCCGATCGCGATCTCCGGGCTCTTGCGGATGAAGTTGAACAGGCCGATGCGGATGTTGCGGGCGAAGCGCTCGTTGATGATCTCCATCGTCGGCATGCGGCCGCGGACGATGCGCTCCTGGCTGGAGATGTCATACGTGCGGATCGCGCCGGCTTCGACCTCTTCCGGCTCGAGCTTCTGGCTCTCGCCGGTGATGCCTTGCAGCAGCGCGTCGACTTCGTCTTGCGAGAGGATCTGCTGATTCATGTGAGCCCCTCGCCCGACGAGTACGTCGGTCGATCCCCCGAGGGGATGCGGGCCGGCTTGTGAGCGGCCCGGCGCTCGGCCCGCGCGTTGGCGATGGCTGCAGTCATGATCACTGAATGATGAAGTTCGAGAAGTGCACGTGCTTGATCGGGTTGGGCTCGACGTTCGCGCGGCGCTTCTTCTTCGCCTTGGGCTTCTCGTCGTCGTCACCGGTCTTCGCACCGTCGGCCTTCGCCTCTTCCTTGGCTGCGGCCTTGGGCGCTTCGGGTTCGTCGACCTCGTAGCCCATGACCCGCGCCGCTTCGCGCTGGATCTCGCCGGCAAGCTTCTCCTTGCCGGGGCGGTCGAGCAGGTCGGCCGACGACTTCTGCGCCAGGATCAGCAGGATCGCGTTGCGGATCGCCGGCATGTAGGTCTTCAGCAGCTCGCCGAACTTCGGGTCCTCGACCTCGAGCGTGATGCCGATCTGCGCGTAGCGGTCGGTTTCCTTGTCGGCCAGGTTCACGACGAACGGGTCCAGCGGCAGGAACACCGGCGGGTGCTTCAGGTCGGGCTTCTCGACCTTGTGGGTGGCTGCGGCGGCGGTACTACCGTCTTCGCCGTCGTCGGCGTCCTGCGCGGCCGCCTTCTTCTTCAGGACCAGGACCGCGCCGGCGCCGGCCAGCAGCAGCACCAGCACGCCGATCGCGAGCATGATGAAGAGCTTCTTCTTGCCCTTCTTCGCCGGTGCGGCGACGTTGGCATCGGCAGCGGGAACAGCAGCGGCAGCAGCCACGGGTCACTCCTTGGTCTTCGTTGTCGGTTCTTGCGAAGGAGATGCCGCGCCCAAGCGCGCACAGCCTTCGCCATGGAAGGCATTGTCAAAGTGGGGGGCGCGGCAGAAGCAGCGATAAGCAGGGGATTTCGCGGCCAGTCCGGCAGGCCGCGAAGGGGGCAGTCAGCCCCTCGCGAACCGTCAGGCGTACAGGTCGACGCCGCCGGCCGAGACGCGCGTGCGCATCACGCGTGCGGTGCTGCCGCCTTCGTCGGCCGCGCTGCCGCCGATGCGGCGCGTACTGCCGCCATCGCGGCGGCTCGTGTCGCCGTCCGACCCTTGGCGGCCGCCGGCGTGCTGCGACACGCCACCGCCGGCGAGGGTGAAGCCGGCATCGCGCAGTGCGCTCGCGAGCTCGGGCAGCCCGGCCTCGATCGCCTGGCGCGTCGCGGCGACGTCGGCGCCGAAGTCGATGCGCGCCTGTGTGCCATCCATCACGATCTGCACCGACACCGGCCCCATCTCGGCCGGGTTCAGGTGCAGCTCGGCCTGCTGCACGCCGTCGCGTGCGAGCACGCTGAGCTGCACGCCGAGTTCCTGCGGGAACTCGGGCGAGCCGACGGCGGCGCGCACATGCGCAGCGCTGGTGCCGCTCGCGTCCGCAGCAGCGGTGCCGCTGGGGGTCGCTGTCGCGGCTGCGGCCGTCGCGCCGTGGGCCAGCGCCGTACTTGCGTCGATCCGGTCGTGCTGGCTCGCGTCGCCACGCGCACCGGCGGGCTCGGCGCGGCTCTGCTGCTCGGCGAGCAGCGTCGTGAAGTTGGACGTTGCTGACGCAGCGCCGTTGTTGTCCCTCGTCGCTGCGGCGAGCGTATCGAGCTCGGTGCTCGCGGCGGTGTCGTGCGCGCCGGCTTTGCGGCCGGCAGCCAGCGACAGCCCGCGGCCGCGACTGCCGCCCGCGTTCGGCGCGTCGGCCGCGTCGAGCTCGGCGGCCGCGTCGGCCGCAGTGCCGGAGGCGCTGCCCGCGGTCGTCGGTTGCGCAGGCGACGGCAGCAGCCCCGCCAGCCAGTTCGGCAGCGTGCTGTTGCCCTCGGCAGTGCCGGTCTTCGGGTCGTTCGTCGTCGCCGTGTCGGTCATGCCCTCGCGCACGGCAGTGTGATCGCGGCGCGCCGAATCGGCCGATTCGGTGCCGGAGCCGTCGTTGCGAGCGTCGCGAGCGGTGCGGCTTGCCGTCGGCGCGTCGTTGCCGCGCATGCGCGGCTTGGCCGCGGGGCGGGTCTGCGGGGCGGCGGCGTCGCTGGGCGTCGTGTCGTCGGTCGCGTCGGATTCCGGCTTGGCGGCCGCCTCGTTCGTCGCCGGCTCCGGTTCTTCGATTGCCGCGTGAGCCTGCGAGGGACGGGCCTGCGGCGTCGGCATCGCTGACGGCGCTGGCGCGACCACCGGGGCACGGTTCTGTTGCTGCTGCAGCAGCGCGGCGAAGTTCGAGCTCGAGGCCATGCTGGGGCCATTGCCGTTCGCGTTCGCGTTCGCGGCGGCCGGCATCGTGGTCAGGAGTTCGTGGCTTCCGATCTTCATGGTGCTGGTCTGTGTGTGTTCTGTTCTTGTCGCCGCGCGTCAACCGGCCGCCGGCGGCCGGCCGTTCGGACCGAGCCGGCCCCATGCGGCACGCGCCGCCGCCTCGTCGGTCTGCTGCTGCTCCCGGCGGCCGGCGGCCTGGCGCAGCTCGGCGGTGCGCCGCTCGATCAGCTTGCGCACCGACGCGCAGCGCGTCTCCGCGGCACGCACCGCGACGACCGCGTTCGCGAGCTGCTGCTTCGCGCGCTCGGCGATGTGCCCTTGCTGATCGACCGCCTCCGTCAGGCGTTCGACGAAGCTCTGGTAGCAGCGCACCAGCTCGATCTGGCCGGCACGGCTGAACTGCGCGTTCCAGCGCTGCTGGTACTCGCGTCGGTAGTCGAGCAGCTGCTGCGCCTGCGCCTGCGCGGCATCGCAGCTGGCCTGCGCGCGCTGCTGTTCGGCCAGCGCGAGGTCGCGCTCGCGCTCGCTTTGCGCGAGCAGGGCGGCGAGCGGTTGCATTGCGTTCATCGCGTGCTTTCGTGTCGGGTCTTGGGGTGGTTCAAGCGTTTGTCACGCCGCGCAGCGCGGCGACGCTCGCGGCCAGCGTCGCCGGCTCGTGCATGTTCTGCTGCAGCAGCGCGGTCATGCCGCCATGCAGCCGCACCGCGGTGTCGAGCTCGGCGTCCTGGCCCGGCAGGTAGGCGCCGAGCTGGATCAGGTCGCGCGCCTTGTTGTGGCGCGCATGCAGCTGGCGGAAGCGCCGCGCCGCTTCGATGTGCGCCGGCTCGGCCACGCTGGTCATCACGCGCGAGATCGAGCGTTCGATGTCGATCGCCGGGTAGTGGCCGGCCTCGGCGAGCTCGCGCGACAGCACGATGTGGCCGTCCAGGATGCCGCGTGCCGCGTCGGCGATCGGGTCGTTCTGGTCGTCGCCTTCGGACAGCACCGTGTAGAACGCGGTGATCGAGCCGCCGCCGGCCACGCCGTTGCCGCTGCGCTCGACGAGCTGCGGCAGCTTCGCGAAGCAGCTCGGCGGATAGCCCTTGGTCGCCGGCGGCTCGCCGATCGCCAGCGCGATCTCGCGCTGCGCCATCGCATAGCGGGTCAGCGAATCCATCAGCAGCAGCACGTTCAGGCCGCGGTCGCGGAAGTGCTCGGCGATCACGGTCGCGTAACTCGCGCCCTGCATGCGCACCAGCGGCGGCGAGTCGGCCGGCGCGGCGACGACGACCGAGCGCCGCATGCCCTCTTCGCCGAGGATGTCCTCGATGAACTCCTTGACTTCGCGGCCGCGCTCGCCGATCAGCCCGACGACGATCACGTCGGCGGCGGTGTAGCGCGCCATCATGCCCAGCAGCACCGACTTGCCGACGCCGGTGCCGGCGAACAAGCCGATGCGCTGGCCGCGGCCCACGGTCAGCATCGCGTTGATCGCGCGCACGCCGGTGTCCAGCGGCGTACGCACCGGGTCGCGGTCCATCGCGTTGATCGGGCGGCGCGTCAGCGGCTCGGTGTGAACCTGCTCGATGGGACCGCGCCGGTCCATCGGGTGGCCGTGCGAATCGACGACGCGGCCGAGCAGCCCGTCGCCGACCGGCAGGTGCAGCGTGCGGTCCTCGTTGCGCCGCCACGGGTGGTGTGCGGCGCCCAGCTTCAGCGGCACGATGGGCGACGGCCGCGGCACGACGCGCGCGCCGCTCGCCAGGCCATGGATGTCGCCGGTGGGCATCAGGTACGCGCGGTCGCCGGCGAAGCCGACGACTTCGGCGATCACCGGCGCCTGGCCTTCCATCCGCACTTCGCAGACCGAGCCGACCGGCACGCGGATGCCGGCTGCCTCGAGCACCAGGCCGGTCACGCGCACCAGCAGCCCCTGGGTCTCGAGCGCGATCTTGTCGGCGCTGAAGCTGCGCATGTCGCCGAGATAGCGCTGCCACTGCGCCTGCATGGGCTCGGTCGTGCGCGGATGTTGCGGTGCCGTGGTGTTCACTGGACTCCCCTCACCCCAACCCTCTCCCGCAAGCGGGAGAGGGAGCAAGCCGATGTGGTCCTCTCCCTCTCCCGCTTGCGGGAGAGGGCCAGGGGTGAGGGGAAGTTGCTCATGCGATGTCGTCCGATCCGTCGGATGCCGTTGCTGACGTGTCGGCCACCGGCACGGCATGCCCCGCATCCCACGGCTCGTCGATGCCCAGCGCGGCGGCCGCACGGCGCCAGCGCGTCTCGATGGTCGCGTCGATGATGCCGATGTCGGATTCGACCAGGCAGCCGCCGCGCGCCATCGACGCGTCGGCGAGCAGCCGCGCGCCGCGCGTCTGCAGCGTCTCGGCCGCGCCTTGCAGGACCAGCGCGTGGTCGTCCGGGTGCACGCGCAGCGTGATGTGCTTCGCGCTGAGCATCAGCGTGTCCAGCGCCTCCTGCGCGACATGCGCGATCAGCTCGGGCCGCGTGCCGATCTCGCTGCGCACGATGCGGTGCGCGAGCTGCGTCGCGGCGATCGCCAGCGTGCGCGCCATCTCCTGCTGCAGCCCGGCAAGCTCGTCGCCGAACGACGCGAGCAGCGCGCCGACCTGTGCGGTGGTCTGGCTCGTGTAGCTCTGCTTGAAGCCCTCGAGCGCGGCCAGGCCGTCGCGGTAGCCGTCCTGGTAGCCGGACTGGCGCGCCGCGCGCATCTGCGCCGCGATCTGCTCGGCGACATCGGCCGCGCCCGCGGCGGCATTGCGCTTCGCAGCCTCGTCGGTCGCGCGGCGCAGCGGGTGCGGCGTCGCGCCGGCATCGCCGATGTCGCCGGGGCTCCACGCGGCGAACGAGCTCAGCTCCTCGCGCGGAATGAAGCGGGCGTAGGCATTGGCCTTGGCGTCGTTCGGCGAGGGGATGTTCTTGGTCTTCAGGGACGGATTAGACGAAGTCATCGTCGCCTCCGCCGCTCAGCACGATCTGGCCCTCGTCGGCCAGGCGGCGGACCACCTTCAGCAGTTCCTTCTGCTCGGCTTCGACTTCGGAGACGCGCACCGGGCCGCGCGAATCCAGGTCCTCGCGCAGCGCCTCGGCGGCGCGCGTGGACATGTTCCTGAAGATCTTCTCGCGCATCTCGGGCTTCGCACCCTTCAGCGCGATGATCAGCGACTCCGACTGGATCTCCTTCAGCAGCGCCTGGATGCCCTTGTCGTCGACCGTCTCGAGGTCGTCGAACGTGAACATGTTGTCCATGATGCGCTGCGCCAGGTCGTTGTCGGTCTCGCGGATGTAGTCCAGCACCGCGGTCTCGACGCTGGAGCCCATCATGTTGATGATCTCGGCGGCCGGCTTCACGCCGCCGAGCGAGGTCTTGCGCATCTTCTCGCCGCCGGCCAGCACCTTGCCCATCACCTCGTTCAGGTCCTTCAGCGCCGAGGGCTGGATGCCGTCCAGCGTCGCGATGCGCACCAGCACCTCGTTGCGCTGGCGCTCGCCGAAGGTCTTCAGCACCGAGGCGGCCTGGTCGAAGTCCAGGTGCACCAGGATCGCCGCGACGATCTGCGGATGTTCGTTGCGCAGCAGCTCGCCGACCGAGACCGGGTCCATCCACTTCAGGCTCTCGATGCCCGAGGTGTCGCCGCCCTGCAGGATGCGGTCGATCAGGAGGTTCGCCTTGTCGTCGCCCAGTGCCTTGCGCAGCACGCTCTTGACGTACTCGTCGGTGTCGCCGACCAGCACGCTCTGCTCCTGCGAGACCGTGTGGAACATCTCGAGCACGTTGTCGACCCGGTCGCGCGGAATCGTCTTCAGCTTCGCGATCGTCTCGCCCAGGCCCTGCACCTCCTTCGGCGTCAGGTGCTTGAACACGTTCGCGGCGTCCTCCTCGCCCAGCGACATCAGCAGGATCGCGGCGTTTTCCAAACCTTGGTCGTCCACGGGCGGCCTCGTTCGATTCGTCGTTCGTATTCGTCGGTGCGCGGTGCGGCGGCGTCAGCTCTTCGCCGCAACGGCTTCGCCGCTGACCCAGCCGCGCACGATGCCGGCGACTGCCGCCGGGTTGTCGCGCGCCAGCGCCTTCGCGCTGTTCAGGTGCTCGACGCTCTTGGGCATCGGCAGTGCCGGCAGATCCTGCGGGTCGTCGACCACGGCCTGCAGCGTCGCGCCGGGGGCCGGCGCCGGCTTGGGCTTCAGCGTCGCCTTCATCGCCGGGCGGATCAGCCCGAACACCACCAGCAGCGCGACGAACGCGAGCGCGGCGGGCACCGCGGCGGCGCGCAGCATGTCGATCACCTCGGGCTGCTTCCACAGCGGGACGTCGACCTTGGTGGCGGCCGGATCGACCTTGAACGGCGCGTTGATCACCTTGACCGAGTCGCCGCGCTCCTGCTTGAAGCCTATGCTCTCGCGCACCAGCGCGGTCAGCTTGTCGAGCTCCTCGCTGGTCAGCGGCACGTAGGTGGTCTTGCCCCGCGCGTCGGTGACCGCGCGGTTGTTGACGACGACCGCGGCGTTCAGCCGCTTCACGGTGCCGCTCGCGTTGCGCGTGACGCGCACGGTCTTGTCGATCTCGTAGTTGGTCGTCGCTTCGCGGCGGCCGCCGCTGCCGGTGACGCCGCCCTGCGCGGTCTGCAGCGGCTGCGAGGCGCCGGTCAGCGGCGCCGTCGCCGCGACCGGCGGCTGGTTCGACGCCGCGCCCGGCACGCCGCTGGGTTGGGCTGCGCTGTTGCCGCCGTTCTCGCTGACCTGCTGGCTGCGGATCGAGATGCTCGCGTCGGCACCCTGGTTGGGCCTGAACTCCTCGGAGGTCGCTTCGCTCTGCGAGAAGTCGACGTCGGCGGCGACGGTCGCGCGCAGGTTGTCGCGCCCGACGATGGGCTCGAGCAGATCGGCGATGCGCTTCGAGAGATGGCTCTCGATCTGGTTCACGTACTGCAGCTGTTGCGCATCCAGTCCGGCGTTCGGCGTGGCGCCGTCGGCGGCGCTGGTCAGCAGCGCGCCGCTCTGGTCGACGACGCTGACCGCCTTCGGGTCCAGCTCGGGGACGCTCGACGAGACCAGGTGCACGATGCCGGCGACCTGCGCGCGGTCCAGCACGCGGCCCGGGTGGATCGTCAGCATCACCGAGGCGCTGGGTTTCTGCTGTTCGCGGAAGAAGCCGTTCTGGTTCGGCAGCGCCAGGTGCACGCGGGCGTTCTGCACCGCGGCCAGCGACGTGATCGTGCGGGTCAGCTCGCCTTCGAGTCCGCGCTGGAAGGTCAGCCGCTCCTGGAACTGGGTCTGGCCGAAGCGCGCGTTGTCCATCAGCTCGTAGCCGGTTACCGAGCCCTTGGGCAGCCCGGCGGTCGCGAGCTTCAGCCGCAGGTCGTGAACTTGTGCCGCCGGCACGAGGATCGCCGTGCCGCCTTCGGCATGCTTGTACGGCACGTTCAGCTGCGAGAGCTGGGCAATGACGGCGCCGCCGTCCTTGTCGGACAGGTTCGCGTACAGCACCTTGTAGTCGCCCTGGCTGCTCCACAGCGTCATCGCGAGCACGGTCGCGGCCAGCGCGGCGATGCCCAGCCCCAGGCTCAGCTTGCTGCGCAGCGGCATCGCGGCGAGGCGGCCGCCGAAGGTCCCCGGCTCCACGAGCGGCAGGGCGGCTGGGTTGGCGGCGATGGCGTTGTCCATGGCTGACGAGGCGGTTGTGATTCGTGTTCGATGGGCGATCGGATCGCGAATCGGCAGGCACGGCTCACCCCCGATTCGGAAACGAGTATCGGGAAACACGCCGTAAGCAGATGCAGCGAACAGGTGGTCAAAGAGGCGTCAGTTCGGCCCACCATCGCCGCGGCGTCTCCATACGATGACGCCATGAACCTGACCCTCAAGCCCTTCGACTTCGCCCAGGCCGTAGCCCGTGCCGGCCTGGCGACGAACGGCCAGCCGCTGGACAAGAGCAAGGCGGTGCAGGGCGCGGGATTCCAGCAGGCGCTCACCAACGCGCTGGGCTCCGTGAGCAAGTCACAGTCGGACGCGGCCAGCCTGCAGCGCGAAGTCCAGCTCGACAACCCGACCGTCAGCCTCGAGCAGACGATGGTCGCGATGCAGAAGGCGCAGATCGGCTTTCAGGCGACGCTGGCGGTACGCAACAAGCTGGTGCAGGCGTACTCCGAGATCATGCAGATGCAGGTGTAGCCGGCGCTGCGGCTAAGCGGTCTTGTCGAGGTTGTCGCCCAGCACTGGCGCGGCCGGGAAGGTCGAGCGCTGCTTCGATGCGGCTTCGAGCTGCGCCGCGAGCCGGCTCAGCCATGGAAAGCGCGGCGGCACGGGCTGCTGCGTGACCTCGTCGAGCTTCACCTGCGGCGTGCTGTCGAGCTTGCGCTGCTGCGCCGCCGCGTCGCTCGTGGTCGAGCCGCTGCTGCGTGCTTCGGCCACATCGGCCCGATCCGTCTTGAGCGATGTGACGGCGCTGACGCCGCTTATGCCGCTCGTGCTCATCTGAGCTCCCTCCCAGACCCGAAAACAGGGCCTGTGGGCCTCCTATCGGCAGTCGACGGCGGAACTTGAGCCGCCAAGCGTGACGCGTGCCGCACTTTCGTGCCGCACTGCGCTGCCGGGCGGAAGGGATCAGCTCAGCGAGAGCAGCTTGCCGCGTTTCTGGGTCTGGTCGATGTAGCGCTGCAGCGCCCGCAGCGTCCCCGGGTCGGGGCGCATGAACTCGCAGCCCAGCCGCACGCCCTTCGCGTCGGGGCCCAGCGAGGTCACATGCTGCAGCCGCAGGTCGACGCGGAATTGGGTGTCGGCGTCCAGTTCGATCTGCACCTGGTTCAGCTCGACGCCCGGCTGCATCGGCGGGAAGTCCTCCGGCAGGAACAGCGCGCAGCCGCCGATGCTGATGTCCAGCACGCGCAAGGCGAGCTGCATCTCGGCGATCTGCGTGTGGCGCAGCCGCGCGACCGGCGAGTTGCGCAGCAGCGGGCGCACGCGAAACGCATTGCGGCGCTGAAAGCGGTACACCTCGCGCGGGTAGCGGCAGCTGAGCACGCTCGCGTTCGTGCCGCGCACCAGCACCGGGTCCTGCACGTCGAACTGCAGCTTCACGCTGTCCAGATAACCGACCGCGACGGCCTCCTCGGTCTCGAGCAGCGGCGCCAGCGCGGGGTCGGTGGGGTCCACCGCGAGGCCGATGCTGCCGCGGTCGGCGTCGACCGTCCACAGCGTCGCGCTGACCACGTGGCCGTCGCTCGCGTTCAGGTTCAGCGCGATGTTGCCGTCGGCCAGCTGGCGCAGCAGCGATGCGACCTCGCGCGGCGAATCGACGCGGAACTCGGCGAACGCGCCCGCGTGGATCTGGTCCAGCGGCATCGGCCTGGTTTCCATGGCGGCGGGCGGCGGCGTTTGCGGGGCGCGGGCTCGTGTCGCGGGCTCAGTGCACGGTCTTGGGCCGGCCGGCCAGCAATTGGTCCAGGTCCTCGAGCCAGGGCTCGGCGAGCTGGCGGATCTCGGCGTCGTTGATCAGGATGCGCTGCATGATGCGCGACTTGAACTGGATCTCATCCTCGGCCAGCGGCTGTTTCGCGGCGCTGCTCTTGAGCTGCGAGATCAGCAGCGCGCACGCGCCTTCGAGCTTGAGCACGTGGTCCCAGTTGCCGGCGCGCGCGGCTTCCAGCATGTCCTGGCTCGCCTTCTCGATGGCTTCGTAGTAGTGCAGCAGGGCGGTGTTCATGGCGTCTCTCGAATCGGGGACGGGGATGGGGCTGTGGGGGCGGCGCATGGTCAGGGCTGCTCGGGCGTCATGTTCGACCAGGCGCTGCGCAGCGTCTCGATCAGGCGTGCGCATTCGTCGAGGCCGGCCTCGTCGTTGTGCAGGTTGGCCTGCGTCAGCCGCAGCGTGACGTAGCTGTAGAGGTCGCGCAGGTCGGCGGCGAGCTTGCCGCCCTCGGCCAGGTTCAGCGGCGCGCTCAGGCCTTCGTCGACGATGCGGACGGCGCGGCCGATCGCCTGGCCCTTGGCCTGGATGTTGCGGCTGCGCATCGCGCCGCGCGCTTCGGCGATCGCGGCCAGCGCGCCGTCGAACAGCATGCTGACCAGCTTGTGCGGCGTGGCGCCGTCGACCCCGGTGGCCACGTGCACCTGCTGGTAGGCGCCGGCCTGGCGGCGTCCGACGAAACTGGCAGAGGCGTTGAACATGAGGACCGATCTTTCTGCGATAACGCGATGCTTTGTTATCGGCCCGCGGTCCCGGGGCTTGAGCGCGACATTCGCCGCGTCTTCGGGCCTGCGACGGGTCTGTTCCGTCGATCGGCGCCGGATGCGCGGGTCAGCTGCTCTTGTTCCAGTTCGCGATCTGCTGGGTGACGTAGTTGCTCAGCGTCGTCAGCGAGGCCATCTTGGTGTCCAGCGCGTTGTACTGCTTCGTCAGCCGGGCCTGCGTGGCGTCCAGCCGCGCCTGCAGCTTGTCCTGGTCGGCCTGGTTGCGCGTCAGGCTCGCGTTCAATCCGGCGATGCGCGTGGTCAGCAGGCCTTCGCCGCCCAGCACCGAATTGCCGAACAGGTTGAGCTGCTGGGCGAAACCGTTGTTGCTGGCGTTGTTCAGGTCGGCGTTCGCGAACGCCTTCTTCATCTCGGCCGGGTTGGCCAGCGCAGCGGTCAGCTTGGTGTCGTTGACCTTCAGCGTGCCGTCGGTCTGGATCTCGAGACCCATGGAGGACAGCGTCGCGAAGGTCGACGAGCCGCCCGACGAGCCGCTGATCAGGTTGCGCAGCTGGCGCTGCAGCGACTGGGCGCTCGCATCGCCCTGCAGCGGGCCGGCGGTGGAGGTGCTGCTGTCGTACTTGAGGTCGGTCGACAGCAGCGACGACAAGGCGTTGTATGCGGTGACGAAGCTCTGCACCGCGGTCTTGATCGAACTGGTGTCCTGCGCGATGCCGATCTGCACCGGGCCGGTCGTGACCTTGTTCAGCGTCAGCGTCAGGCCCTTGATCACGTCGGTCAGCGTGTTGGTCGCCGAGGTCACGCTCAGGCCGTTGATCGTGGCCTTCGCGTTTGCGGCGCTCTGCGTCGAGGTGGTCGCGGTCGTGCCGCCGGCCGGGTCGTAGGCCAGCGCCGACAGCCCGCTCGCATCGGTGTTCGCACCGTCGCTGTCGACCGCGGTGATGCGAAATGCATTGTCGACGCCGGTGGTCTTCGAGGTCAGCACCAGCCGCGAGCCGCTCGCATCGGTCACGACCGACGCGTTGACGCCGGCGCTCGACGCGGTGATCTTGTCGGCGAGCGTCGTCAGCGTGTCGGTCGCACTGACCGTGATGTCGACGCCGCTGCTGCCGCTCTTCGCGGTGAACGACGCGTTGCCGGTCGCCCAGGTGCCCAGGTCGATGTGCAGGGTGCCCGAGCCGACCAGCGCGTCGGCCGACGAGAACGTCCCGCTGACCGTCGACTGCGCCGCCGCGAGGCTCTGCACCTGCACCGAGTAGTTGCCGGTTGCGGCGTTGGTGCCGGTCGCGACGCTGACCGAGGTCGCATCGGACGAGGTGCCGGTCGTCGCCGACCAGGTGCTGGGCTTGATCAGCGTGCGGGCCGCGTCGCGCAGGTCGGAGACGTCCGACTTCAGCGTGCCGTAGGTCGAGATCGTCGATTGGATCGACGTCTCCTTGGTCTGCAGCGCCGTCAGCGGTGCCTTCTCGACCTCCATCAGCTTGCTGATGATCGAGCTGACGTCCAGGCCGCTGCCGATGCCGGCAGAGCTGACCGAACCGGTGCCGCTGATCGAAGTGGACATGTCACCTACCTCTGCGCCGCGGCGGCCCGGCGAGGCCCTGCGGCGCGTTCATCGTTCGCGAAAATGAGAAACGGGATACCCGGGACGTGAGCCCGAATATCCCGTTTGTCGGCGTTGTCGCGCCGAACTTGAGGGTGTTCGGCGAAGAATTTTTCGTCAGCCCAGCAGCTTCAGGACCATCTGCGGCAGCTGGTTCGCCTGCGCGACCATCGCGGTGCCGGCCTGCTGCAGGATCTGTGCGCGTGACATGTTCGCGGTTTCCTGCGCGAAGTCGGCGTCCATGATGCGGCTGCGCGATGCGGACTGGTTCTCGACCGAGGTCTGCAGGTTCGTGATCACCGCCGAGAAGCGGTTCTGCGAGGCGCCGTAGATCGCGCGCTGGCTGTTGATGTCGTCCAGCGCGGTGTCGATGTCCTGGATCACGGTCGCGATCGCGGCCGTGTTGGCGGTGCTGCCGATCGAGGCACTGGTCACCGTCGTGATCTTCGCGTCGGTGGTCAGGTTGGTCGTCGTGATGTCGATCGAGTCGTTGGTCGTGACGTTGGCACCGACCTGGAAGGTCAGCGTGCCGGCGTCGGCGCCGAGGATGTACTTGCCGTTGAAGGTCGTGCCGGCCAGCACGCGACCGATTTCGGAGCTGAGCTGCTGGAACTCGAGGTTCAGCGAGTCCTTGTCCGAATCGCTGTTGGTCGCATTGCGTGCCTGCACCGCGAGTTCGCGCATGCGCTGCAGCGAGTCGCCGATCGAAGAGAGCGCGCCGTCGGCGGTCTGCGCCAGCGAGATGCCGTCGTTGGCATTGCGGATCGCGACGTTCATGCCGCGAACCTGCGCGTTCATGCGCTCGGCGATGGCCAGGCCCGCCGCGTCGTCCTTCGCCGAATTCACCCGCAGGCCCGAGGACAGGCGCTGCATCGACGTCGCCAGCGAAGACTGCGAGCCGTTCAAGTTGCGCTGGGCATTCAGCGATATGAGGTTGGTGTTGATCGTCATCGGCATGATGGGCACTCCACAGAATCAGGGGCTCCCGGCCGGCTGTGCCGGATTCCGGACCACACGCCCCTGACAGAAAGCGGTGAGGCGTGGTGGCATTGTTCTGTAGTCACCAGGCCGACAAACGCCCGAAATGCGGCGACTAGACGGCTCAATTCGGTGCCGAGAACGACACGAGGCCCCGACCGGTTACCCGGTGCGGGGCCTCGTGGCGAGCCGACCGCGGCGCACTGGCGCCGCGGGATCGGACGCGTTTACTGCAGCAGTCGCAGCACGCTTTGCGGCAGCTGGTTCGCTTGCGCGACCATCGCGGTGCCAGCCTGTTGCAGGATCTGGGCGCGCGACATGTTCGCGGTTTCCGTCGCGAAGTCGGCATCCGTGATCCGGCTGGACGCGGCCGACTGGTTCTCGACCGAGCTCTGCAGGTTCGAGACCACCGAGTTGAAGCGGTTCTGCGAGGCACCGAACGTGGCGCGCTGGCTGTTGATGTCGTCGATCGCCGTGTCGATGTCGGTGATCACCGTCGCGATTGCGCTGGTGTTGGCCGCGCTGCCGATCGAGGCGCCGGTCACGGTCGTGATCTTCGCGTCGGTGGTCAGGTTGGTCGTCGTGATGTCGATCGAGTCGTTGGTCGTGACGTTGGCACCGACCTGGAAGGTCAGCGTGCCTGCGTCGGCGCCCAGGATCGCCTTGCCGTTGAACGTGGTGCCGCCGAGCACGCGGCCGATTTCCGAGCTGAGCTGCTGGAACTCGAGGTTCAGCGAGTCCTTGTCCGAGTCGCTGTTGGTCGAGTTGCGCGCCTGCACCGCCAGTTCACGCATGCGCTGCAGCGAGTCGCCGACCGAAGCCAGCGCGCCGTCGGCGGTCTGCGCCAGCGAGATGCCGTCGTTGGCATTGCGGATCGCGACGTTCATGCCGCGGACTTGGGCGCTCATGCGCTGAGAGATCGCGAGGCCGGCGGCGTCGTCGGCTGCGGAGTTGATCCGCAGGCCCGAGGACAGGCGCTGCATCGAGGTCGCGAGGGAGGATTCCGTGCCCGCCAGCTTGCGCTGGGCGTTCAGCGAGAACAGGTTGGTGTTGACGGAAATGGTCATTTGAGACTCTCCATACGGTTAATGAATGACTATCCGGCTTTGGACGCCGGGCCAGCGGCCGAAGCCTCTGGCTTGCTGCGCCCGGCGCGAGTCATCCTTTGTTTTTGCAGGAGGCTGAATCAGTGACGCCTCTCGCACAACATTGGCCGCTTACTCCGGACCCCGGTTCCGATTGCTCGTTGCCGTTGGTTTGCTTATCGGAGTGCCCGCCGAGGAACTTGAGGACTGATGTCAAGTTGAATTTGCGGACTATTTCCAGTTCTCTTCACCGAATTGATCAGGAAATTGCCGACACCAACGTCGGGATTTCGGCAGCGCGGCCCGCTTGTTGAGGAGCGCGCAACCAGTTGGCGAAAAGAGTCGCGACATCCCGTCCCAATTCCGCGGATCGCGCGCCCTGCGCCACTCCTAGACTGACCCACCGCCCATCCGTGCCTGACCACAGGCCTTCGCTCATGACTCTTGCCGCACCTGCGGGCCGGGCCCGGACCGCCTCGCTGCACCACGCCGTCCAGGCCACGGCACCCGGCCACAACCACTGGCAGCGCGGCGTTGCGCTGGCGCGCGAAGGGCGCCTGGCCGAGGCCGCCGCATCGCTGGAGCGGGCGATCCGCAAGGCACCGAACAACTCCCTGTACTGGCTGAACCTGGCCAGCGTGCGGCGCCGCCAGCGCCTGCTCGACGATGCGCTGCGCTGCGCGCAGCGTGCGTTCGAGCTCGACACGCACAACATCCTCGCGTGCCATCTGTGGGCCGAGCTGCTGCGCAACGGCAACCGCAACACCCAGGCGCTGCGCGTGCTGCAGACGCTGCACCCGGACGTCGCACGCGACGAGCAGCACTGCCTGCTCGAGGGCACGCTGCAGATGGCGCTGGGCCAATGGCAGGCCGCGGCGCAGACCTTCCTGAAGCTGCTGGGCATGAAGCCGGCGCACATCGAGGCCTATCAGCAACTCGGTTTCGCGCTCGCGAACCTGTCGCGGCATTCGGATGCGTCGGAATGCTTCCGCACCGTCGCGATCCTCGAGCCGCAGATCGGCTCGGCGGTCTACAGCGCCCACTACAGCGCCTGGGCCTGCGACTGGAAATCGGTGGCCGAGGACGAGCCGCGCCTGGCCGAGGCGATGGCGCGGCTCGGCGAAGGCGGCGCAGCACCGGGGTACAGCCCGTTCTGCCTGCTGTCGCTGAACGACGATGCGGCGATGCACCGCAGGGCCGCTGAGGTCGCGGCTCGCCATCTCGCAAGCCAGGCTCGGAGCAGCCAGTTCGAAGGCGGCTGGAGTGCACCGGCGCCGGGCCCCGAGGGCTATCCGGCGGTGGCCGCGTCGGCGCGCTGCCGCATCGGCTTCGTCTCGGCCGACTTCCGCACCCACGCGACCAGCATGCTGCTGGTGCGCACGCTGGAGCGCCTCGATCGCTCGCGCTTCGAGGTCATCCTGTATTCGCACGGCCAGGACGACGGCAGCGCGTTGCGCCAGCGGCTGGTCGCCGCGGTCGACCGCTTCGTCGAGTGCCGCGAGATGTCGACGACGCAGCAGGCCCGGCGCATCCGCGACGACGGCGTCGCGATCCTGGTGGACATGAGCGGCTTCACCGCGGCCTCGCGGCTCGCGGTGTTCGCGCTGCGGCCCGCGCCCATCCAGGTGCTGTGGCTCGCGTACCCGAGCACCACCGGCTCGGACTTCATCGACTACGTGATTGGCGATCCGGTACTGACGCCGCTCGCGCATGCCGACGACTTCACCGAGAAGATCGCGCAGCTGCCGGTGTGCTACGAGCCCACCGACGAACTGCGCGAGCACCCGCCGACCTCGACCCGCGCCGAGGCCGGGCTGCCCGAGGACGCATTCGTCTATGCCTGCTTCAACCAGAGCTACAAGATCACCGAGCCGGTGTTCTCGCGCTGGTGCCGCATCCTGCAGCGAGTGCCGAACAGCGTGCTGTGGCTGCTGGTGCCGCAGGAACACATCCAGGCCGCGTTGCGCGAGCAGGCGGCCCAGCGCGGCATCGCGGCCGAGCGTCTGATCTTCGCGCCGTTCGTCAAGCCTACCGAACACCTCGCGCGGCTGCCGCTGGCCGATCTGTTCCTGGACACCTTCCCGTACGGTGCGCACACGACCTGCAGCGACGCCTTGTGGATGGGGTTGCCGGTGCTGACGCAAGTCGGCCGCAGCTTCTCGGCGCGCGTGGCCGCCAGCTTGCTGCATGCGGTCGGCCTGCCCGAGCTCGCGGTTGCCGACGCGCAGGACTACGAGCGCCTCGCGGTCGACTTGGCCACCGCCGAGCGTGCGACGCTGCAAGGCGTTCGCGAGCATCTGTCGCAGCGCCGGCTCGAGCTGCCGCTGTTCGACAACTTGCGCTTCAGCGCCGAGCTCGGCGCGCTGTTCACGCGCATGGTCGAGCGCTGGCGCGTCGGCCTGCCGCCGGAAGCGCTGCCGGCGCAGGTGCTGGCCGATGCGAGCGCCGACAACGCCGGAGGCGCGGCAGCATGAACGCACGCACCGGCGAAACGCCGGTCTGGCAGTTCCTGCGCGCCGACGGCTCGGTGATCGCACCGGCACTGCGGTTGCTGCCCGACGGAAGCATCGAAGGCCATGCGCATCACAACGAAGCCCGCTGGTCGGTGCGCGACGGCAGCCTGCACTTCCTGACGCACGACGGCCGCAGCAGCACGGTGTTCGACCATGCCGATCGCACCGAGCCCGGCCGCGTGCGGCTGCGCGGCCGGTTCCGCTTGGCCGATGACCGCGACGCCACCTGGCATGTGCTCGAGCAATCCGACCCCGCTGCGGCGCTCGCGATCGGGGTGCCCGAGGTCGTGCGCTTCGACGCGCACGGTCTGCGGCTGCACACCAGCGAACGGGTGCGGGCCGTGCTGGCGCAGCACCATGTCTACTTCGGGCGCCAGGCCGAACGCTTCGTCGACAACGACGAGATCCTGATCGGCCGTGGCGCGGCGATCGAGCCGTATGCGGCGTTCCCGGCCGGTCAGTCGCTGTGCACGCTGGGCGCGTTCTCGTATGCCGAGTCGGAGCTGCCGACCGATCTGCAGATCGGGCGCTACTGCTCGATCGCGCTGGGCTTCGATGTGTTTCGCGACCGCCATCCGATCGAATGGGCGACCAGCTCGTCGATCACCTACGATTTCGACGCGCTGGACGGCTACCGTTCGTTCGTCGCGGCGCACCGCGACTTCAACGCCGGCGCGTTCGAGCCCACCGAGCCGCCGAACCGTTTCGCGGCCGCGCCGCGGATCGGCCACGACGTCTGGATCGGGCAGCACGTGCAGTTGGCGCGCGGCATCCGCATCGGCACCGGCGCGGTGATCGCGGCCGGCGCGGTCGTCACGCACGACGTGCCGCCGTATGCGGTGGTCGCCGGCGTGCCGGCCCGCGTGATCCGGATGCGCTTCGAGCCCGCGATCGTCGACGCGCTGCTCGCGTCGCGCTGGTGGGAGTTCGACGCATCGGTGCTGCGCCGCTGCGACTACCGCGACCCGGCACGCTTCGCCGAACAGGCGACGGCGCTGCCCGATGCGGATCGCTGGCAGCTCGAGCCGTTGACCGTCGAGCGGCTGCTTCAGGCGCTGCGCTGAATGTTCCCTCTCCTCCCCAGCCCTCTCCCAGAGGGAGAGGGAGGCGGTCTCAGGCCGCGGCGACGGCGGGGCCGCGCAGGCGCTCCAGCGTCGCGTTGATCAGCGTCGACGAGGTCGTCTTCGTGTACGGGAAGTAGACGATGCGCACGCCGCGCTCGCCGAACTCGGCATCCAGCGCCTTCCAGCGGTCGTTCTGGTACCAGTCGTCGCCGACGAACATCACGTTGAACTTGTAGCGCTGCCAGGCATCGAGCTTGTCCATCGTGAACTGCGGAACCGCGAGGTCCACGTACGAGCAGGCTCGCACGATCTCGATGCGTTCGTCGAACGGGATCACTGCATGCTTGTTCTTGTACAGCACCAGGTCGTCGACCGTGACGCCGACGATCAGCCGGTCGCACAGCGACTTCGCGTTGCGCAGCAGGTTCACGTGGCCGATGTGGAACAGGTCGAACACGCCGGTGGTATAGCCTAGGAC
>DATCSE010000037.1:0-16317 GCA_036568605.1 Burkholderiaceae bacterium | reverse complement strand
CCCCGCCGGCAGCAGCACCACGCCGGCCTGCGACGGCGGCAGCGCCAGGCCGATCTGCATGAACACCGGCACGAGGTAGGTCGAGCCGAACAGCGCCATGCCATAGGTGAACGCGACCACGCCGCCCATCGCGAAAGCACGGTGTCCGAACAGGCGCAGCTCCATCAGCGGCCGCGCGCCGCGGCGCTGATGGGCGATGAAGCCCAGCACCGCGGTCGCGCTGCAGGCAAGCAAGGCCCAGCCCACCATCGGCGTGTCGCCGCGCAGTTCGACCATGCCGTTGAGCAGCGTCAGCACGCCGATCGAAATCAGCACCAGCCCGACCACGTCGAGCCGCGTGCCGGGCCGGTTGATCTCGATGCCGCCCGGCGCGGCGACGGGCAGATAACGCCGTGCCAGCGCCCATGCGGCGAGGCTGAACGGCACGACGACGAAGAAGATCGAGCGCCAGCCGAACCACTCGACCAGCACGCCGCCGACGCTGGGCCCGATCGCCGGCGCAAGCACGACGCCGAAGCCGAAGATGCCCATTGCGCGGCCCTGCTCGCCGGCGCCGAACGCACGCATCACGATGATCGCGGGAATGGGCTGCAGCACGCCGGCGGCCAGCCCCTCGGCGACGCGCATCGCGAGCACCAGCTCGAACCAGCGGCTGGATCCGCCGACGATCCCGCCGGCCATCAGCAGCAGCACCGCGCCGACGAACGTGTGCCGATAGCCGAAGCGGTCGAGCAGCCACGGCGTCGTCAGCATCGACAGCGTCATCGCCGCCATGAAGCCGGCCGAGAGCCACTGCGCGCGCTCCTGACCGAGGCTGAACACGCGGCTCATGTCGGGCACCGCAACGTTGACGATGGTCGAGGCCATGATCGAGGCCATCGTGCCGATCATCACCGTCAGCAGCACCAACCAGCGGTAGTTCTCGCCGAAGCGCTGCGCCAGCGCCTGGCGGGAATGCGGGTGGGGTTCGGTCATGCGGGCACGGCGGAGCCGGCGGGCGCCGGCCGGCCGATTGTGCCCGCGGTCAGGCCATCACCAGATCGAGACGCGATCCTTGGGCGCGAGGTACATCTTGTCGCCCGGCTTGACCTTGAAGGTCGAATAGAACGCGTTCAGGTTGCGTACCGGGCCGATCACGCGGAATTCATCCGGCGAATGCGGATCGGACTTGATCTGCGCGAGCAGCGCCTCGGGCCGCTCCTTGCCGCGCCACGATTGCGCGTAGCCGAGGAAGAAGCGCTGGTCGCCGGTCGTGCCGGCGATGACCGGCGCCTTCTTGCCGTGCAGCGACAGCTGGTAGGCCTTCCAGGCGATCGCGAGGCCCGAGTTGTCGGCGATGTTCTCGCCCAGGGTCAGCTCGCCGTTCACGTGGTAGCCCGGCACCGCTTCGAACGCCGAATACTGTGCGACCAGCGCCTGCGTCTTCGCGGTGAAGCGCTTGCGGTCGGCGGCGGTCCACCAGTCCTTCAGGTTGCCGTCGCCGTCGTACTGGCTGCCCTCGTCGTCGAAGCCATGGCTGATCTCGTGGCCGATGGTCGCGCCGACCGAGCCGTAGTTGAAGGCGTCGTCGGCCGCCGGGTCGAAGTACGGCGGCTGCAGGTACGCGGCCGGGAACACGATCTCGTTCAGCGACGCGTCGTAGTACGCGTTGATGGTCTGCGGCGTCATCAGCCACTCGTCGCGGTCGACCGGCTTGCCGAGCTTGTGGACCTGGCGTGCTTCTTCGAACGCGCGAGCGCGCATCACGTTGCCGACCAGGTCGTCGCGCTTGATCTCGATCGCGCGGTAGTCGATCCAGCGCTTGGGATAGCCGATCTTCGCGTTGAACTTCGCGAGCTTCTCCAGCGCGCGCTGGCGCGTCTGCGGCCCCATCCAATCGAGCTTGGTGATGCTCTGGCGGTACGCGGCCAGCAGGTTCGCGACCATCTCGTCCATGCGGCGCTTGCTCTCGGCCGGGAAGTGCTTCTCGACGTACAGCTTGCCCAGCGCCTCGCCGAGGTGCTCGTCGAGCAGGCGGACGCCGCGCTCCCAGCGCGGGCGGTTCTGCGTCGTGCCGGCGAGCACGCCGCCGACGAACGCGAAGCGCTCGTCGACGTAGGCCTTGTTCAGGTACGGCGCGTAGTCGCTGAGCAGATGCACGCGTGCGTAGCTCTTCCAGGTCGCCAGCGGCACCGAGTCGAGCAGCGCACCCAGGCCCTTCAGGTAGCTGGGCTGGCGGACCACGAGGTTCGGCGTCTTGCCGGCCAGCCCGGTCGCGTTCAGATACGCCGTCCAGTCGAATGCCGGAGCCTGGCCCGGCAATGCCTCGAGCGTGGTCAGGTTGTAGGTTTTGATCGGATCGCGGTTCTGGACCTGGCTCCACTGCGCCCGCGCGATCTCGGTCTCGAGCGCGAGGATCGCCTGCGCGCTGCCCTGCGCGTCGTTCGGGTTCGCGCCGGCCAGCTTCAACAGGTTCGCGTGATACTCGACGAGCTTCGCGCGCACCGCCTTGAACTTCTCGTCGTCGACCTTGAGGTAGTAGTCGCGATTCGGCAGGCTCAGGCCCGCTTGGCCGAGGAACGGCACATAGCGGGTCGAGTCGCGGTCGTCGACGCCGATGTAGAGACCCAGCGGGTTGCCGACGCCCAGCAGCCCGAGGCGCGCGAACAGTGCGGCGAGCTGGCGCTTGTCGGTCACGGTGTCGATCGCCGCGAGCTCGGCATGAAGCGGCTGCAGGCCGCGCTGCTCGAGCGTCGCTTCGTCCATGAAGCTCGCGTACATCTCGCCGAGCTGCGCCGCTTCGCGGTCTTCCGGCGTGCGCTGCGCCGCCTCGACCAGCGCGCGCAATTGCTCGCGGGTGCGGTCCCCGAGCTGCTGGCCGACGCCGATGTAGGCCTTGTCGGGCGGGAACGGCGTGTTGGCGAGCCACCGGCCGTTGGCGTGGAGCCAGAGGTCGTCCTGCGGGCGGACCGACAAGTCCATCGCGCCGGGGTCGATGCCTGCGGTCTGTGCGCGGGTTTCCGCCGGAGCGGCGGTCTGTGCGTCGGCAGCCGTCGCAACAGCAGCGACAACGACGACGGCAAGCGCCGCAAGCGCGGCGGCGGTTCGGGTTCGGGTCACGAAAATCTCCCTGATCGGGCCGGGTGGGCCAAGGCCTGGATGCATGCGTGCCGGTAGGCACCCCGCAACTTTAACGAGCGTGGCGGCCAGCCCGATCGGGGATGCGACGAGCCGCGAATTCGAGGGGTCGAAGCGCGGTCGTCGGCGTCGTCAGAGCTCCTCGTACAGCGGCAGCGTCAGGAACTCGGCGAACGCTTCCTGCGTGCTCATCTGCGTGAAGATCTCGGCGGCGCGGTCGAACTTGCCCTCGAAGCCACCGGCCTTGATCTTCGCGAGCTCTTCGGGCACCAGCGCCTTCACGAGATCGGCCGTGACCTTGCGGCCGTCCTCCAGCACACCCTTGGGCGAGCGTATCCACTGCCAGACCTGCGAGCGGCTGATCTCGGCGGTGGCGGCGTCTTCCATCAGATTGTGGATGGGCACGCAGCCGTTGCCGGCCAGCCAAGCGCCCAGGTAGTGAATGCCGACGTTGATGTTCATCCGCAGGCCGGCTTCGGTGATCGGCGTCTCGGGCTTGAAGTCCAGCAGCTGCGCCGCGGTGACGTTCACATCGGGACGCTGCTTCTCGAACTGGTTCGGCTTGTCGCCGAGCACCTCGACGAACTCCTTCATCGATGCCTCGACCAGCCCCGGGTGCGCGACCCAGCCGCCGTCGTAGCCGTCGGTCGCGTCGCGCTTCTTGTCGGCGATGATGCCGGCCATCGCGACCGCGTTCTTCTCCGGGTCGTTCTTGATCGGGATCAGTGCGCTCATCCCGCCGATCGCCGGCGCGCCGCGGTGGTGGCAGGTCTTCAGCAGCAGCAGCGCATAAGCACGCATGAACGGCGCGGTCATCGTGACCTTGGGACGGTCGGCCAGGCAGAAGTCGCGGTCGAGCTTGAACTTCTTGATGCACGAGAAGATGTAGTCCCAGCGGCCGGCGTTCAATCCGGCACTGTGCTCGCGCAGTTCGTACAGGATCTCGTCCATCTCGAACGCCGCGAGGATGGTCTCGATCAGCACGGTCGCCTTGATCGTGCCCTGCGCGAGGCCCAGCTCGTTCTGCGTCATCACGAAGATGTCGTTCCACAGCCGCGCCTCGAGATGGCTCTCGACCTTGGGCAGGTAGAAGTACGGGCCGGCGCCGCGCGCGAGCTGCTCCTTCGCGTTGTGGAACATGAACAGCGCGAAATCGAAGATGCCACCCGAAACGCGCTTGCCGTCGATCAGCACGTGCTTCTCGTCCAGGTGCCAGCCGCGCGGACGCACCTGCAGACACGCGATTCGGTCGTTGAGCTTGTAGAGCTTGCCCTTCTGCTCCAAGGTCAGCTCGCGGCGGATCGCCTTCACGAGGTTGACCTGGCCCTGGATCTGATTGGTCCACGACGGCGAGTTCGCATCCTCGAAGTCGGTCATGTACGAGTCGGCGCCCGAGTTGAACGCGTTGATGACCATCTTCGCGTCGACCGGGCCGGTGATCTCGACGCGGCGGCATTCGAGCGCCTTCGGGATCGGGGCGATCTTCCAGTCGCCGTCGCGGATGTGCTTCGTCTCGGCGAGGAAGTCGGGCCGCTCGCCGGCGTCCAGCCGCTTCGCGCGCTCGACGCGGGCCGCGAGCAGCGCCTGGCGGCGCGGTTCGAACGTGCGGTGCAGCTTCGCGACGAGTTCGAGCGCGGGCACCGTCAGGATGGTCTCGAAGCCGGGCAGGATGGGCGCGTTGATCTGCACGCCTTGGGGCAGCGGAATGCTCATGGGGATACTCCAGGGTCGAAGAAAGTCAAGACATCGCGCAGGCTGGTACCGGTGCGGGAAGGCTCGGTGCCGAGCTGTTCGAGCGGAAGCCCGAGACGGTTGACCCACAGCGTCGTGTAGCCGAACCAGGTGGCGCCGATCGCGTCCCAGCAGTTGCTCGAGACGAACAGGATGTCGCGTGCTGGCAAGTTCAATGCCTGCGTGCCCAGTGCGTACGCGGCCGGGTCGGTCTTGTAGCGGCGCACCGGATGGACGCTGATCACGTGCGTGAGCAGCCCGGAGAAACCGGCGCTCTTGACGGCGACGCCCAGCATGTCCGGGTCGCCGTTCGAGAGGATCGCGCAGGGCACGCCGCGCTCCTTCAGCGCGTGCAGCACCTCGCGGTTCTCCGGGAAGCTCGACAGGTGCCGGTACTGGTTCATCAGCCGGTCCTCGGCGGTCGCGTCCAGCGCCAGGCCCAGGCGTTGCGCCGCGTAGCGCAGCCCGGCGCGGGTCAACTCCCAGAACGGCCGGTAGTGCTCGCCGTTCGGGCTGCTCATCGAGACCAGCCGGGTGTATTCGATCTGCTTGTCGCGCCACAGCACGCCCAATCGCTCGCCGTACCCGGGAAAGAGCTGCTCGGCCAGCAGCCCGACGCTGTAGACGTCGAACAGCGTGCCGTAGGCATCGAACAGCACGGCGCGGGGCCGCGCGAGGTCGGGCGACTTGCTCATCGACTAGGAATTTATTCGATAAGACGAGCGAGACTAAGTACGATGCAAGTCTTGGATTCATGACTATTCGACAACTAATCGAGCGGCGAGCCCGATCCCGATGGACAAGCTCAAGCAGATCGAATCGTTCGCCGCGGTCGCAGGCAAAGGCAGCCTGACCGCGGCGGCGAGCGCCGAGGGCGTTGCGCCGGCGGTGATCGGCCGGCGCATCGATGCGCTGGAGGCGCGGCTGGGCGTCAAGCTGATGGTGCGCACGACGCGGCGCATCACGCTGACGCACGAAGGCAGCGCGTTCCTCGAGGATTGCCAGCGCCTGCTCGCGGACTGGGCCGCGGCCGAGGCCAGCGTCAGCGCCGGCGGCGTGAAGGCCAGCGGGCACCTGCGGATCACGTCGCCGGCCGGCTTCGGGCGCCGCCATGTCGCGCCGCTGGTGCCGCGGTTCCTGGGCCTGCATCCCGAGGTCAGCATCTCGCTGAACCTGTCGGACCGGGTCGTCGACATCGTCAACGAGGGCTTCGACTGCGCGGTGCGCGTCGGCGACCTGCCCGACAGCAGCCTGGTCAGCGTGCGCCTGGCCGACAACCGCCGGCTGTGCGTCGCGACGCCTGCCTACCTGAAACGGGCCGGCACGCCGCGCCACCCGAGCGAACTCGCGAGCCACGAATGCCTGACCTTGTCCAGCGACGCGAGCCAGACCCGCGGCTGGGCGTTCTCGGTGGACGGCGAGGTGATCCACCTGCGGCCCAGCGGCCGGCTCGATTGCACCGATGGCCAGGTGCTGCACGACTGGTGCCTGGCCGGGCTGGGCCTCGCCTGGCGTTCGACCTGGGAGGTCGAACGCGAGGTCGCCTCAGGCCAGCTGGTCAGCGTGCTCGACGACTACGCGGCGCCGCCCAACGGCATCCACGCTCTGTTCCCGCATGCGAAGCATCTGGCGCTGCGGGTGCGGCTGTGGATCGACTTCCTGAAGCACAGCTACGGGGATCCGGCGTATTGGCGCCGCGCGGCCTGAGCCCGCGAGCAGGAAGCCAAGAAAACAAAGGCCCGCGCGCGGCGGGCCGATGTCGGGATCGATGCGAGGCAGTCAGGCGCTGAGGCATTCCTTCATGAAGGCCTTGCGCTCGTCGCCCTTCAACGTCTTCGCCTTCGGGTCGGCGTTGCAGGACTTCATCTTCTCCTGCTGCGCCTTCTTCTTGTCGCTCAGGCAGGTCTTCATGAACGCCTTGCGCTCATCGCCCTTCTTGTCGCCGGCGTCCTTGTTGCACTCGACCATCTTGTTCTGCTGCTTGCCCATGGGCGCGCTGGCCGCGGGGTCGGCAGCATGCGCGCCGGCGAGCGCGAAACAGGACAGGGCGAGGGCGGTCATCAGTCGTTTCATCGTCGTATCTCCTTGGAGTGCGTCGGGCGGGTGGGGCAAAGCCGGCAGCGATTGGAGCATGCGTCTCGCGGCGCCAGCAAGGCCACAACGCGGCCCCGCGTCGTGCGGTGGACAACACAGCGTCAGAGAATGCGCCGCGGATGCGCCAGCGCCTCGTGCGCCGCATGCAGCCGCCGCACCAGCACCTTGATGAACGCCTCGTCGAACAGATGCCGGCAGTTCGGGCTGACCTGCACCAGCGTCTCCGGCGTGAACGAGATCGTCGTCGCCGCTTCGGTGACGACCACATCGGTGCTGTGGCGCTTCAGGTCCGGGCTGGGCGCGAGGTAGGCCATCTCGCCGATCGAGGTGCCGGCACCGAGCTGCGCGACTTTCTTGCCGTCGCGGAACACCTCGACCGCACCGCGCGCGAGGATGTGGAAGTTGCTGCCTTCCTCGCCCTTGCGGTACAGCGCGTGGCCGAAGTCGAAGCGCTGCCACTTCGCGCGGTGCACCACTTCCCACAGCTCGACATCGCCGAAGTTCGCGAAGAAGTCCAGTGTGCGCAACAGATTGAAACGCTCCGAATCGAGCACGCCCTGCAGATGCCCGCGCGGCACCTGCTGGCCGGTGATCAGGCCCGACAGCGCCTGCGCGAACTCGTCCCAGTTTGTATAGCGCTGCGCCGGGTCCTTCGCGAGCGCACGCTGGATCACCGCGTCCAGCCCGTCGGTGACGCCGGCGCGCAGCGCGGCCAGCGGACCGGGCTGCACGTGGTAGATCTGCTGCATCATCGCCGACTGCACTTGCGCATCGAACGGCGGGCGGCCCGCGATCATGTGGTACAGCACGGCGCCCAGCGAGTACATGTCGGCGCGGCAGTCGAGCGTGCTGCCGTCCAGCTGCTCGGGCGACATGTAGGCGAGCGAGCCCACGCGGTAGATCTGCGTGACCTCGGAGTCCAGGTTCAGCACGCTGCCGAAGTCGCTGATCTTGACGTCGACGACCGTGCCGCCACCGTTCAGCACCGCGAGCAGGTTCGCCGGCTTCACGTCGCGATGAATCAGTCCCTGGCGGTACACGTAGCCGAGCGCCATCGCGCACTTGAAGCCGATTTCGACGATCAGCTCGAGCGGCAGCAGTTGATCGGCACGGCAGTACGGGCGCAGCGTGCTGCCCGGCACGTACTCCATCACGAGGTACGGCGAGATCAAGTCGGGCACCGCGTCGTAGAGCTGCACGACGTTCGGGTGGTTCAGGCGCCCGACCAGCGCCGCCTCGGCCGCGTAGAAACGCTCGGAGTAACGCCCGTCCTGGGAATCGTCGGCGACCGGCGGGCGCACGCGCTTGATCGCGACGTCGCGCCCCTGGAAGTCGTCGTGACACAGGAAGACCTCGGCGGTCGCGCCTTCGCCGAGGCGGCGCAGCACGCGGTACTTGCCGATGTGCGTCGGCAAGCCGGTCGAACGCTCGAACGCCGGCTCGGCCGACGGCATGGCGGTTGAGGCGGGCATGAGGTTGGACAGACGGGGCATGAGCGCGCCGGCGCGAAGCTGCAACAGCGAGGACTCGCATCTTCGCATCGGCGAATGCGCCGGATGATGTCGAAAAGCGCTGGAAAGCGCCAGCGTCTGTGAAGCCCCGCACGCCTGTGCGGGCACACGGGCTACAGCGCGGCGCAAACCCTCGTCGTCCGGCGAATGACCCTGAGACGGCCCCGTAGAATCGACCGCATGATCCAAGCCAAGAAGGAGCTGCTCGCCGCGTTGTCCGCGGCGCTGGCGCAGGTCCAGAACGATGCGCCGGGCGAGCCGGCGGCGGCCGCTTTCGAATCGCCGAAGCACGCCTCGCACGGCGACCTCGCTTGCACCGCCGCGATGGCGATGGCGCGCGCGCTGAAGAAGAATCCGCGCGAGCTCGCGAGCGCGCTGGTCGAGGCGCTGAAGCGCCAGCCCGCGGTCGAGCGCTGGGTCGCCGCGCTCGAGATCGCCGGGCCCGGCTTCATCAACCTGCGGCTGAAGGACAGCGCGAAGCAAGCGACCGTTGCCGAGGTGCTGGCCGCCGGCGACCAGTTCGGGCGCCAGCCGTCGCGCGACGATCGTGTGCTGGTCGAGTTCGTCTCGGCCAATCCGACCGGGCCGCTGCACGTCGGCCACGCACGCCAGGCCGCGCTCGGCGACGCGATCTGCAACCTGTTCGAGAGCCAGGGCTGGCGCGTCACGCGCGAGTTCTATTACAACGACGCCGGCGTGCAGATCGCGACGCTCGCGGCCTCGGTGCAGGCACGGCTGCGCGGCTTCAAGCCGGGCGATGCGCAATGGCCGGAGTCGGCCTACAACGGCGATTACATCGCCGACATCGCGGCCGACTTCGCCGCGAAGAAGACCGTCAAGGCTGATGACCGCGAATTCACGGCATCGGGCAACGTCGACGATCTCGACGGCATCCGCCAGTTCGCGGTCGCCTACCTGCGCCACGAGCAGGACCTGGACCTGCAGGCCTTCGGCGTGCGCTTCGACCACTACTTCCTCGAGTCCAGCCTGTATTCGAGCGGCCGGGTCGACGATGCAGTGCAACGGCTGGTCGCGGCCGGCAAGACCTTCGAGGACGGCGGCGCGCTGTGGCTGCGCACCACCGAGTACGGCGACGACAAGGACCGCGTGATGCGCAAGTCCGACGGCACGTACACCTACTTCGTGCCGGACGTCGCGTACCACGTGAACAAGTTCGAGCGCGGCTTCCGCAAGGCCATCAACATCCAGGGCGGCGACCACCACGGCACGATCGCACGCGTGCGCGCCGGCGTGCAGGCAGCCGGTCATGGCGTGCCCGAGGGCTACCCGGACTACGTGCTGCACAAGATGGTCACCGTGATGAAGGGCGGCGAGGAGGTCAAGATCTCCAAGCGCGCCGGCAGCTACGTGACCTTGCGCGACCTGATCGACTGGACCAGCAAGGACGCGGTGCGCTTCTTCCTGCTCAGCCGCAAGGCCGACAGCGAGTTCACGTTCGACATCGACCTCGCGCTGAAGCGCAACGACGAGAACCCGGTGTTCTACGTGCAGTACGCGCACGCGCGCATCTGCTCGGTGATCCGCGAGTTCGCCGAGCGCGGCGGCGACGAGGCGACGCTCGCACAAGCCGACCTCGCGCGCCTGACCGCGCCCAGCGAAACGGCGCTGCTGCTGAAGCTGGCCGAGTACCCCGAATTGCTCGCGAACGCGGCGACGCACCTGTCGCCGCACGACCTGACCTTCTACCTGCGCGACGTCGCCGCGAGCTTCCACAGCTACTACGCGGCCGAGCGCTTCCTCGTCGACGACGACGCCGAGCTGACCCGCGCGCGACTTGCGCTGCTGGTCGCGACGCGTCAGGTCATCCGCAATGCCCTGGCGGTGCTCGGCGTCGGCGCGCCGGACCGCATGGACCGAGACAACAACAGCAGCAGCAACGCGGCAACCACCCAACTTTCATGAGCAACACGAAGAGACAACGGCAACCCTCGCCCCGTGGCGGCCACGAGGGGCAACGCGGCGGCTTTGCGGTGGGCCTGATCATCGGCCTGCTGATCGGCCTCGCGCTGGCGCTGGGCGTTGCGCTGTACGTCACGAAGGTGCCGATCCCGTTCGTCAACAAGGTCCCGCAGCGCACGCCCAGCCAGGACGCGGCCGAGGCGGAGAAGAACAAGAACTGGGACCCGAACAGCCCGCTGTACGGCAAGAACCCGGCCAAGCCCAATGCCGCCGCGAGCGGCACCGTGACATCGCCGCCGCCGGCCACTGCCACCAACCCGCCCCCACCGCCGGCGATCGCCACCGTCCCGGCGACACCGCCGGCCACAACGCCGGCGAGCCCGCCACCCGGCGGCGCGCGTGACCCTGCGGCGATCCTGTCGGGCCAACCCGCGCCGGGCGCTGCCTCCAAATCCGCGGCCACGCCGCCCGGCGGCCTGGCGACCGCGACCGGTACGGATCCGTTCGTCTATTTCGTCCAGGCCGGCGCCTTCGGCCGCAGCGAGGATGCCGAGCAGCAGCGCGCCCGCCTCGCGATGATGGGGCTGGAGGCCAAGCTGACCGAGCGCGAGCAGTCGGGCCGCACGGTGTTCCGCGTGCGCCTCGGACCTTACGAGCGCAAGACCGACGCCGACAGCGCGAAGGAGAAGCTGGGCGAAGCCGGCATCGAATCGGCGCTGGTGCGGGTGCAGCGTCAGTGAGCTTCATCCGGCGGCCCCGAGCTTGCTGCGGGATGAACCTTTGTGCACCGAGGTGACTCTTGTCCCCAGCCGTAAACCACATGCTGCGAACCGCCTGCCTATGAAGCGCCGCCACTTCTCCGCCGTCTCAGCCTCCTTGCTCGGGGTGGGCGCAGCCGGCGGCGCCGCCGCGCTGTTCACGCCGCCGGCGCACGCCCAGCAGAGCCAGCCGGTCGAGGGTACGCATTACGTACGCCTGACGACGCCGGTGCCGACCCACGCGCCTGGGAAGATCGAGGTGATCGAGTTCTTCTGGTACGGCTGCCCGCACTGCAACGCGTTCGAGCCGGCGCTGGACGCGTGGGCCAACGCGATGGCACCGGATGTCGCGTTCCGCCGTGTGCCGGCGGCATTCAGCGCGGCCTGGGAGCCGCACCAGCGCATCTTCTACGCGCTCGAGAGCCTGGACGCGCTGGCGGCCATGCACCGCAAGGTCTTCTACGCGATCCACCAGCAGCGCCTGCGACTCGACAAGCTGCCCGAGATCACCACGTTCATGGCTGCGAACGGGATCGACACGGCGAAGTTCACCGAGGCCTACGACTCGTTCGGCGTGCAGACCAAGGTGCGCCAGGCGACGGCGCTCGCCAACGCGTACAAGATCGACGGCGTGCCGGCGCTGGGCGTGCAGGGCCGCTACTACACCTCGGGGCCGCTGGCCGGCTCGAACGAACGCTCGCTGCTGGTCGCGAACTTCCTGATCGATCGCGTGCGCAAGGGCGGCGGCGCCTGACGGCGCCGTCGGTCTCTGCCCTCGTCCGGTCAGCGAGTTCGCGGCTGGCGACGCCGCGGTTCGGGAGGGAAAATGGGGTTGCCGGCACTGCACCGACGCAGTGCCGCTGACGACCGGACGCAGCTTTGCACGAGCCGCGCCGGCGACCGCCAAAACGGTCTCACCCACGCAAAAATCCGTGGGCTAGAATGATCTGCAAGTTTCATGCCCTCCATGCTGTACCTCCCCTCCCACGCGGCTCGCGCGACCCCCCTCCTCCGCCGGCGACACCGGCTCGCGGCGGCCGTCGGCGTGCTGGCGGCGTCGCTGGCCGCGGCCCCGGCGCAGGCCGAGCGGGCCGATAGGCTGAAGGAGATGAACATCAGCTCGGACGCCGGCGGCAAGCTGGACCAGCTGAACCGCTTCGGCGAGCTGAAGGGCAACATCGTGATCACCAAGGGCACGATCCTGATGCACGCCGACCGCGTGCAGTGGCGCCAGACCGAGGCCGGTTATGACACCGCGGTGGCGTTCGGCGTCCCCGGCCGCCCGGCCACCTACCGCCAGAAGCGCGACGGCGAGGGTGACGAGTACATCGAGGGCGAGGCCGACCGGCTCGAGTACGACGCCCGCACCGACACGGTCAAGTTCATCAACAACGCGATCCTGCGGCGCCTGCGCGGCGTGGCGGTCGCCGACGAGGTTCGCGGCAACCAGATCGCCTACGACGGCACGACCCAGGTGTGGAGCTTCTCGGGCGGCCCGGCGCCGACTGCGGCGAGCCCGACCGGGCGAGTGCACGTGACGCTGACTCCGCGCGAAGGCTCGGAGGCAGCGGCCGAAGCGGCACGCTCCGCGTCGCAGCCGGCGCCGGCGCTGAAGACCAGCCCGGAGCTGACACCGCCGCCGCCGGCCTCTGGAGCGACGCGATGAGCGCCGTGCTCGCCGACGCGGTGGCCCCGGCGCACCGCCTCGAGGCCGCTGGGCTGCAGAAGTCTTACGGCGTGCGCAAGGTCGTCAAGGATGTGCGCCTCGCGGTCGACAGCGGCGAGGTCGTCGGCCTGCTCGGGCCGAACGGCGCCGGCAAGACCACCAGCTTCTACATGATCGTCGGCCTGGTCCGGGCCGATGCCGGCACGATCAGCATCTCCGGCCGGCGCGTCGAGCGCATGCCGATCCACCAGCGCTCGCGCCTGGGCCTGTCGTACCTGCCGCAGGAGGCGTCGATCTTCCGCAAGCTCACGGTCGAGGAGAACATCCGCGCCGTGCTCGAGCTGCAGATCGGGCCCGACGGCAAGCCGCTGAAGAACGCGCGGATCGAGCAGCTGCTCGACGGCTTGCTGCGCGACCTCTCGATCGAGCGTCTGCGCGACTCGCCGGCACCGGCGCTGTCGGGCGGCGAGCGTCGCCGCGTCGAGATCGCGCGTGCGCTGGCGACGCAGCCGCGCTTCATCTTGCTCGACGAGCCGTTCGCGGGCGTCGACCCGATCGCGGTGATCGAGATCCAGCGCATCATCGGTTTTCTGAAGGCGCGCGGCATCGGCGTGCTGATCACCGACCACAACGTGCGCGAGACCCTGGGCATCTGCGACCGCGCCTACATCATCAGCGAGGGCCGCGTGCTCGCTGAGGGGACGCCGACCGAGATCGTCGACAACCCGGACGTGCGCAAGGTCTACCTAGGCGAACACTTCCGCATGTGACATGACTACCCCCCGGTCCACCTTCGGTGAACCGACCCCCCGCGGGGGTCGCGCCGCCGCTTGGGAGCGGCCCGGCGCTGCGGCGCGCAGTCACGAGATCGACGCATGAAGCCCACTCTGCAGTTCAGGCTCTCGCAGCACCTCGCGCTGACGCCGCAGCTGCAGCAGTCCATCCGGCTGCTGCAGTTGTCGACGCTCGAACTGCACCAGGAAGTCGAGCAGATGCTCGAGCAGAACCCGTTCCTCGAGGTCGAGGACGACGCGGGCCCGGCCAGCGAACCCATGGTCGAGCGGCTGCTGCCTAGCGAGCGCGCCGCCGAGCGCGAGACCGAGCGTGCCGAATCCGCGAGCGAAGCCGGCGACAGCGGCGACGACACCGCCGGGCTCGACAGCGCTGAATACGGCGCGACCGAACGCGACGACTGGGAAAACGGCACCGAGCGCGACGACTTCGACGGCATCCGCGAGACCCCCGGCAAGTCCGCCTCCGGCGACAGCGACGAGTTCGACGGCCAGGACCGCGACACCGCGCTGCCTTCATTGCAGGACCATCTGCGCGAGCAGCTCTCCGGCATGCGCCTGCCCGAGCTCGATGCGGCCGCCGTGATGGTGCTGATCGAATCGCTGAACGACGACGGCTACCTGGCCGACCCGCTCGAGGAGATCGCGGCGCAGCTTGTCGACACCGCCGGCGCGGCCGGCGCCGAAGAGCGCGAGGAGCTGCTCGCGCGGCTGCAATGCGGGTTGCGCTGGCTGCAGAGCATGGAGCCGACCGGCGTCGGCGCCCGCGACCTCGGCGAATGCCTGGTGCTGCAGCTGCGCGCGCTGCCGCGCAGCGAGGCGCAGATGATCGCGATCATCATCTGCAAGCAGCACCTGGAGCTGCTCGCCAAGCGCGACCTGAAGAAGCTGATGGCGGCGACGGGCGCCGACGACGAGCTGCTGCGCGAGGCCCAGGCGCTGATCGTCTGCCTAGAGCCCAAGCCCGGACGCCAGTTCGCGCGCGCCGAGGCCAACATCGTCGTGCCCGACGTGATCGTGCAGAAGTCCGGGCGCGGCTGGAAGGTCACGCTGAACCCCGACGTGATGCCCAAACTGCGCATCAACGACCTGTACGCGAACGCGCTGCGCCAGCAGCGCGGTCCGCGCGGCGGCGATGCGAACGGCGCGAGCGCCGGGCTGAACTCGCGGCTGCAGGAAGCGCGCTGGTTCATGAAGAACATCCTGCAGCGCTTCGAGACCATCCAGCGCGTCTCGCAGGCGATCGTCGAGCGCCAGAAGAACTTCTTCACGCACGGCGCGATCGCGATGAAGCCGCTGGTGCTGCGCGAGATCGCCGACGAGCTCGGGCTGCACGAATCGACGATCTCGCGCGTGACCACGGCGAAGTACATGGCCACGCCGTTCGGCACCTTCGAGCTGAAGTACTTCTTCGGCAGCTCGCTGAACACAGAGGCCGGCGGCAACGCGTCCAGCACCGCGGTGCGCGCGCTGATCAAGCAGATCGTCGCGGCCGAGAATCCGGCCAAACCTCTGAGCGACAGCCAGATCTCGCAGATGCTGGACGAGCAGGGCATCCAGGTCGCACGGCGCACCGTCGCGAAGTACCGCGACGCGCTGAAGATCGCGCCGACGCAGCTGCGCAAGGCGCTTTGATTCATGGCGCGGACCGAGCGCTGGGCCGCTCCGTGGGCCACGAAGAGGCCCACTTCGTGGCCCTCGGCGGTCCGCATCCCAAGGGCCACGAAGGGGCCCATGGTGGCCCCAGGGGATCGACCGCGGTACTCCGCGGGCGAGGGGCTGTCATGAGTCTGCCGCTATTCCTGCCGTGCGCGGCGGGCGTCGAAGCGCTGCTCGCCGACGAGGTGCGGCGCATCCTGCCGGATGCCGAGGTGCACGAAGCGCGCGGCGGCGTCGCGCTCGAAGGCGATCCGCACGAGGTGATGGTGCTGAACCTCGAGAGCCGCCTCGCACAGCGCGTGCTGGTGGAGGTCGCGCATGGGCCCTATGCGCACGAGCACGACCTGTACGAGCTCGCCCGCAGCGTCGCGTGGGACCAGTGGATCACGCCGCAGCACACGCTGCGTGTCGACACGACCGCGAAGGCCAGCCCGTTGAAAAGCCTGAACTTCGCGGCGCTGCGCGTGAAGGATGCGGTCTGCGACCTGCTGCGCGATACCGAAGGCGAACGCCCGAACGTCGCCACGCAGCATCCCGATCTGCCCATCGTGCTGCACGCCGGCGCGACCGAGGCCACGCTGTATGTCGACAGCTCCGGCGAATCGCTGTTCAAGCGCGGCTGGCGCGCCGACAAGGGCGATGCGCCGTTGAAGGAAACACTGGCCGCCGCGATGCTCGCGGCGGCCGGCTGGCGCGGGACGCCGGAGGCCGGCGGCGCGCTGCACGACCCGTGCTGCGGCTCGGGCACGATCGCGATCGAAGCCGCGCAGATCGCCTGCGACATCGCACCCGGCCTGAAGCGGCGCTTCGCGTTCGAGCGGCTGCTGCCGTTCGCCGACGCCGCCATGCGCGCCGAGCTGCAGCGCCTGCGCAGCCATGCGCAGGCGCGCATCCGTCCGAGCGCGGTGCCGATCTACGCGAGCGACCTGTCGTTTCGCATGGTCGACTTCGCGCGCCGCAACGCGCAGCGCGCGGGTGTCGAAGCGGCGATCACGTTCAACGGCGGCGATGCGTTGGAGCGGCCTGCGCCGGAGCTGCCCGATGGTCTGCCGGGCACCTTGATGGTCAAC
>DATCSE010000036.1:0-6618 GCA_036568605.1 Burkholderiaceae bacterium | reverse complement strand
ACCTACAACCTGCTGGACCTCGTGCCCAAGGGGCGCGACGAGCGCGACGTCGACTACAAGATGGAGTGGGTGCGCCACCACGACCGCTACGAGCCGCAGCCGGCGGCGGGTTCGGGCTGCTGCGCGCACGGCTGAGCCGGCGCAGAAATGACGCGGGCGCTGCCCACCATGAGTGGGAGCGGCCGCGGGTCTGGTCGAGACCTTGGCTACGTCACGTAGGGAGGTCTCTCTCGGACCAAGAGATTGAAGACATATCACCTCCTTTCGTGGTTGCTAAGGAACCTCCAGAGTACCTCAAGTCGAAGCTGACGGCACGCGGCCTGCAAGCGGTGAGCGCGAGACGAGGTCTGCACGCTCACTCGATCGGCGTGGCCACCTCGGTCACTGTGCAGCGGATCGCCAGCCTTGGCGATGAAGTCCCGCTCGCCTTCCTGACCGCACCGCTCACGCCCCACGCGTGGGTCGGCGCGCAACCGCGCCACTCACGACGCCTGCGCGGACGTGTAAGGTCACACTTCGACGACTGATTCGCCGAATCGACGAACCTTCATGACGAAGTACCCAGCCAGTCCCACGCTGTTGTGCCGGGTCAGCCTCTTCGCCTGGCAATCGCCGGCTGGTTGCGCTGGCGCGACCGGGGACGTGCCGGTCAACGAAAGCTTCACGAGGCCGGGCCTCTCCACCTTCACTTCAGTTCACCAAAGGAGATCTTCATGAGCATGCGCATGCTTGAGGCAATTCTCTTTGCGATCGGCTCGCTCGGTGTCGCTGTCGCGGCACGCGCCTCCTGCGGCTCGGCCTTCTGCACCTTGATGACCGACCGCTATGCACAAGGTACCGGCGAAGCGCATCTCGGATGGAGCGCCGATGTACGGCTCGAGGCCGTCACGCAAGACCGCTTGCGCAGCAGCACGCACAACCTGGACGCCAGCGAAGTCACCGGCGAGGAAGCGATTGAGCGCCGCACGAAGAACCTGAACCTGCTGACCAGCCTGACCTACGGCTTCAACGCCGACTGGTCGTTCACCCTGCGTGTCCCGATCGTGCGGCGCGATCACCTGCATGACATGGTCGACGAGGAGACCGGCGAGTTGACGCTGCCGGAGCAGTGGCGTTTTACGCGGCTGGGCGACGTCCAGGCGATCGCACGGCGCCAGTTCGCGAGTGCCGATACCTCGCTGTCATATGCGGTTTTCGGCGGCCTGAAGCTGCCCACCGGGACGACCAAGGTCACCAACGGCGACGGCAGCCGGGCCGAGCGCGCACTACAGCCGGGCACCGGAACAACCGACCTCGTGCTAGGAGTCGCTGGACGCAAAGCGATCGGTGGCGTCGACGCGCTGATCGGGCAGCTTGGCCTGACGCAGGCACTGAACTCGCGCGAGGAGTTCAAGCCAGGGCGACGCGTGGAGGTGGCGGCCGGCTGGTCGCATGCGTATTCGCCGACGCTGGGTACGGTGCTGCAGGTGAACCTGCGACACAAATCGCGCGACTCGGGTGAGCAAGCCGAACCCGAGAACTCGGGCTCGACGACTGTGGATCTGAGCCCAGGGGTAACCGTCGGCGTCGGCCATGCATCGACGCTGTACGCATACCTGCAGTTGCCCATCTATCAGAAGGTCAACGGCATTCAGCTGGTTCCGCGCTATGCCGTGGCAGTCGGCTGGACGTCCGACTTCTGACACCGCGCATCGGCACACGCTCTCCTGCACATCGGCCGATGGCCACCACCTTGCTCGCCACCGTCGTCGAGGCCTCCGCCACCGTCGCGCGCACGAGCAGCCGGCTGGCCAAGCGCGACGCGATTGCCGGCTGCCTGCGCGGCGCGGCGGCCGACGAGGTCGAGATCGCGGTCGCGTACCTGTCCGGCGAGACGCGCCAGGGCCGGATCGGCCTGGGTTATGCCACGCTGGCAGCGGCGCGCGGGCCGCATGCCGAGCAGCCGGTGCTGGCGGTGCGCGAGGTCGATGCCGCACTCGAGCGCATCGCGACCACCACCGGCAAGGGTTCGGCTGCGCAACGCAGCGCGCAGTTGCAGGCGTTGTTCGCTCGCGCCACGGCGGCCGAGCAGGACTTCCTGCTGCGCCTGCTGATCGGCGAGCTGCGCCAGGGCGCGCTCGAGGGCGTGATGGTCGATGCGATCGCGGCGGCCGCCGGGCTGCCGGTGGCCGAGGTGCGCCGCGCCGCGATGTTCGCCGGCGAACTGGGACTGGTCGCGCGCGTCGCGCTGACCGAAGGCAGCGCCGGGCTCGCGCGCTATGCGATCGCGCTGCACCGGCCGTTGCAGCCCATGCTCGCGCAGCCGGCCGACGACATCGCTGATGCGATGTCGCGGCTGGGCACCGCGGCGCTCGACTGGAAGATCGACGGCGCACGCGTGCAGGTGCACAAGGCGGGCGACGAGATCACGGTCTACACGCGCAACCTGAACGACGTGACCGCCTCGGTGCCGGAGATCGTCGAGGCGCTGCAGGCACTGCCGGCCCGCGAGCTGATCCTCGATGGCGAGGCCGTCGCGCTCGCGGCGGGCGGCGCGCCGCTGCCGTTCCAGGTCACGATGCGGCGCTTCGGCCGCAAGCTCGAGGTCGCTCGCATGCGCGCCGAGCTGCCGCTCGCGGTCTACTTCTTCGACTGCCTGTACCGCGACGGCACGTCGCTGGTCGACCGGCCGGCGCAGGAGCGCTTCGATGCGTTGGCCGCCGCGCTGCCGGCGGCGCTGGCGATCCCGCGCCTGATCACGGCCGATGTCGCGGCGGCCGAGGACTTCTACGCCGACGCGCTGGCGCGCGGCCACGAAGGCGTGATGGCGAAAGCGCTGGATGCGGCGTACGAAGCGGGC
The DNA here is from genome assembly GCA_036568605.1 of Burkholderiaceae bacterium. Taxonomy (GTDB): domain Bacteria; phylum Pseudomonadota; class Gammaproteobacteria; order Burkholderiales; family Burkholderiaceae_C; genus DATCSE01. The sequence continues at coordinate 3,779 of DATCSE010000036.1, read as the reverse complement.
AGCCGCGGCGCGAGCTGGCTCAAGGTCAAGCGCGCGCACACGCTGGACCTGGTCGTGCTCGCGGCCGAATGGGGCCACGGGCGCCGGCGCGGCTGGCTGTCGAACCTGCACCTGGGCGCACGCGACGAGGCGGGCGGCTGGGTGATGCTGGGCAAGACCTTCAAGGGCATGACCGATGCGCTGCTCGAGTGGCAGACGCACGAGCTGCTGGCGCGCGAGCTGACGCGCGACGCGTACACCGTCCACGTGCGGCCCGAGCTGGTGGTCGAGATCGCGTTCAACGACCTGCAGGAGAGCCCGCAGTACCCCGGCGGCCTGGCGCTGCGCTTCGCGCGCGTCAAGGGCTACCGGCACGACAAGCGCGCCGACGAGGCCGACACGATCGCGACCGTGCGCGCGTTGTACGCGGCGCAGATCGCGCGCGGCGCGACGTAGCGCGTGCGGATCGACCGGTCAGCGCGGGCCGCCGCCGCGAACCGGCACCGGGCTCGTCAGCAGGTCGACGTACAGCGCCTGGAAGCGCGCGTTGTCGAGCCGGAACACGACCTTGGATCGCGGCAGCAGCTGGATCGCCGGGTACGGATCGGCGGCATAGACGACGGACTTGCCGTAGTTCCGATCGAAGGTCGTGCTGACGTCCAGCCACAGGTCGCGCACGTCGGTCGCGAGCGTCGGGTCGACGAGGAACGCGAGCGCCGTCGTGTCGAAGATGTACGGCGTGTAGGGCGGCGGACCGGATCCGAAGAACGGCGCGTACTCGTCGCGGAACAGGCGCGTGATCGCGGTCTGCGGCTGGTGCTGCGCGATCTGCAGGTAGACCTCCTTCGTCAGCGGCAAGGTGTTGGTGCAGTCCAGCGGGATCACGTAGTGCGGAATCGCGGCACGCAGCACGACCTGTGTGGCTTCCGGGTCGAACCACCAGTTGAACTCGGCGGTGTCGAGGTAAGCGTTGCCCGGTACGTAGACCTGGCCGGCCATCGTGACGATCTGGGCTATCAGCGGGACGATGCTCGGGTCCTTGCGGATCGCCAGTGCGAGGTTGGTCGGCGGCGCGATCTCGAGGATGGTCACCTCGTGCGGATGGCGGTGCACGGTCTCGATGATGAAGTCGACCGCGTTCTGTTCGGCGGCTCGCGTGTGCGTGGCGAAGCCGTCGGGCGGCGGCACCAGGCGATCCGTCGGCACGCTCGCGAACGCGCCGACGTAGTCGACCGGCGCGCCGACCACGATCTGCTGCAGCAGGTACGACTTGTCGTCGTGCAGCAGCGGATACGGCGCGCCTGCATAGACCTTCACGCGATTCTCGATGCCCAGGCGCTCGACCGCCTTCAGCGCATCGGAGACGCCCTGGTTCAGCCACTGGTTGCCCGACGCGACGGTCACGCCCAGCAGCTCGAGCGCGCCGCGCGCCTGCAGCTGCGCGGCCATCGCGAGCACCTGACCGTCGTCGCCTATCGTGTTGAAGTCGGTGTCGAGGATGACCTTCGTCGGCCGCGCTCTTCGCAGGTCGTCGGCCATCACGGCGCCGAGGTGCAGGGTCATCGCGGCGACGACCAGAAGGCGCAAGTACCGGAGCATGCGGTTCTCCCCATTTTTTGGCGAAGCCGAATCATCGCCGGATGCGCAGGTGCGAGGCATCCCTGAACGGTCCAACATGTGAAACAGACGTTGCAGGCCTGGCTCGGCCGGGTGGGTCCATGAGTTGCATGCGCGTGTCACCCGTGCGAAACGACGCGCTGCACGGCGCGAACGGGCAACCCGTGGCGGCCGATCCGGCTCGGACCTGACGTTTTTCGACCTCGAAGGCGCAACGCGCACCGGCGGGGTCGGCGGGTCTGACAAAAATGGGCAGAGCCCCTGCGACCGTTCGCTTCACTCGTGCCAAGTCGTGCGCATCCGCCGCCGGCACACGAACGAACAACATTGCATGAGGTCATCGATGAGCAGTACCCACGACACGAACGCCGCCCTCGCGCAGGCTCTGGACGTGCAGCGGCGCATGCTGCTGCTCGGGTTGGGCAGCGCGCCGCTGCTGCTGGCGGGATGCGGGCAAGGCAGCAGCACTGCCGGCGATGCGTCCGGCGGCACGAGCAGCGCCACCACCGCCGAGGCCTCGACGACCAGCAGCGCCGACTCGGCAAACGCGGCCACCACCACGACCACGGCATCGACCGCACGCACCTTCTTGCACCCCGGCCTGATGCACACCGATGCCGACTTCACCCGCATGCGCGCGAAGACCGATGCGGGCGCGCAGCCGTGGGCCGCCGGATGGGACGCGCTGAAATCGAGCTCGCGTGCGAATCTCTCCTCCGTGCCCAACCCTCTGGAAACCGTGGTCCGCGGCGGCGACGGCGAAAACTTCCGCACGATGGTCGAGGACCTGGAGCGCGCCTACCAGTACGCGGTGCGATGGAAGGTCTCGCGGGACACCGCGTATGCCGACCAGGCGGTCAAGTTCCTCAACGCCTGGTCGTCGACGATGAAGACGCTGACCGGCAACTCGGACCGCTTCCTCGCCGCCGGCCTCTACGGCTACCAGTGGGCCAACGCCGCCGAGATCATGCGGACCTACAGCGGCTGGAAGGCGGAGGACTTCGCGGCCTTCCAGAACCTGCTGCTCACGGTCTTCTATCCGATGAGCCATGACTTCCTGATCAACCACAACGGCTCGAACATCACGAACTACTGGGCCAACTGGGACCTGTGCGCGATCTGCTGCGTGCTCGCGGTGGGCGTGCTGTGCGACCGGCCCGACCTCTACGACGAGGCGATCGCCTACTACAAGAGCGGCCGCGGCAACGGCGCGGCGGCGCACAACGTGTACTACCTGCACCCAGGCCACCTCGGGCAGTGGCAGGAGACCGCCCGCGACCAGGGTCACTCGACGCTGGGCATGGCGCTGACCGGGCTGCTGTGCGAGATGGCCTGGAACCAGGGCGACGACCTGTATGGCTATTCGAACAACCGCTTCCTCGCCGGCGCCGAGTACGTCGCGAAGGCCAACCTGCAGGATACGAGCGGCGCCTACTACACGCTGCCGTTCTCGACCTACGTGAACCGGCAGGGCACGTTCACCGCGCTGTCGACAGCCGGCCAGCCGAACCTGCGGCCGTGCTGGGAAGTGATCTACAACCACTACGTCAACCGCAAAGGCTTGGCCGCACCGTTCGTTTCGACAATCGCCGCGCAGATACGGCCCGAACGCAGCGAATGGGGCGGCGACCAGCCCAGCTTCGGCACGCTGACCTTCAGCCGCGACCCGATCGCCGCGGGCACGCCGCCCAGCGGGCTCACGGCGTATCCGACTGCGGGCCAGGTGCTGCTGTCGTGGTGGGGCAGCGCCTATGCGACGAGCTACAACGTCAAGCGCGGCACATCGGCCAGCGGCCCGTTCACGCAGCTTGCAAGCGTCACCGACCCGCGCACGTACACCGACGCGCCGGGCGACGGCGTGTGGTACTACACCGTCACCGCGATCGACAGCAGCGGCGAAACCGCCGCGTCGAATGTGGTCCGCGTCGCGCTGCCGACCGAGTTGCGCGCACAACTGACGTTGAATGCGAGCAGCGGCACGACCGCGAACGACGCGAGCGGCCACGGCATGACGGGCACGCTCGCCGGCGGCGCGAGCTGGGGCGACGGCCGCAGCAGCGGCAGCCATGCGATGGCGCTCGACGGCAAGAGCGGCTACCTCGCGTTGCCCAGCGGCGTGTTCGCCGACCTCGGCGACTTCACGATCGCGGTGTGGGTGTACTGGAATGCCCAGTCGACCTATG
>DATCSE010000035.1:0-4768 GCA_036568605.1 Burkholderiaceae bacterium | reverse complement strand
AGCCAGCGCGATTCTCGATACAGCCCTTCGCCAAGCTCAGGGCGAACGGGGGATTGGCGCGCATCGCCTATCCTCGCCACATGAGCCGACCCAAACCCTTCTCGATGATCCGCGAGTTCCACCTCGCCGACTGGTTCACGCTGGCCAATGCCATTTGCGGCGTCGGCGCGCTCTTCTCGGTGATGTCGTACTTGCAGACCAAGGCGGTGTTCCACCTGCTGCTCGCCTGCGCGCTGATCCCGCTCGCGCTGCTGTTCGACGTGCTCGACGGCCGCATCGCGCGCTGGCGTCAGCGCACTTCGGCGATGGGCCGCGAGCTCGATTCGCTGGCCGACGTGATCTCGTTCGGCGTCGCCCCGGCGGCGATCGCGTATGCCTGCGGCATGCAAGGCCTGTACGACCGCATCGTGCTGGGCTTCTTCGTCGCCTGCGGCGTCTCGCGGCTGGCGCGCTACAACATCACCGCCGAGCGCATGTCGGCCGAGACCGGCAAGGTCACCTACTTCGAAGGCACGCCGATCCCGACCTCGCTGCTGCTGGTGATCGTGCTGGCGGTCGCCGCCTGGCAAGGCGCCGTCGGCGACCAGCTGTGGTTCGGCATGGTGCGCGTCGCGGGCTACAAGCTGCACCCGCTGGTGCTGATGTTCGCGTTGTCGGGCTCGCTGATGATCAGCCGGATCCGGATCCCGAAGCTGTAGCCGTCGCCTCTCGCTGCTGCTCACGATCCTGCAGCAGCCGCCACATCACCTTGCCCGAGCCGGACTTCGGCAAGGCATCGACGAACTCGACGAGCTTGGGAACCTTGTACGCGGCCATGTGGTCGCGCGCCCACGCCATGATGTCCTCGGCCGCGGTCTTGCCTTTGGCTTCGGCACGCAGCACGACCACCGCCTTGACCGTCTCGCCGCGGTACGCGTCGCGTGCCGCGATGATGCAGGCCTCCTGCACCGCCGGGTGCTTGTACAGCAGCATCTCGACCTCGGCCGGCCAGACCTTGTAGCCGCTCGCGTTGACCATGCGCTTGAGCCGGTCGGTCATGAAGAAGTAGCCTTCTTCGTCCATGTAGCCCAGGTCGCCGGTGCGGAAGAACCGATGGCCTTCGAACTGCACGAACGCGGCCTCGGTCGCGTCCGGATGGCCCCAGTAGCCCTTGAACACCATCGGCCCGCGCGTGATGATCTCGCCGACTTCGCCGGGCGGCAGCTCCTGCAGCGTGATCGGGTCCACCACGCGCGAGTCGACGCCGAAGATCGGGATGCCCAGGCACTGCAGCTTGGCGCGCTCGGGCAGGTTCGCGTGCGTGGGCGCAGCGGTCTCGGTCAGGCCGTAGCCCTCGGCGAAGGTCAGCCCGAACTCGTCCAGCAGGCGCTGCGCGACGGCCTGCGGCATCGCCGCGCCGCCGCCGCTGAGGTAGGCAAGGCTGCTCAGGTCGAAGCTCTTGTAGTTCGGGCTGCCGAACAGGTCGATGATCATCGTCGGGATGCAGGTCCAATGCGTGATCCGGTACTTCGAGATCAGCCGGCCGGCGAGTTCCCGGTCCCAGCGCGGCAGGATCACGCTGGTGCAGCCGATCGCGATGTTGCCGAGCACGTAGTACAGCATGCCGGTGATGTGGAACATCGGCACGACGGCGAGGCTCACGGTCTCGGGGCTCGCGCTGCTCCACAGCCCGCCGCCGCTGACGTTGGCCATCAGCGTGCGGTGGGTGTGGATGCAGCCCTTGGGCGAGCCGGTGGTGCCGGAGGTGTACGGCAGCATCGCGAGGTCGTCGGGCCGGGCGGTCTGCGGACCGGGCGCGAGCTCGAGGGCGAGCGCATCGGTCCAGCGGGTGGCGCCCTCGGGCAGCGGCGGCTCGCTGCGCAGCCACGCCGCGATCGCCTCGGACGGCGCATCGTCGGGGGCGAGCGGGCCCTCGGGCATCGCGTCGCTGTAGCGGGTCACGAGGATGGCGCGCAGCCGCTGCGCCTCCGGCACCGCGGCGTTCGCGCTCGCGACGATGCCCGCGAGATCGGCGCTGCAGATCACGACCTGGGTCTGCGGGTCGACGATGTAGTGCTGGAACTCGTCGGCCTTGTTCATCGGGTTGACCGGCACGACCACCGCGTTCGCCCGCTGCACGCCGTAGTAGGCCGCCGCGAACTGCGGGCAGTTCTGCATGAAGATCGCGACCCGGTCGCCTGCACCGACGCCCACGCTCTGCAGCCAGCCGGCCAGCGCCTCGGCCTGGGCCTTCAGCTGACCGTAGGTCAGCGCACGGCCGAAGAACAGGTACGCCGGCTTGTCCGGGAAGCGCTTGGCCGACACCTCGAGGTTGAAGTACAGCGTGGTGTCGGGGATGGAGAGCTCGCGCGGAAGCCGCTTCGGCCAGATCTTGTGATGCGGGCGCGGCGGGAGGGTCGTCGAGGTGTCGGTGGTCGTCGTCAAGGAAAACTCCGGCGGGTTCGCCAAGGCAAGGCGATCACGAGGTATAGCGCAGCGGACCCGCCCGACCAACCGCGGGAACCCGCAGCCGCTGTCGCATAGGCGACGCCATCGCACACCCCAAGAAACATGGGCTCGCGCAGCGCGCCGCGCTGGCCTATGCTTGTGTGCATGTCGTCGCAGTGGGACAGCTTCTACGCCAACCTCGACGAGAACGCGCCGCCTCCGCCGGCCGTGCTCGACATGGAGGCGTCCGGGTTCGGCCGCGACAGCTACCCGATCGAGGTCGGCTACGTGCTGTCGGACGGACAGACCTACTGCAGCCTGATCCGCCCGATGCCGGACTGGACCCACTGGGACCCGGCCGCCGAACGCGTGCACCGCATCCCCCAGGCCGCCGTGCAGTCGAACGGCCGCGAGGTCGGCGAGGTCGCGCGCCACCTGAACGAGCGCCTCGAGGGCCAGGTGATGTACTGCGACGGCTGGGCCCACGACTACACCTGGCTGGCGACGCTGTTCGAGGCCGCCGGATTGACGCCGACCTTCCGCCTCGAGAACCTGCGCGTGCTGCTGAGCGAGCGCGAACTCGCGTACTGGGACGTGCTGAAGCGCCAGGTCACCCAGGAGATGCGGCTGCAGCGCCACCGGGCCAGCTCCGACGCCAAGGTGCTGCAGCGCACGCTGATGCGGTTGCGCGAGCCGCTGCCGTCGCGCTTTTGAGGCGTCCGCGAGAAATCCGACGCACCGGATCGGGGCGGTGAGGCACGAAGCTTGCATCGGTCTTCCGGTGACTCTGATTCCCTAGGACAAAGACCGATGACTCCCCGCTCGTTCCTGAAATCCCTGTTCGTCGCCTCGGCCGTGGCCGCCGGCGTGCTGTCGGCCGCGCCGGCGCTGGCGCAGAACGCGCTCGACGAAATCCTCGCGAAGAAAAGCATCTCGATCGCGATCCCGACCGACTCGGCGCCGTACGGCTTCGTCGGCACCGACCTGCAGCCGCAGGGGCTGGACGTGGACATGGCCAACCTGATCGCCGCGAAGCTGGGCGTCAAGGCCGAGCTGGTGCCGGTGACCAGCGGGAACCGCATCCCGTACCTGCAGACCAAGAAGGCCGACCTGGTGATCTCGACGCTGGGCAAGAACCCCGAGCGCGAGAAGGTCATCGACTTCACGAACGCCTACTCGCCGTTCTTCCAGGCCGTGTTCGGGCCGAAGACCGTCGCGGTGAAGTCGCCGGCCGACCTTGCCGGCAAGACCGTCGGCGTGACCCGCGGCGCGATGGAAGACCAGGAGCTCGGCAAGATCCAGCCGCCCAGCACCGACGTCAAGCGCTTCGAGGACATCAACGCGACGATCTCGGCCTACGTCTCGGGCCAGGTGCAGCTGATCGCGGTCGGCGCCTCGGTGGCCGGCAACATGATGGCGAAGAACCCGCAGCTCAACACCGAGTTCAAGCTGCTGCTGAAGGACTCGCCGAACTACATCGGCGTCGCCAAGGGCGAGGACAAGCTGCGCGCGAAGGTCAACGAGATCATCGCCGAGGCGAAGAAGAGCGGCGAGCTGAACAAGCTGTCGCTGAAGTGGCTGGGCCGCCCGCTCGGCGAGCTGCCCTGATCCGTCTGCATCGTCCGATCGCATGATCTCGTTCGACTTCGGCGCGGTGCTCGCCGAATGGCCGCTCCTCGCCAAGGGCGTGGGCGTGACCGTCGTGCTGACCGCCGTCTCGGCGACGGCCGGCGTCGCGCTGGGCATCGCCTGCGCCTGGGCACGGCTGCATGGCACGGCGTGGCTGCGCGCGATCGTCGGCGCGTATGTCGAGCTGATCCGCAACACGCCGTTCATCGTGCAGCTGTTCTTCGTGTTCTTCGGGCTGCCGGGACTGGGCGTGAAGCTCTCGGCCGAGACCGCGTCGGTGATCGCGATGGTGGTCAACCTCGGTGCCTACGCCTGCGAGATCGTGCGCGCCGGCATCGCCGCGACGCCGCGCGGCCAGATCGAGGCCGGGCGCAGCCTCGCACTGACCGAGATGCAGGTGTTCACGCGCATCGTGCTGCCGCCGTCGCTGAAGCGCGTGTGGCCGGCGCTGGTCAGCCAGATCATCATCGTGATGCTGGGCTCGGCCGTGTGCGGGCAGATCTCGACGCCCGAACTCTCGTACGCCTCCAACCTGATCCACTCGCGCAACTTCCGCGCGTTCGAGGCCACCTTCATCGCGATGCTGCTGTACCTGCTGCTCGCGATCGCACTGCGCCGCCTGCTGAACTGGCTCGGACCGCGGCTGCTGTTCGGACGCTGAGCACATGGTCGACTTCTCGCTCTGGGACATCCTGCGCAACCTGCTGCTCGC
>DATCSE010000034.1:0-7793 GCA_036568605.1 Burkholderiaceae bacterium | reverse complement strand
GAGCACCTCGCTGGTCGGCAGCTCGATCTCGGCATAGACCCGATTCAGCCCCGGCTCGGCCGCGATGCGCGGCCACAGCGCGCGGTGCACGTGCAGCGTCATGTCGCTGTCCTCGCCCGAGTACTCGGTCGCGCGGGCGATGTCGACCTGCGAGAACGGGATCTGGTTCGCGCCCTTGCCGCACACATCCTCGTAGCTCAGGCCCTTGCGGTCCAGATGCCGGTCGGCCAGGCTTTCGAGGTTGTGCGGCCGGTGCGCCTCCAGCACGTAGCTTTGCAGCAGCGTGTCGTGCCGGTAGCCGCGCACCGTGATGCCGACGTTCGCGAACACGTGCGTGTCGTACTTGATGTTCTGGCCGAGCTTGATCGCCTCGGGGTTCTCCAGCCACGGCTTCAGCCGCGCGAACACGATGTCGGCCGCGAGTTGTTCGGCCGCGCCCGGGTGGTTGTGACGCAGCGGGATGTACGCCGCCTCGCCGATCGCGACGGACACCGAGAGGCCGACGATCTGCGCGCGCATCGGGTCCAGCGAGTCGGTCTCGGTGTCGATCGCGGTGATCTCGGCCGCCTCGACCTTCTGGGCCCAGGCTTCTAGGGCTTCGAGGGTCAGGATGGTGTCGTAGCGCTTCTCGAGCGGGGCAGCAGGGACAGGTGTGCCCACCCGTTCGCCCCGAGCTTGTCCTTCGACAGGCTCAGGATGATCGCGGGCTTCGACAGGCTCACCCCGAACGGTGGAACTCGCCGGTTTGCCGACCTTCGCCTCGAGCTCCCGCCTCAAGCTCTTGAAGCTGTAGCGCTCGTAGAACGCGAGCAGCGCATTCGCATCCACCGGCGCCAGCTTCAGCGACTCGAACGCCGGCCAGTCGGCGACGTGTCCCGAGAGGTCCGAATCGGTCACGACCGTCACGAGGCGCCGCCCCTGCGGCAGCCAGTCCAGCGCCTTGCGCAGGTTCTCGCCGACCACGCCCTTCATGCCGCTCGCGGCGGCCATCACGCCTTCGAGCGAGCCGTGCTCGGCGATCCACTTGGCGGCGGTTTTCGGGCCGACCTTCTCGACGCCCGGCACGTTGTCGACCGAGTCGCCGATCAGCGCCAGGTAGTCGACGATGCGCTCCGGCGCCACACCGAACTTCGCGAGCACGCCGGCCGTGTCGAGCCGCTCGTTGCTCATCGTGTTGACCAGCACGACACGGTCGTTGACCAGCTGCGCGAGGTCCTTGTCGCCGGTCGAGACGATCACGTCGTAGCCCTGGCCGCCGGCGGCGCGCGCCAGCGTGCCGATCACGTCGTCGGCTTCGATGCCGGGCACCATCAGCACCGGCCAGCCGAGCAGCTTGACGGCCTCGTGGATGGGCTCGATCTGCCGAACCAGGTCGTCTGGCATCGGCGAGCGGTGCGCCTTGTACTCGGCGTACCAATCGTCACGAAAGGTTTTGCCGGGCGCATCGAACACGCAGGCGCCCAGCGCCGCCGGGAAGTCCTCGCGCAGCTTCTTCATCATCGCGACGACGCCGTGGATGGCACCTGTCGGGAAGCCGTCAGCGCTGCGCAGATCGGGCAACGCGTGGAAGGCACGGTACAAATAGCTGGAACCGTCGACCAGCAACAGGGTCTTCTCGCTCATGTGGTCAATTGTGACGGCAGTCCTAGAATCGCCGATATGAACGCCTCACTACTGCGGGTCTGCATGACCGCTCGTCTGCCTCGGTTGGTTGCCTTGGCCGCATGCCTGGCAGTCTCCGCGTATGCCGGCGCGCAAGCGCAGCAGCAACCCCAACCAGCGGCTCCGAAGGCCGCGCCCGGGCCGGATCAAGTCGCCGCGCTCGAGCCGCGCGACCGGGCCGAGCCGAACGTCAAACGCACCGTGATCGAGGACGAAGGCTCGAAGATCGAGGAGCTGCGCGTACGCGGCCAGGCGCAGCGCATCGTCGTGACGCCCAAGGTCGGGACGACGAAGAGCTACGAGATCATCACCGACAGCAGCGCGCGCGAGATGTACGACGGCTCGCGCGCATCGCGCGGTGCGGTCGGCCAGCGCGTCTGGAACGTGTTCACGTTCTGACGGCGCATGGCCGTCTACACCGACGTCTCCTTCGACGAGGCTGCCGCGCTGGTCGCACGGCTGGGCATCGGCGAGCTCACCGCGCTGAAGCCGATCGCCAGCGGCATCGAGAACACCAACTACTTCGCCGACACCAGCACCGGCTCGTATGTGCTGACGCTGTTCGAGCGGCTGAGCTTCGACCAGCTGCCGTTCTACCTCGAGCTGATGCGGCATCTGGCGGCGCGCGGCATTCCGGTGCCCGGTCCGCATGCCGACGCGAACGGCGCGATCCTGCACAGCCTGAAGGGCAAGCCGGCCGCGGTCGTCGACCGGCTGCGCGGCGGGCACCGGCTCGCGCCGGACGCGCCGCACTGCGCCGCGGTCGGCGCGATGCTCGCGCGCATGCACCTGGCCGGTGCCGACTTCGCGGAGCACCAGCCCAACCTGCGCGGCCTGACCTGGTGGAACCAGACCGTGCCGGTGGTGCTGCCGTTCCTCGACACCGCCCAGCGCGAGCTGATCGAAAGCGAGCTCGCGTTCCAGCAGCAGCTGGCCGCCTCGGCCGCGTTTGCGACGCTGCCGCGCGGGCCCATCCACGCCGACCTGTTCCGCGACAACGTGATGTTCGACTTCGATGCGAACGGCGAGGACGTGCTGACCGGCCTGTTCGACTTCTACTTCGCCGGCATCGACAGCTTCGGCTTCGACATCGCGGTGTGCCTGAACGACTGGTGCATCGACCTCGAATCCGGCCTGCTCGCGGAGGACCGCGCGAGTGCTTTCGTCGCCGCGTATGCCGCGGTGCGGCCGCTGACGCACAACGAGGTCCGGCTGCTGCCGGCGCTGATGCGCGGCGCGGCGCTGCGCTTCTGGATCTCGCGGCTGTGGGACCTGCACCTGCCGCGCGACGCCAGCCTCCTGAAGGCACACGACCCGACGCACTTCGAACGCGTGTTGCGGCAGCGTGTCGCGGCACCCTGGCACCCGACACCTCACGACGCGCGATGAAACTGCGGACCGTGCCGGCCCGCCAGGGCGTCGTCTGGGTGCGTCAGGGCTTCCGTGCGTTCTTCCGCCAGCCGCTCGCGTTCGCCGGGCTGTTCGCAACCTTCCTGTTCGCCGTCTTCCTCTGCGCGCTGGTGCCGTGGATCGGCACCTTCCTCGCGGTCGGGCTGCTGCCGCTGGTCTCGGTCGGCTTCATGATCGCGACCCGCACCGCGCTGGCCGGCGCATACCCGACGCCGCGCGTGTTCGTCGACCCGCTGCGCGGTCCGCGCGAGCGCCGGATCGCGATGCTCCAGCTCGGCATCGCCTACGCGCTGGCGACGCTGGCGATCATCTGGCTCAGCGACGTGCTCGACGGCGGCGCGTTCGAGGACCTGATGGACGCGCTGCCCAGCGGCCAGACCTCGCCCGAGGCCGCCGCTGCGCAGATGGCCACGGATCCGCGCATCGAGCTCGGCCTGCTGCTGCGCTTCGCGCTGGCGGCGCTGCTGTCGGTGCCGTTCTGGCATGCGCCGGCGCTGGTGCACTGGGACGGCCACGGTTGGGCCAAGGCGCTGTTCTCGAGCACCGTCGCCTGCTGGCGCAACAAGGGCGCGTTCGCGCTCTACGGCCTCGCGTGGAGCGGCGTGATCATGCTGATCGGCATCGCCTCGAACCTGGTGTTCGCGCTGCTGGGCATGCTGCAGGCGATGGCGGTCGCGCTGGTGCCGCTGTCGCTGATGCTGTCGACCGTCTTCTACGTCTCGCTGTACTTCACGTTCGCCGACTGCTTCGCCGAGAACGATGCCAGCATCGAGGCGCCTTCCCCCACGACCTGAAAGGAACCACGAGATGACGACGACGACAACGGCGAAAGTTGCGATGGTCACCGGCGCGGGCAGCGGCATCGGCCGGGCCAGCGCGCTCGCGTTGCTGCAGGCGGGTTACCACGTCGTGCTGACCGGGCGGCGCCTCGAGGCGTTGAACGAAACCGCGGCGCTCGCCGGCCCGCTCGCCGGCAAAGCCCATGCGGTGCCGGCCGACGTGACCGACCCGGCCCAGGTGCAAGCGCTGTTCGAAGCGACCCGTACGAAGTTCGGCCGTCTCGACCTGCTGTTCAACAACGCCGGCACCAGCGCGCCCGCGGTGGCCATGGACGAGCTGACGTTCGAGCAGTGGAAGGCGGTGGTCGACATCAACCTGACCGCGGTGTTCCTGTGCACCCAACAGGCGTTCAAGCTGATGAAGAGCCAGACCCCGCGCGGCGGCCGCATCATCAACAACGGCTCGATCTCGGCCTATGCGCCGCGCCCATTCAGCGCGCCGTACACCGCGACCAAGCACGCGATCACCGGGCTGACCAAGAGCACCTCGCTGGACGGCCGCGCCCACGACATCGCCTGCGGCCAGATCGACATCGGCAACGCGGCCAGCGACATGACCCAGCGCATGGCCACCGGCGTGCCGCAGGCCGACGGCAGCCTGAAGGTCGAGCCGCGCATGGATCTGAGACACGTCGCCGACGCAGTCGTGCACATGGCGAGCCTGCCGCTCGAAGCCAACGTGCAGTTCATGACCGTGATGGCGACGAAGATGCCGTTCATCGGCCGCGGCTGAGCAAAAAACAACACCGGCGGGCTGCCGGTCCGAGCCGTTACATCTCCGAACCAGGGCCGCGCGGGCGCCGCTACCGTGGGGTCGATGCTGCCGTGCACAATTCACGCGTCAGCCCCCTATCTTCCTCCCCGACGAACACGGAGCACGAACGGATGGCACGGATCGGATTCATCGGCGCATCGGGCCTGATGGGCCACGGCATCGCGAAGAACCTGCAGTCCAAGGGTCACGCGCTGGCGCTGACGGTGCACCGCCGGCGCGAGCCGGTGGCCGATCTGCTGGCGGCCGGCGCGCGCGAGCTCGAGACGCCCGCCGCGCTCGCCGCGGCCAGCGAGTTCGTGTTCGTCTGCGTCACCGGCTCGCCGCAAGTCGAGGCGGTGGTCGACGGCCCGACCGGCCTGCTCGCCGGCGCGAAGCGGGGCCTGGTGATCGTCGACTGCTCGACCAGCGAGCCGGATTCGACCCGCCGCCTGCGCGAGCGCTGCGCCGCGGCCGGCGTGATGCTGGTCGATGCGCCGCTGGCCCGCACGCCGGTCGAGGCCGAGCTGGGCCGGCTCAACGTGATGGTCGGCGCCGACGCCGAGATCTTCGCAACGATCGAGCCCTTGCTGCGCTGCTTTGCCGAGAACGTGTTCCATGTCGGCGCACCAGGCGCCGGCCATGTGATCAAGCTGCTGAACAACTTCATCGCCCAGGCGATCTGCACCGCGACCGCCGAGGCTTTCGCGGTCGGGCAGCGCGCCGGGGTGGACCTGACGAAGCTGGTCGAGCTGATCTCGGCCGGCGCGGTCAACTCCGGGCTGTTCCAGGCGATGAGCAAGACGCTGTCGGGCGACATGGCCGGGCTCAAGTTCGAGCTCGACAACGCACGCAAGGATGTGCGTTACTACACCCACCTCGCCGAGGGCCTTTCGGTGCCGACTGTCGTCGGCGAAGCCGTGCACCAGTCGCTGGCATTGGCCAGCGCGTTGGGCCACGGCGCCAAGTTCGTGCCCGCACTGGTCGAGGCCCAGGAACAACTGAGCGGCGCGAAGATCGTACCGCGCTGACCCGCGCGCGCTGCCGGCACCAGCGTGTGCCGGCGATGCGCGCCATTGATGGTGATGAAGTCCAACCGCCAAACCGACCCCAGCCCGCCGCCGCTGCAACGGGCGCCGACCTCGACGCCGACCACGGCCACGGTGCCGATCGCGTCGCTGGCGCCGATCGCGCCGCCGCCGCGCCTGGAGGCCACGCTGCCCGACGGGCTGCGCCTGGGCTCGTTCGAGATCAAGGGCGTGATCTCGCAAAGCCGCGCCGCGGTGGTCTACCGCGCGCTCGACCATTCGCTGAACATTCCCGCGGCGATCAAGGAATACATGCCGGCCGGCGTCGCGCGGCGCGGCCGCGGCGACCTCATCGAACCGGTCGAACCGTGGCACGAAGACACCGTGGATCTGGGCCGGCGCGCCTTCCTCGCCGAGTCGCGCGCGCTTGCCCGCTGCGATGAACCTGGGCTGCTGCGCGTCACGCAGCTGTGGGAGATCAACGGCACCGCGTACCGCGTGATGCCGCTGTACGGCGGCAAGCGCCTGGCCGACCTGCGCCGCCACATGAAGGCGCCTATCGACGAGTACGCGCTGCGGGCCATGCTCGCGCGGCTGCTCGATGCGCTGGGGGCGTTCCACGCGAGCGCCGGCGTGCACGGCAACGTGAACCCGGCGAACATCCTGATGCCGTCGCTGGACCATCCCGTGCTGCTGGGCACGGGGCGCACCGGCATGCTGCTCGCGGCCGAGCTCGGCGAATCGGGGCGCACCGATTTCGAGGCTGCGTTCGCGGCCCCCGAGCAGCACGAACCGAATGCGACGGTCACGGTCGCGGCCGACCTGTTCGGCCTCGCGCAGACGCTGCGTTACTGCATCACCGGCGGTGCACCGATAGGCCACGAATCGCTGCGCGCGGCGATCCACCGGACGCTGGGCGCCGGCGCCGCGTCGGCCTATAGCGATGCGCTGCTGGACGCGCTGACCAGCGCGACCGCGCTCGCGCCGGCCGAGCGCCCGCAAAGCCTGGACGAGTTCCGCCAGCGCCTGCGCCGCCTGGAGTCGCACGGCTCGGCACAAGCAGCCGCACAAGCAACAGCACAAGCCACGGCACCCGCCACGCCAGCACAAGCGACGCCACAAGCGACACCCAGCGCCGTCCCCACGCCGGTTGCCGCATCGGCAACGCCGGCGCCGGCGGCGGAGGCCGAGCAGGCCTCCGACCAGCGGCCGGTCCCCGCGGCCGGGCGCAGCGGACCCGGCGTGCCGACGCCCTCGACCACGCCCGCGGCCATCGCTGCCGCGACCGCGACGGCCAGCCCCTCGCCGATGGCCACGGCGCCGCCGCCGGACAGCGAGCTCGCCCCGCCGGAGAGCCCCGACGAGGCGATCGACGAGACGATAGACGTGTCGTCGGTGCTCGGCGACCTGATGCAGGGCCCGGCCGAGCCGCCGCGCTCGCGGCCCGGCGCGCTGACGCCGGAGCGGGCCGAAGAGCCGCCGAGCAAGCCCGCAGAGCCGCGGGTCGAGCCCACGCTGAACTTCAACCCCAGGTCGTCTCCGGGCCTGCGCATCTCCGAGCTGCCGGACCGCTCGCCGCCTCCACCGCCGAAGCGTCCGCCCAGGGAAGGCGCGGCCGGGGCCGGTGCCGCCGGCAGCGCAGCGGGAGCGTTCGCCGGTGCTGCCGAGCCGTCGCCCCATGCGCCGTTCGTGTTCAACGCCTATGGTTTCGATGCGGCCGATCCGGCGCTCGCGGGCGTGGCCGGCGGGCCGCCACGCAAGCGATCGCTGTGGCAGGTTCTGCGGCTGGGCGTGTTCGCGGCCGGCCTCGCCGCGGTCACGACGATCACGATCCTCGCGGTGACCGGTGTCTGGGACCCGCGCGGCCCGGAGCTGAAGCTGCCGCCGCCGCTGCACACCCCCGACACGACGGCACCGGCGACCGGCTCGGCTCCGGCGCTGCCGCCGCAGGCCACCGCAGAAGCGCCACCGAGCGTGACGATTCCGCCGGCTGCGCCGTCGGCTTCCACGCCATCGGCTGTCACGCCGCCCACCGCTGCCGCATCGGCCTCGACGCCACCGCAGGAGACGATCGCGGCCAGTGCCGCCGCGGCGGCGCCGCCG
>DATCSE010000033.1:0-27682 GCA_036568605.1 Burkholderiaceae bacterium | reverse complement strand
CTGGTCCTCGAACTCGAGCGTGCAGATGCTGTGCGTGATGTTCTCGAGCGCGTCCTCGATCGGGTGCGCGTAGGTGTACATCGGGTAGATGCACCACGCATTGCCGGTGTTGTGGTGCTCGGCGTGCTTGATGCGGTAGATCGCCGGGTCGCGCAGGTTGATGTTCGGGCTCGCCATGTCGATCTTCGCGCGCAGCACCGCGGCGCCGTCGGGCAGCTTGCCGGCGCGCATCTCGCGAAAGCGTGCCAGGTTCTCGGCCGGCGTGCGGTCGCGGTACGGGCTGTTCGTGCCGGGCGTGTTGAAGTCGCCGCGGGTCGCGCGCATCTCATCGGCGCTCTGCTCGTCGACGTAGGCATGGCCGGCCGCGATCAGCGCCTCGGCCGCGCGGTACATGAAGTCGAAGTAGTTGCTGGCGTAGTAGAGATGATCGACCCGCTGCCCGTTGAAATCGGCATGCCAGTCGAAGCCCAGCCACTGCACCGCGTCGATGATCGAATCGACGTACTCCTGCTCTTCCTTCTCGGGGTTGGTGTCGTCGAAGCGCAGGTGGCACACGCCGCCGTATTCGGCGGCGAGCCCGAAGTTCAGCGTGATGCTCTTCGCGTGGCCGATGTGCAGGTAGCCGTTCGGCTCGGGCGGGAAGCGGGTGCGGATCTTCGCCGGGTCCAGCGGCCCGGCCGCATGGTGCGCCGCGTCGCCCGGCGTGCCGGCGAAATGGCGTTGTGCGTAGGTCCCCTCGGCCAGGTCGCGCTCGACGATGTGGCGCAGGAAATTGCTGGACTTGGGGCTGGTGTCGCTGTCGTGCGTCATGGAGCGGCGATTCTATCGACGAGGTGGTTGCGGATACGACTGCTTACGTTCGACAACACTCTGCTAGGCGGGGCCGTCAACGCCCGCAACCCTCGGTTGCGTTGTGGGACTCATGGAGGCACGCCTCCGCGTCGATGACAACAGGAGTTCCACGATGATGACAACGAAGTCCATGCTGCTTGCCGCGGTCACCGCAGCCGGCACGCTGCTCGGCACGGCCAATGCCCACGCGGGCGGCCATGTGTCGTGGTCGGTCGGCATCAGTGCGCCGGCGGTCGGCGTGGCGGTCGGCAGCGGGCCGGTTTACGCTGAGCCCGTCTATCAACCGTACCCGGTCTACGCTCCGGCGCCGGTCTACGTACAGCCGGCCCCGGTGTATGTGCGCCCCGCGCCGGTCGTATTCGGCCCGCCGGCCTACTACTACCCGCGCCATGTCTACTACGGCGCCCCGGCGTACTACTACCCGCGCCACCACCATCACCACTGGCGCTGAACCGCGTCGCGATGACGCGTAGGCGCCAGCCCACAGCGGCTGGCGCCGCTGTCCGATTCGGATCGGACACCCTTCGAGCGACGATGAAATGCAGCCGGCGTCTAGCGCGCCGTGCTTGATTCGAAGGAGTGTCTGCATGAACTTACGCAGCTTCAAGATCGTCGCCGGTACGGCCGGCGTTGCGCTGCTGCTTGGCGCGTGTGCCTCGGGCCCGCGTTATTCCGAGCCGCGGTATTCAGAAGGGCCGCCTCCGGCCTACGCGAGTCCGCCGCCGCAGTACGCGAACCAATACGCGCAGTACGGCCAGGTCACCCGGATCGACACGGTCTCGACGGCGTCGCGACCGAGCGGCGCCGGGGCGGTGCTCGGCGCGGTGCTGGGCGCGGTCGTGGGTCACCAGGTCGGCGCCGGGACTGGCCGTGCCGTGGCGACCGGCGTGGGCGCGGTGGGCGGTGCAGTGGCCGGCAATGCGATCGAACAGCGCACTCGCCGCGACGACGAAGTGTTCCGCGTCGGCGTGCGCTTCGACGACGGCAGCTACCGCGAGTTCGACTTCCAGCGCATCGCCGATCTGCAGGTCGGCGACCGCGTGCGGTACGAAGGCGGGCAGGTCTACCGCATGTAGTGCCCGTGGACCGCAGCCGGCTCACATCGCCTTGAACAGGTGGGCGTAGAGCCGGCTCGCGACCAGCTTGTCGGGATGGCCGCGCAAGGTCAGGTGGACCTTGCCCGATTCGTCGCGCAGCGCGGTCGCGATCGCATCGGCACGCACGATGGTGCCGCGGTGGATCTGCCAGAACCGCGATTCGTCCAGTTGCGGGATCAGCTCTCGCAGCGGCATGCGGATCAGGTATTCGCGCTCCGCGGTGACGACGCGGATGTACTTGTCGGCCGCCTCAAAATACAGCACGTGGGCCACCGGCACCATGTGGATCGCGGCGCCGACGCTGGCCTGGATCACGCTGAGCTTCGCGGGCGCCGCCATGGGCGGCGGCGCGGCCGATGCCGCGGCGGCCAGCAGCCCTGGGGTGCCAAGCAAGCTGCGCAGCTGACTCAGCGTCGTGTTCAATGTGTTGTCGAGCGCACGAGCATTCGCGTCCGGGCCGTCACGGCGTGAGGCTGCCGCCGCACGTGCGCTCAGCATGGATTGCACCCGCGTGCAGGTCTGCATCAGCCGCTCGCACTGGATCGGCTTCAGCACGTAGTCGACGGCGCTGTGCTCGAACGCCTGCAGCGCGTACTGGTCGTACGCGGTGACGAAGACGATCGCCGGCAATGCGCCGGCAGGGTCAGGCCAGTCCTCGGCGATCGCTTGCGCGGCCTCGAGGCCGGTCATGCCGGGCATGCGGATGTCGAGGAAGACGACATCCGGACGATGCGCGAGCGCCGCCTCGACGGCCGCGGCGCCATGCCGCACGTTCGCGACGATCTCCAGCCCGGGCCACAAGCGCTCGAGCTCGGATTGCAGGTTGGCGGCGAGCAGCGGCTCGTCCTCGGCGATCAGGGCACGGACTTTCGACATCATCGGGACGGGATATCGGTTTAGGCTGTTGCGGCGGCGATGAGGCTGGTCGCGAGCGCGGCGATCGGCACGCGTATCGTCGCGAGGGCGCCGCCTTGCCCATCGTCGGCCGCGGTGAGGCTCAGCCGGGCCCGATCGCCGTACAGCGTGGCGAGGCGCTCGCGGACCTGCGTGAGGCCGAAGCGCGTGCCGTCGGCCTGCGCGTCGCCGGCGTCGTCCAACCCGATGCCGGTGTCGCGCACCTGCAGCACCAGCTCGTCGGTTCCCGCGGCATCGCGCATGCGGCTCGCCGTGACATCGATCCGGCCGCCTTCGACCTTGGGCTCGAGACCATGCTTGATGCTGTTCTCGACCAGCGGCTGCAGCAGCAGCGGCGGGATCGGCAGCGCTTCGAGCTCGGCCGGCAGCTCGAAGCGGATCTGCAGCCGCTCCCCCATGCGCAATTGCATCAGCGCCAGGTAGTCGCGCAGCCGCGCGAACTCGGCCGATAGCGCGTGGGTGGATGAACGCGAGGCATTCAGCGTCGCCCGCAGGAACGCGATCAGCTGATCCAGCATCGCCTGCGCGCGCGGCGGGTCGATGCCAATCAGCACCCGCAGGTTCGCCAGCGTGTTGAACAGCATGTGCGGCTCGAGCTGCGACTCGAGCAGCTTCAGCTGGTTCTCGGCGGCCTGGCGCTGCGCGGTCTGCGCCGCGGCCTCGTGCTCGGCGATGAGCTCGCGCGAGTAGAACCAGTACGTGATGACGAGCGCAGGGATCAGGCAGGTGAGCAGCAACGCGATCGTCTGCGTCGGACCGCCGCGAAGGAAGCCCACCGTCGGGCGGCCCGTGATCCATTCGGCGATGGTCCCGCCGCTTGAGAAGCCGAGCACGCTGCCGACGAAGATGATGGCCATCATCAACGGCCAGCCGGGCCAGTTGCTTCTGGCCTCTGCCGACCCTCGCGGCGCGTGCCGATGTTTCCAGCGCGCGGCGGGGACGCGGCCCAGGTCGATGAAGAACCAGCACATCAGGCCGATGCAGCTGGACTGGACCATCGTGGTCAGCAGCGAGTGTCCGGTCAGGCCGTAGATCAACAGGCCGATGACCGCACCGTATCCGACGCTACGCAACGCTCGCACGGCGTAGCGCGAGCGGCGTTCGTGGGTGTGCGTGCCGGCGCTGTCGACGGCAAACGGCGGGGTGACGGCCATATGAGGAGATTCTGGCTCAGCCGGCGGCGGCGCTCGCCGCCTTGCGTTCTGCCGTCGACGTTCAAGCAGCGAGCGATGCCGCGGCAGCACGCGGCGTGACCGCCAGGCGCCGCAGCCCGAGCGCACGCGCCGCGAACAGGCCGCTGAACGTGCCGTAGGCCAGGCCGCAGCCGGCGCCGAACAGCGTGTTGGCGGCCAGCTCGGGGTGCAGTGCCAGCGTGACGCCGGCCACGTACTTGACCAGGAACACCGCGACCATCAGTGCGAGCGGCATCCAGCTTCCCGGCACATGCAGCAGGCCCGTTGCGCTGGACCAGCGGGCACCGCGTGACCGCACCAGCGGCCGGCCGATGCTGAGCGCGACGGCGATGCCGGCGGCCCACGCGAGCAGCGCGATGCCGGCATGCGCGAACGCGCTGACCACGCCGCTGAACGACAGCGCGAGCATCACCAGCGGCAGGATCGTGAGGCGGGTCAGGCTGAGCTCGCGGTCGCGTGCCTGCGAGACGCCGTACGCCACCAGGCCGGCCAGCAGGCCCCAGACCCAGACCGGCGTGTGTTGGACGATTTGCAGCAGCATCGTGATCATCGTGGGCTCCTTCTTGGTGGTGAGTGAGCGGATCGTGGTGGTCATTCCGCGTCGATGAGGCGCACTGTGCCGAGCGCCGGATGTCCGGGCCACGCCGCCGCGACGGATCGCCGGAATGCGTCGCGAAATGCCGGGCCGCCGGCGTGAAATGCCGGTGCCGCTCGCGCGAGATGCGTGTCCAAAGGGCCCGGCCCACCGGTACTGCACAATGGGCCGATGCCCATGTCGAGGTTCCTCACGAAGCGCGCGGGCCGAGTCGGCCGCGCCGCCATGCCGGCCGCGGCGTTGTGGCTGGCGATCGCCGCGGGACTGGCCGCGTGCAGCAGCGTGTCGCTGAACGAGCCGGCGCCGGTGCGCACGGTGCCGGTGCCGCCGCCGGCGCGACCGGCCAGCGCCGTCGTCATCGCACCGCCGCCGCCGGCCGCATCGGCGCCCGTGGCGATGGCCTCGCCGGTCGCGCCGCCGCCGCCGCCGCAGGCTGCACCGCTGGAGGGCGAGGACCAGAAGCTGATCGAGAGCCCCGGGGTTGCCGCGCGCTTCCCCGATCCGCCGGTCAGCTATCGAACGCCGGCATTCGAGCCGGGCCGCACCCGCTACACCAGCAACGCCGAGATCCACGCGCTGCTGTGGAACCTGGCGCGCGAGGGCTCCGGCGCGCCGGGTGCGACGACGATCCGGCTGCTCGCGGTCGGCAGCTCGCAGACCGGCATCCCGCTCGAAGCGCTGTACTTCACGCGCGATCTGAGCTCCGGCGCGCCCGGCCGCAGCGCGCGCCCCACCGTGCTGCTGATCGGCCAGCAGCACGGCAGCGAGCCGGCGGGCAGCGAGGCGTTGCTGGTCGTCGCGCAGGAGCTCGCGCAGGGCAAGCTCGCGCCGCTGCTGGATCGTGTCAACGTCGTGCTGCTGCCGCGCGCGAACCCCGACAGCGCGGCCACCGACGGCGCGAACGACGCGGCGGGCGGCCGGCGCGTCTCGTCCAACGGCATCGACATCAACCGCGACCATCTGCTGCTGCGCACGCCCGAGGCGCAGGCGATCGCCCAGCTCGCGCGCGACTACGATCCTGCCGTCGTCGTCGACCTGCACGAGTACAGCGTGCTGGGCCGCTACCTCGACAAGTTCGGCACCGTGCAGCGCTACGACGTGCTGCTGCAATACGCGATGACCGCGAACCTGCCCGAGTTCGTCACGAAGGCGTCCGAGGAGTGGTTCCGCCGCCCGCTGCTGCAGGCGCTGAAGACCGAGAACCTCAGCGCCGAGTGGTACTACACGACCTCGCTGGACAGCGCCGACAAGAAAGTCTCGATGGGCGGCGTCCAGCCCGACAGCGGACGCAACGTCAACGGCTTGCGCAACGCGGTCAGCTTCCTGGTCGAGACGCGCGGCATCGGCCTCGGCCGCGCGCACTTGCTGCGCCGCGTGCACAGCCACGTGACCGCGGTCTCTGCGATCCTCGCGGCCACCGCGAACCGCTCGGCCGATCTGCTGAAGCTGCGCCAGTTCGTCGCCGCCGACGTCAGTGCGATGGCCTGCCAGAACGAGATGACCGTCGAAGCCTCGGCCACGCCCAGCGAGTACACGCTCGCGATGCTGGATCCGCAGACCGGCAGCGACCGCAACGTCGCGGTCGCCTGGGACTCGGCGCTGGCGCTGACGCCGGTCAAGGTCCGTCCGCGGCCATGCGGCTACTGGCTGCGCGCCGACCAGATCGACGCGGTGCTCCGACTGCGCAGCCTCGGCGTGCGCGTCGAGAAGCTGGACGAGGTTGGCGCGGTGCGCGGCGAAACCTATCGCGAGACGTCGCGCGAGGTGAGCGAGCGCCGCGATGGGCGCGGCAGCATTGCCGATGCGGGCAACAGCGTGCTGAAGGTCAAGGTCGACCTGGTGCCGGCGCTGCTGGACGTGCCGGCCGGCAGCTACTACGTCGGCCTGGACCAGCCGCTCGCGAACCTGGTGACCGCCGCACTCGAGCCCGACACGCAGAACAGCTTTCTCGCGAACCGCATCGTCGGCAGCGTCGACAGCGCGGCACGCGTGCTGCAGCGGCCCGAGATGCGGATGAGCGCGGTGCCCTGACGCGGCGCTGGCGCGACGTCATCAAGCTGCCATCTTCTGCCGCTAGCGTCGCCCGTTTCGCGACGCCCTGCCGGAGACTGCCTTGCTTTCGAACGACGCCGACCTGATTCGCCGCATCCATGCCGACCTGACGGACAGCTACGACGAAGAACTCGAACTGGAACTCGAGGACCGCACGATCGAGGAGATCGCGGGCGCGACGCCGGCCGACCTGAACAGCGAGGCGCACAAGGAGGCGCGCCGCCAATACTTCCGCGAGCTGTTCCGGCTGCAGGGCGAGCTCGTCAAGCTGCAGGACTGGGTCGTCGCTTCGCGCCACAAGGTCGTGATCATCTTCGAGGGCCGCGACGCGGCCGGCAAGGGCGGCGTGATCAAGCGCATCACGCAGCGGCTGAATCCGCGGGTGTGCCGCGTCGCCGCGCTGCCGGCGCCGAACGACCGCGAGCGCACGCAGTGGTACTTCCAGCGCTACGTATCGCACCTGCCGGCGGCCGGCGAGATCGTGCTGTTCGACCGCAGCTGGTACAACCGCGCCGGCGTCGAGCGCGTGATGGGCTTCTGCAACGACGAGCAGTACGAGGAGTTCTTCCGCTCGGTCCCCGAGTTCGAGAAGATGCTCGTGCGCTCGGGCATCCAGGTCATCAAGTACTGGTTCTCGATCTCCGACGAGGAGCAGCACCTGCGCTTCCTCGGCCGCATCCACGACCCGCTGAAGCAGTGGAAGCTGAGCCCGATGGACCTCGAGTCGCGCCGCCGCTGGGAGGAATACACCAAGGCCAAGGAAGTGATGCTGGAGCGCACCCACATCGCCGAAGCGCCGTGGTGGGTGGTCCAGGCCGACGACAAGAAGAAGGCGCGGCTGAACTGCATCCACCACCTGCTGGGCCAGATGCCGTATCGAGAAGTCGACCACGCGACCATCGTGCTACCCGAGCGCGAGCGGCACGAGGACTATGTGCGGCGGCCGGTGCCGAAGGAGATCATGGTGCCGGCGGTGTACTGACGGTTGCTTCGGAGCGGAAGGCCCGTCAGGGCTCCTTGCGGCGGATCATCGAAGCCCGCTTGGCGTCCTCGGCGTAGTAGTACGCGCGCTCGCCGCCGCGCCACGTGCCCAGCCACAGCATGTTGCCGGAGATCGCATCGTGGTCGTTGGGGGAGAACGGCGACTCGTAGCTCGTCACCACGCCCGCATAGCGCTTCGGCAGGTTCTCGAGCGAGGCCTTCAGCGCGGGGCCGGTGAAGTTGCCGCGCGTCTCGAACATGGCACGCAGCAGCAGGTGCACGGCGTCGTAGGTCTGCGCCGCGGACATCATCGAGCCGATCGGCGTTTCCTTGGAGAGCTTGCGATAGCCGAGCAGGAACGAGCCGTTGCGCTCGAGGAACGCGTTCGGCAGCACCGTCTGCACCATCAGCGAACCCTCCACCGCGCCCTTGGAGGCTTCGAGTGCCGAGCGGTGCGACAAGCCCCACGGGCCGAACTGCGGCACCTTCCAGCCCACGCGCGCGCGGCTGGCGGAGAGCACGCCCGACTCGGGGCCCACGGTCCAGCCGATCAGCGAATCGGCGCCGGCGTTGCGCGCCTGCGCGATCTCGTCGTCCAGGCTCTGCACGCCCACGGCGAAGCGCACGACGATGGCCGGCTGCAGGCCGACCTTGCCGAGCGCGGCCTGCAGGTCCTTCAGTCCCGCGTCGCCGTAGCCGGAGCCGTCGACCAGCAGCGCGGGGCGCTTCAGGCCGCGCTTGGCGATCTCGTTGGCGAGGAACTCGGTCTGCAGCTGGTCGCGTGCCGAGGTGCGGAAGATGTAGCTGTCCTTCGGCGGGTACTTGGTGGTGAGCACCGTGCCGGTGGCGCAGGTGACGATGAGGACGCTCTTGTTGTCCTGGAACACGTCCAGCGCCTTGGCCGCGACGCCGGTGTTGCAGTAGCCGACGGTGGCCAGCACCTTCTGGTGGAGCACCAGGTCCTCGGCGGCCTGGCGGCCGACGTCCGGCGTGGCCTTGTCGTCGCGCACGACGAGCTCGAGAGGGCGGCCCAGGTAGCCGCCGACCTGGTTCACTTCGTCGACGGCGATCTGCGCACCGATGCGCGCGCTGTTGCCCATGTCGGAGGAGCCGCCGGTCAGCGGCACGACGAGCCCGATGCGCAGCGGCGCAGGGGTCTCGTCGGCGGCAGCGAGCAGCGGCACGGCCGCGATACACAGCGAGACGATGCAAGAGCCTGCGCGAAACAACCTCATGAGGCATTCTCCCGACGACGTGAGCTGCGAAGGCTAACGGCCGTTGTGCGCGCCTACAAGCGCGCGCGGCGATGATCCGACAGGAGGGCGTGAGATACGCCCGTGGAACACCTACGGAAGTCCGGTGGACGACACCGTCCTGGCGCCTCGGCAGCCGGTGCCGGCGAAGATCATGGTGCCGGCGGTGTACCCAATGCGTGCGCGTTCACGGCAGCGGGATCACGCGGCCTGTCGGTCGCGTGATAGAGCAGCGCCGCAACCGGCAGCGCGAGCCCTATCCATGCGGCGAGCGGCCACCCGCCGTGCGCGTAGGCCCAGGCACCCAGCGCCGAGCCGATCGCGCCGGCCGCGAAGAAGGTCGCCATGTACAGGCCGTTGAGCCGGCCGCGCAGCTCAGCACCCAGCGAGAAGATCGCGCGCTGCCCGAAGACGAGGTTGGCCTGCACGCCGAAGTCCAGCACGATCGCCGCGATGACCAGCAGCGCGAGGGCGAACGGCGAGCCTGGGTGCGCCGTGCGGGTCAGCAGGAACGCGCCGGCGACGCTGAGCATCGCCAGCGTCGTGGCCCAGCCGCTCCAGCCGCGGTCGGCGACGCGCCCGGCGATCGGCGCCGCCACGGCGCCGGACGCGCCGGCGAGCGCGAACAGCGCGATGCCGGCCTGCGACAGGCCGAAGGCCGGGCTCGCGAGCCACAGCGGCACGGTCGTCCAGAACAGGCTGAACGCGCCGAACATCGCCGCCTGATACAGCGCGCGGCGGCGCAGCACCGGGTGCCGCGCGAGCCGCGCCATCGACGCCAGCGTGTCGCGGTAGCGCAGCCGCACCGGCGGCGTGCGATCCGGCAGCGTGCGGGCCAGCACGGCGGCCAGCACGACCATCACCGCGGCCGATGCGAAGAACACCATGTGCCACGACGACGCGGCCGCGATCGAGCTGGCGAGCGGCCGGGCCAGCATGATGCCGAGCATCAGGCCGCTCATCACGTCGCCGACCACCCGCCCGCGGGTGGCCTCGGGCGCGAGGTGGGCCGCATACGGCACCAGGATCTGCACCGCGACCGAGCCGATGCCGATGAACAGCGCGGCGCCGAGGAACGGCAACGGGTGCGTGACCAGCGCCGCGGCGAGCAGCGCCGGCACCACGAGGCTCGTCACGATGAGCACGAGCCTGCGGTTCTCGAACGAGTCCGCCAGCGGGACGATCAGCAACAGCCCGAGGCCGTAGCCGATCTGCGTCATCGTGACGATCAGGCCTGCGGCGTGGGGCGACAGCCCGAGCGCGGTGCTGATCGGGCCCACCAGCGGCTGCGCGTAGTAGAGGTTCGCGGCGATCAGGCCGCAGGCGGTCGCCAGCAGCACGGTCATCCAGCGTGTGATGGCGGGGGCAGCGGGCGTTTCGGGCAGCGCCGCGGAGGTTGTGTTCGTTTTCGTGAAGGACTGCGTCATGGAATCCGAGTATTCACGAGGTGGTCACTGCGCGCGTCGGCCGCCGCGTGAGCCCTTGGGATGCGTACGGCCACGTTGACACGGCGCTGTCATGTTCGACGCGGACGATCGCCAGCCTCGCCCTCAAGCTGAGCGCCCCCAACACCATGAACACAACCGCCACTGCGGCGGCAGCCGGTCTGCCGTCTTCGGGATCCGCCGCCTCGTCGCGCCCGCACTTGGACAAGAAACCCGGCGTGGTCACCGCGCTGGTGTTTGCCGCATTGCTCGTCGTCGGACTCGGCTACACCGCGATGAGCCTGATCAACGACGTCGGCGACACCGGTGTGCGCACCACGACCTGGCTGCCGTTCCTGCTGCTGGGCCTCGCGCTGCTGATCGCGCTGGGCTTCGAGTTCGTCAACGGCTTCCATGACACCGCGAACGCGGTCGCGACGGTGATCTATACGCACTCGCTGCCGCCGAACGTCGCGGTCGTCTGGTCGGGCTTGTTCAACTTCATCGGCGTGCTGGTCTCGAGCGGCGCGGTCGCGTTCGGGATCATCTCGCTGCTGCCGGTCGAGCTGATCCTGCAGGTCGGCTCCGGTGCCGGCTTCGCGATGGTGTTCGCGCTGCTGATCGCGGCCATCGTCTGGAACCTCGGCACCTGGTGGCTGGGGCTGCCGGCCTCGTCGTCGCACACGCTGATCGGCTCGATCATCGGCGTGGGCGTCGCGAACGCGCTGATGCATGGGCGCGACGGCACCAGCGGCGTCGACTGGACGCAGGCCACCAAGGTCGGCTACTCGCTGCTGCTGTCGCCGCTGGTCGGCTTCATCTGCGCGGCGCTGCTGCTGCTGACGTTGCGCGCGTTCGTGAAGAGCCGCGATCTGTACGAGGAGCCCAAGGGCAACAAGCCGCCGCCGTGGTGGATCCGCGGCCTGCTGGTGCTGACCTGCACCGGCGTGTCGTTCGCGCACGGCTCGAACGACGGGCAGAAGGGCATGGGGCTGATCATGCTGATCCTGGTCGGCACGGTGCCGATGGCGTACGCGTTGAACCGCGCGATGCCGGTCGACCAGATGACGCAGTTCGCCGCGGTCGCGCAGGTCACGCAGCAGACGCTGACGCAGAGCACGCAAGGGGCGGCCGCGCCGGGCGATCCGCGCAAAGTGCTGTCGGAGTACGTGCGCACGAAGACGCTCGCGCCCGAGGTCGTGCCGGCGCTGGCCGCGCTCACGGGCGACATCGGCGCGCAGGTCAAGGCGCACGGTTCGCTCGCGCGCGTGCCGGCCGAAGCGGTCGCGAACGTCCGCAACGACATGTACCTGGCGTCCGAGGCGATCCGCTTCCTCGAGAAGAACGACAAAGTGAGCTTGGGCGACGATGCGAAGAAGAACCTGAAGGCGTTCAAGAAGGAGATCGACGACGCGACCAAGTTCATCCCGCTGTGGGTCAAGGTCGCGGTCGCGATCGCGCTGGGCCTGGGCACGATGGTGGGTTGGAAGCGCATCGTCGTGACGGTCGGCGAGAAGATCGGCAAGACGCACCTGACCTATGCGCAGGGCGCGTCGGCCGAGGTGGTCGCGATGCTGACGATAGGCGCGGCGGACATGTACGGCCTGCCGGTGTCGACCACGCACGTGCTGTCCTCCGGCGTCGCCGGCACGATGGCCGCGAACAAGTCGGGCCTGCAGATGGCGACGATACGCAACCTGCTGATGGCCTGGGTGCTGACGCTGCCGGCGGCGATCCTGCTGTCGGGCTGCCTGTACTGGCTGTTCTCACATCTGTTCTGAGACTGGCGCTGCGGAACCGGCGCGGCGCAGGCACACTCCGAGGGATGAGCGCGCCGGCGGCTGTAACCAGCCGTCGTCTCGCGCGACCCATGGAGATCCTCAGGAGTGAGCATGCGAGTCCCGTCCGCGATCCAAGTCCTGTTCGGCACTGCGCTGCTGCTGGCGGCGGTGCTGGCGCAAGCAGCCGGCCAGCCGTACGACAAGGCCAAGTTCGACGCGGCGCTGGCAGCCGGCAAGCCGGTGATCGTCGACTTCGCGGCCGACTGGTGCCCGACCTGCAAGGAGCAGAAGCCGGTCGTCGACGCGCTGATGAGCGAGCCCAAGCGCCAGGCGATCACGTTCTTCGTCGCCGACTTCGACAAGGAAGCAGCGCTGAAGAAGCGCCTGAAGGTCACGATGCAGAGCACCTTCGTCGTGATGAAGGGCGGCAAGGAGGTCGCGCGGTCGACCGGCCAGACCGACAAGGCCGAGCTCGCGGCGCTGTTCGACAAGGCACTTTGACGCCCGCGAGCCGGCGGCGTCCGCGGCGGCTGGCCCCATGGACTTCGGTGTCGCGACCTACGCGCTCGGCTACCTTGCCGGGGCGCTCTCGACGCTGTCGCCGTGCGTGCTGCCGCTGCTGCCCATCCTGGTCGCGACCGCGACGACGCAGCATCGCCACGGGTCGCTTGCGCTGGCCGGCGGGCTGATGCTGTCGTTCGCGGCGGTCGGCCTGTTCGTCGCGACGATAGGCGTCGCGATCGGCATCGACCAGGGCGTGCTGCGGGTCCTCGCGGCATGGCTGCTCGTGCTGTTCGGCGTTGCGATGCTCGTGCCGCCGTTGCAGCGCGGATTTCAGCGGCTGGCCGCATGGGCGACCGCCGGCGGCGAAAGCGGGCTCGCGCATCTGTCGTCGGGCCGCGGCTGGGCCGGGCAGCTCGTGTTGGGCCTGGTGCTGGGCATCGTCTGGAGCCCATGCGTCGGGCCGACGCTGGGCGCGACCAGCACGCTCGCCGCGCAAGGCAGCCAGCTGCCGCAGGTGGCGCTGATGATGCTGCTGTTCGGCCTCGGCGCGGCCACGCCGCTGCTGCTTGTGGGCGGCGCATCGCGCGAACTGCTCGCGCGCTGGCGTGGCCGCCTCGCGAGCGCCGGCCGTGGGGGTCAGTGGGTGCTGGGCGTTGTCTTCATCACGATCGGCATCGTGATCTTCGGCGGTGCCGACAAGCGCATCGAGGCATGGGCGCTCGAGCACTCGCCCGAGTGGCTGACGAAGCTGACGACGCGGTTCTGAGCGCCGGTACCCGTGCGAGTCCCGGTTCGCCCTGAGCCTGGTACAGACACCTCGACCAGGGCTTCGACAGGCTCAGCCCGAACGGGCGCGCCCACACAACTCCGCTCGCCCTGAGCTTGTCGAAAGGCTTGGTACAGACGCCTCGACC
Source organism: Burkholderiaceae bacterium (assembly GCA_036568605.1). GTDB lineage: Bacteria > Pseudomonadota > Gammaproteobacteria > Burkholderiales > Burkholderiaceae_C > DATCSE01. Next base: position 14,121 of record DATCSE010000033.1, on the reverse strand, counting down.
AGGGCTTCGACAGGCTCAGCCCGAACGGGCGCGCCCGCACACCTCCGTTCGCCCTGAGCTTGTCGAAGGGCTTGGTACAGACACCTCGACCGGGGCTTCGACAGGCTCAGCCCGAACGGTGGCGGAGGGTCTACGTCCAATGCCGCGCGAACACCGGCGCGACCGTCGGATGCCGCTCGATCCGCTCCAGCGTCGCATAGAACTCGGGCTTGTGCGCCTTCAGGTGCGCGCGCGTGCCCGACCACTTCGAGACCACCGCGGCCAGGTAGTCCAGCGCGCCCGGCGCGTCGCCGCTGAGGAACGGGTACGCGGCGAACTGGTCGGCGAAGAGGCTCCAGTGCGCATGCAACCGCTCGCGCGTGCCGGCGCGCAGGTGCTCGCGCGCGGCCTTGCCCGTGTCGGTGGTCCAGCGCTCGGGGTAGTCGATGATGCTGATCGCGCTGTAGCAGTTGGCCGCGATGTAGACCAGGCCGCGGATCGCCTGGGCACGCGCCGACGCGTCGTCGGGCAGCAGCCCCGAGGCGGGAAATGCGAGGCCGAGGTGGATCAGGATCGCCGCGCTTTCGGTCAGCACGCTGCCGTCGGGCAGTTGCAGCGTCGGGATCTGCTTCAGCGGGTTGACCTTGGCGAGCTCGTCGAGCTCGGAGGCGGGTTCCCACGAGGCGGCGCGGACGATGCGGAACGGCGCCTTGCAGCGCAGCAGGGCGATCTCGGCGGAGGCTGAGCCGGAGCCTTCGATGCCGTAGAGGGTGTAGGTCATGCGGGGTGCTCCTCGCGCACTTCGACAGGCTCAGTGCGAACGCTGGTTCGCCGTCAACTCAGCGGCCCTTGCCGCCGCCGAGGATGGACCCCAGCACGCCGCGCACGATCTCGCGGCCGACGCTGGAGCCTATCGTGCGCATCGCCGAGCGCGCGGCCGCTTCGGCCAGGCCCTCGTGCTTGCCGCCGCGCGGGCCGGTGCTGCCGAAGATCACGTCCTTCAGGCCGCCGAGCAGGCCGCCGCCGTCGCTGTTCGACGTGGCCGACGGGCCGCCCGGGATGCTCGCGGTGCCGGTCGGCGGCAGCGGCGTACCGGGCGTGGCGGGCGGTGCCGCCGTCGGGCTGGCGGCGGCGCGGCCCTTGAGCTTCTCGTACGCCGATTCGCGATCGACGGCCTTCTCGTACACGCCGGCGACCAGCGAGCCGCCGATCAAGGCGGCGCGCTGCTCGGGCGTGATCGGGCCGATCTGGCTGCCCGGCGGCACGACGAACACACGCTGGGTCACGCTGGGCCGGCCTTTCTCGTCGAGCAGGCTGACCAGCGCCTCGCCGACCGCGAGCTCGGTGATCGCGGTCTCGATGTCGAGGTTCGGGTTTGCGCGCATCGTGCTCGCGGCCGACTTCACCGCCTTGTGGTCGCGCGGCGTGAACGCGCGCAGCGCGTGCTGCACGCGGTTGCCGAGTTGCGCGAGCACGCTGTCGGGCACGTCCAGCGGGTTCTGGGTCACGAAGTAGACGCCGACGCCCTTGCTGCGCACCAGGCGCACGACCAGCTCGATGCGCTCGAGCAGCGCCTTGGGCGCATCGTTGAACAGCAGGTGCGCCTCGTCGAAGAAGAACACGAGCTTGGGCTGGTCCAGGTCGCCGACCTCGGGCAGCTGCTCGAACAGCTCGGAGAGCATCCACAGCAGGAAGGTCGCGTACAAGCGCGGGTTGTTCATCAGCTGATCGGCGGCGAGGATGTTGACCACGCCCTTGCCGTCCACCGTCTGCATGAAGTCCGCGATGTTGAGCATCGGCTCGCCGAAGAAGCGGTCGCCGCCCTGCTCGGAGATCTGCAGGATGCCGCGCTGGATCGCGCCTATGCTGGCCGCGCTGACGTTGCCGTACTCGGTCGTGAACTCGCTCGCGTTGTCGCCGACGTACTGCAGCATCGCGCGCAGGTCCTTCAGATCGAGCAGCAGCAGGCCGTGGTCATCGGCGATCTTGAACACGAGCTGCAGCACGCCTTGCTGGACTTCGTTCAGCGCGAGCATGCGCGAGAGCAGCAGCGGGCCCATGTCGCTGACCGTCGCGCGCACCGGATGGCCCTGGGCGCTCTTCTCGGTGGCGTAGACGTCCCACAGCGTGGCGGGGCAGGCGACGCTTTCGGGTGCGGCAATGCCGCGCTCCTTCAGGATCGCAGCCAGCTTGTCGCCCATGCGGCCGGGCTGCGTGATGCCGGCCAGGTCGCCCTTCACGTCGGCCATGAACACCGGCACGCCCCGGCGGCTGAAGTTCTCGGCCAGCGTCTGCAAGGTGACGGTCTTGCCGGTTCCGGTGGCGCCGGTGATCAGGCCGTGGCGGTTCGCGAGCGCCGGCAGCAGGAAGCATTCGATCGTCTCTTTCTCCGAGACGATGTGCTGGGCGACGAGTATGGGATCGGACATGACGAAGTCCCCAAGTAAAATCGTGGGCAAGTCTATCGAAACAGCACAGGATTCAAGCGTCTCATGGCCGGTCATTCCAAGTGGGCCAACATCCAGCATCGCAAAGGCCGCCAGGACGAGAAGCGCGGCAAGATCTGGACCCGCATCATTCGCGAGATCGTCGTCGCCGCGCGCCAGGGCGGCGGCGACCTGAACATGAACCCGCGGCTGCGGCTGGCGGTCGACAAGGCCAAGGCCGCGAACATGCCGGCCGACACGATCAAGAAGAACGTCGACAAGGCCACCGGCAACCTCGAGGGCGTCAACTACGAGGAAGTGCGCTACGAGGGCTACGGCATCGGCGGCGCCGCGATCATCGTCGACTGCATGACGGACAACCGCGTGCGCACGGTCGCCGAGATCCGCCATGCGTTCAGCAAGTACGGCGGCAACCTCGGCACCGAAGGCTCGGTGGCGTTCCAGTTCAAGCACGTCGGGCAGTTCGTGTTTGCGCCCGGCACCAGCGAGGACAAGGTCATGGAAGTCGCGCTCGAAGCGGGTGCCGACGACGTGATCACCGATGACGACGGCGCGATCGAGGTGCTGTGCGCGCCGCCGCAGTTCGAAACGGTCAAGGCCGCGCTCGAGGCCGCCGGCCTGAAGCCCGAGGTCGCGGAGGTGACGATGCGCGCCGAGAACACCGTGCCGCTGGCGGGGGAGGACGGCCAGCGCATGCAGAAGCTGCTCGACGTGATCGAGGACCTGGACGACACGCAAAGCGTCTACCACAACGCCGAAATCTCGGACTGAGCAGCATGAAGGTTCTCGTGATCGGCAACGGCGGGCGCGAGCACGCGCTCGCGTGGAAGCTCTCGCAGTCGCGCAAGGTGCAGACCGTCTACGTGGCGCCCGGCAACGGCGGCACCGCGAGCGATCCGCACCTGCAGAACATCGCCCTGACCAACTTCAACGCGCTCGCCGACTTCGTGCAGGCCGAGAAGATCGCGCTGACCGTGGTCGGCCCGGAGGCGCCGCTGGCCGCCGGCATCGTCGACGTGTTCCGCGCGCGCGGCCTGCGCGTGTTCGGGCCCAGCCAGGCGGCGGCGCGGCTCGAGAGCTCGAAGGCGTATGCGAAGGAGTTCATGCACCGCCACTCGATCCCGACGGCGGCGTATGCGACCTTTGGCGATGCGGCGAAGGCGCATGCCTACGTCGAGGCCAACGGCGCACCCATCGTGATCAAGGCCGACGGGCTGGCGGCCGGCAAGGGCGTGGTCGTCGCGATGAGCCTGCCGCAGGCGCACGAGGCGATCGACTGGATGCTGGGCGGCACCGAGAACCGCCTGGGCGTCCAGCACAACGCCGACGGCGCGCGCGTCGTGATCGAGCAGTACCTCGAAGGCGAAGAAGCCAGCTTCATCGTGCTGTGCGACGGCAAGAACGTGATCCCGCTCGCGACCAGCCAGGACCACAAGCGCCTGCTCGACGAGGACGAAGGCCCGAACACCGGCGGCATGGGCGCGTATTCGCCGGCGCCCGTCGTCACACCCAACGTGCATGCGAAGGTGATGCACGAGATCATCCTGCCGACGATCGCCGGCATGGCGAAGGACGGCATCACGTACACCGGCTTTCTCTACGCGGGCCTGATGATCGATGCGAGCGGCCAGCCGCGCACCGTCGAGTTCAACTGCCGCATGGGCGACCCGGAGACCCAGCCCATCATGATGCGGCTGCGCAGCGATCTGCTGGACGTGCTGCTGCACGCGACCGACGGCACGCTGGACAAGGTCGAGCTCGAGTGGGACCGGCGCGTCGCGCTGGGCGTCGTGATGGCGGCGCACGGCTACCCGTTGAACCCGCGCAAGGGCGACCTGGTCACCGGCCTGCCGGCGCCGGCGGCGCACGAAGACGCGATGGTGTTCCACGCCGGCACCGCGGCGACCGATGCCGGCATCGTGACCTCGGGCGGCCGCGTGCTGTGCGTGACCGCGCTGGGCGACTCGGTGCGCATGGCACAGCAGCGCGCCTACGACGTGCTGCGCGGCGTCCACTTCGATGGCGCCCAGTACCGGCGCGACATCGGGCACCGCGCGATCCGGCGCTGATCGGCCGCATCGTGACGACCACGACAGCGAATCAGGACGTCCGCGCGTACCTGCTGGACCTGCAGCGCCGCATCGTCGCGGCGTTCGAGGCCGAGGACGGCGGCACGTTCATCACCGACCACTGGCAACGTGAGCCGGGTGGCAAGCTCGAAGGCGAGGGCGTGTCGCGGCTGATCGAGGACGGTCGCGTGCTCGAGCGTGCCGGCTGCGGTTTCTCGCACGTGAAGGGCAAGACGCTGCCCCCTTCGGCGACGCAGCATCGCCCCGAGCTCGCCGGCGCGCCGTTCGAGGCGATGGGCGTCTCGCTGGTGTTCCACCCGCGCAACCCGTACGTGCCCACCGTGCACATGAACGTGCGCATGCTCTCGGCCCAACCCGCGAACGGCGAGCCGGTGCGCTGGTTCGGCGGCGGCATGGATCTGACGCCGTACTACGGCTTCGAGGAAGACGCGGCGCACTTCCATCGCAGCTGCCGCGATGCGCTCGCGCCGTTCGGGAACCAGCTGTATCCGCGCTTCAAGCAGTGGTGCGACGAGTACTTCTACCTCAAGCACCGCGGCGAGCCGCGCGGCATCGGCGGCATCTTCTTCGACGATGTCACCGAGCTCGGCTTCGAGCGCGGCTTCGAGATGCTGCGCTCGGTCGGCGATGCGTTCGTGCCGGCGTACTTGCCGATTCTGCAGCGTCGCGTCGCGCTGCCGTACAGCGAGCGCGAGCGCGACTTCCAGGCGTACCGGCGCGGCCGCTATGTCGAGTTCAACCTCGTGTTCGACCGCGGCACTCTGTTCGGGCTGCAGTCGGGCGGCCGCACCGAGAGCATCCTGATGTCGATGCCGCCGCGCGCCGCGTGGCGATACGACTGGAAGCCCGAGCCGGACACCCCGGAGGCGCGGCTGTACCGCGACTTCCTGCGGCCGCGCGAGTGGGCCGATTGGGCCGCTTCATCGTGACCCTGAAAGCGCCTCGGCGCATCGGCATCTTCGGCGGCAGTTTCGACCCGGTGCACAACGCGCATCTGGCGCTGGCGCGCGTGGCGCTCAGCGAACTCGCGCTCGACGAGCTGCGCTGGGTGCCGGTCGGCGAGCCCTGGCAGAAGTCGCGCCGCATCACGAGCGCGGTGCATCGCGAGGCGATGGTGCGCATCGCGATCGAAGGCGAGGAGCGCTTCGTGCTGGACCGCCGCGAGCTCGAGCGCGACGGCCCCAGCTACACGATCGACACGGTGCGCGCACTGCAGGCCGACGAGCCCGCCGCGCGCTGGTTCCTCGTGATCGGCCAGGACCAGTATGCGGGTTTCCACACCTGGCACGGCTGGCAGGAACTGCTCGCACGCGTGACGATCGCGGTGGCCGACCGGCCCGACGCGAGCCCGCTCGCCGATCCGCAGGTGCGCGCGTTCGAGCACGAGGCGGTGCACCTGCCGCTGATGGACGTCTCGTCGACCGAGATCCGCGAGCGCCTGCAAGCGGGACTCGCGATTGCCGATCTGGTGCCGCCCGGCGTGGCGCGCTATATTGACCTACACCACTTGTACCGCGTGGGACCACCCGGGAGCTGAATGGACATTCGGAAACTGCAGCGCGCCATCGTCGATGGACTGGAAGACGTGAAGGGCCAGAACATCGTCGTCTTCAACACCGAGCATCTGTCGAGCCTGTTCGAGCGCGTGATCATCGCGTCGGGCACGAGCAACCGGCAGACCAAATCGCTGGCCAGCAGCGTGCGCGAATCCGTCAAATCCGCGGGCTTCCCGGTACCGCGCCTCGAGGGCGAGGACAACGGCGAATGGATCATCGTCGACTGCGGCGCGGCAGTCGCGCATGTGATGCAGCCGGCCATCCGCGACTACTACCACCTCGAGGAGATCTGGGGTGACAAGCCGGTCAAGATGAAGATCGACGGCGCAGGGGCGAGTGCCCGCTCCGTCGGTCCTGTCGTCGCTCGGGGTGAGACATCGGGCGCTGCCGCGAAAAAGATGGCCGCGAAGAAGACGGCCGCGAAGAAGGCTCCGGCGAAGAAAGCCGCTGCCAAGTCCGGCGTGACGCGCGTCGTCGGCGTCAAGAGTACGGCCGCGAAGGCCGGCGTGAAGAAGGCTCCGGCGAAGAAGGCGGCCTCCGCGAAATCCGCATCGGCGAAGGCGACCACCGCCGCGAAGAAAGCGCCTGCCAGGAAGGCCGCTGCCGCGAAGAAACCCACGGCCGCCCGCAAGACCGCCACGCGCGGTTGAGCGGCGTCGCGCCGAATGAAACTCTGGCTCGTCGCGGTGGGCCAGCGACAACCGGCGTGGGCCGACGCGGCGTATGCCGACTTCGCCAAGCGCTTTCCGCCCGAGATGCGGCTCGAGCTGAAGGCCGTGAAGGCCGAGCCGCGCAGCGCCGGCAAGAGCGCCGAGCAACTGATGGCGGCCGAAGGCGCGCGCATCGATGCGGCGATACCGCGCGGCGCGCGGCGCGTCGTGCTCGACGAGCGCGGCACGCGGATCACGACCGCGCAACTCGCACAGCGCCTCGCGGCCTGGCAGCAGGACGGCCGCGACGTCGCGCTGCTGGTCGGCGGCCCCGACGGGCTGGATGCCGCGCTGAAGGCCGGCGCCGACGAGACGCTGCGCCTCTCGGACCTGACGCTGCCGCATGCGTTCGTGCGCGTGCTGCTGGCCGAAGCGCTGTATCGCGCCTGGACCGTGACGATCAACCATCCGTATCACCGTGAGTAAGCCGCGACCGCAAGTGCCACGATCCGAGCGCCCAACGTTCATCTACCTCGCATCGCAGAGCCCGAGGCGCCGCCAGCTGCTCGAGCAGATCGGCGTGCGCCATGAATTGCTGCTGCCGCGGGCCGACGAGGACGCCGAGGCGCTGGAGGCCGAACAGGCGGGCGAGCTGCCGGCCGACTACGTCGAGCGGGTGACCCGCGCGAAGCTGCGTGCTGCGCGGGCGCGCTTGAAGGCGAGCGGATTGCCGCCCGCGCCGGTGCTCTGCTCGGACACGACGGTCGCGCTCGACCGGCGCATTCTCGGCAAGCCGGTCGATGCGGACGACGCCATGGCAACGTTGAGCATGCTGTCGGGGCGGACGCATCGCGTGATCACCGCGGTGGCGGTCGGTGACGCGCGGCGTACGCTGATGGCGATCAACACGTCGCATGTCACGGTTGCGCCCATGCCGCGTGCCGCGATCGAGCGCTATGTGGCCAGCGGCGAGCCGTTCGGCAAGGCCGGCGCCTACGCGATCCAGAGCGCCTTCGCGGCCTGGATCGCGCACATCGAAGGCAGCTACTCGGGCATCATGGGGCTGCCGTTGTTCGAGACGGCACGACTGATCGAACGAGCCGGCGTGATCACGGACCGATAGTCACGGGCCGATGGGCACGAGGGTCATCGTGCTGCTGCCGGCGGTCACGACGACGAAGCCGTCGGGGGTGACCACCAGCTGCCCGTCCGCGAAGCCGCCGGACACGGCGACCGTCTTCAGCAGCGCGCCATCCGCCGAGTGCACCCAGAATGAGCTGCCGTTGCCGCAGACCGCGCGTCCGTCGCTGGTCACCTCGATGTTGTTCGGATACGGAGCTCCGCCGGCGAGATAGCCGATGAACGAGAGCGTGGCCGGGTCGACGGCGGAACATTTGTAGGGCGCGCCGGAGGCCGTGTAGAGATGCTGGCCGTCCAGGCTGACGGCGATGTCGCGTCCGTTCGACGACTGGCCGACGAACGACGCGCCGGCCAGCTTCTTCGCGACCAGGCTGCCGCCGCCGAAGTCCGTGTAGTCGACGTCGTAGGCGCCCACGGAGGCAGGGCTGAACCCGACGTCCTGCGTGTACACGCGGCGGCCGTCGGAGGTGGCGGCGATCTTGTTGGAGATGCCCGTCGTGCCGAGGCTCTTTCCGTTGGCGTACGCCGTTCCGTCGCCCACCAGCAGCACATCGACCCCGTTCGGACGAATGGCTTGCACGGGCGTCGTGTCGAAGATCGCCTTGTCCAGCGTCCAGCTCGCCACTTTGGAGGGGGCGTCCAGGTCGATGAGCGCCACCGACTTGGCGGCAGTGTCGAGTGCGTAGAGACGGCTGCCGTCGGCCGACGGCGTCATCTCGCCGAGCGCCGTGCCGACAGCGGCGATCGAGCCGACCTTCTGCCCCGTGTAGGCCTGATAGATGTCGATGGCCGAGCCGCCGTTGTTCGCGTAGACGAACGGCCGAATCCGGTCCGTCACGATGTGACGAGCGTTGACCGCCACGGTTTGCTGCGTGCTCAGGCCGGTCGCGGACTTCCACAATGCGACCCGGACCACCGCCGGCGCGACGCCCGCAGTCGTCGAGCTCAAGGTGACGCGCGCATAGCTCACCTGCTCGAGCGGCAGAGAGGCCGGGTCCGCGTTCAGCGTGACAACCGATCCGTTGCCGGTGGTGCCGCTCGTCGTCGCCGTGAGCCACGCGCTGTCGGAGGCGGCCGTCCAGGGCAGTGCGCCCCCATAGTTGTCGCTGACCGTGATCGCGCGCGTCAGCGTGGTGCCTGTCGGACTCGCCGCGAGGCCGACGCCCCATTGGGACACGAGCAGTCGATGCGAGTCGGTGCCGGCTCCGTGCAGCGGCTGCACGGTGATGTCGTAGGGAAGCGCCACGGGCGAGCCGGGGAACGGCTGGGCGCACTGCGCGTCGTGGCACACCTGAATCTGGAACGCGCCCTGGTGACGGCCGGCTGCCAGCGCCGTCGAGGTCGTCAAGGTCGCCGAATAGGTGCTGGTGTTGACGGGCGTCAGGCTGACCGTGCCGGACAGCACCTGCTGGCTGTCCACCACATAGACGTAGACGGTTCCGGTGAAAGCCGAGGGATCCGTCGCGGTGGCCCGGACGCTCAGCGTGGCCGACGTGCCGGCAAGGGTGCTGGCGGTCAGCGTTGACGGTGCGAATGTGAGGACAGGTCCTGCATCGCTGCTGCCTCCACCGCCACCGCAGGCGGTCATGGTTGCGATGGTCACGATCGCGCACAAGGCGGCCAACGGGCGCTGCATGTCCTCTCTCCTCACGTCTTCTTGATGCGCGGATTCTCGCAGGCGCTCGCAGAGGTCAGGGAGCCGCAGGTGGAGGCGCGCGGCAGCCTGAGGCGTCGGCGTGAACAAGTGCGCGCGTGGACCGGGCCCCGCTATGATGGGTTGCTGCCGCCGTGCAACGGCAGTTCGCCAAACGAGAAAGCCCAATGCAAGACATCCTGATCAACTGGGCACCGCAGGAAACCCGCGTCGCGATCGTCGAGAACGGGGCGGTCCAGGAGCTGCACATCGAGCGCGCGCTGGAGCGCGGTCTGGTCGGCAACATCTACGCCGGCAAGGTCGTGCGGGTGCTGCCGGGCATGCAATCGGCGTTCATCGACATCGGGCTGGAGCGCGCCGCGTTCCTGCATGTGGCCGATGTGCAGGTCAACGGCGTGACGCCGCGTGGCGCCGCCGGCAACGCGCCGCGCAGCGAGCACACGGCCGCGGCCGGGCTGCAGCCCATCGAGCGCCTGGTCTTCGAAGGCCAGACGCTGACCGTGCAGGTGATCAAGGACCCGATCGGCACGAAAGGGGCGCGGCTCTCGACGCAAATCTCGATCGCCGGCCGCATGCTGGTGTATCTGCCGCAGGACAACCACATCGGCATCTCGCAGAAGATAGGCTCGCCCGAGCTGCGCGAGCAGCTGCGCGCGCGCATGAGCGTGCTTGCGCGCCAGCCCGAAGGCAGCAACGGATCCAACGGCGGCAATCCCGGCGGGTTCATCCTGCGGACCAACGCCGAGGACGCGACCGACGACGAGCTTTCCGACGACATCCGCTACCTGCGCAAAACCTGGGGCGCGGTGCGCGAGCGGAGCTTCAAGGCCGCGCCCGGCACGCTGCTGCACCAGGACCTGAGCCTGGTCGAGCGCGTGCTGCGCGACCTCGCGCACGAAGGCACGCAGACGATCAAGATCGACTCCCGCATGCAGTTCGAGCTGCTCAGCAAGTTCGGCACCGAGTTCACGCCCGGCGCGGTCGGCAAGCTCGAGCACTACCACGGCGAGCGGCCGATCTTCGACCTCTACAACATCGACGAGGAAGTGTCGCGCGCGCTGTCGCGCCGGGTCGAGCTGAAGTCGGGCGGCTACCTGATCATCGACCAGACCGAGGCGCTGACGACGATAGACGTCAACACCGGCGGCTTCGTCGGCGCACGCAACTTCGACGACACGATCTTCAAGACGAATCTGGAAGCTGGCGCCGCGATCGCACGCCAGCTGCGGCTGCGCAACCTCGGCGGCATCATCATCATCGACTTCATCGACATGACCCGCGACGAGCACCAGGCCGCGGTGCTCGCCGAGCTGCGCAAGCAACTCGCGCGCGACCGCACCAAGGTCACGGTCAGCGGGTTCACGCAGCTGGGCCTGGTCGAGATGACGCGCAAGCGCACCCGCGAGTCGCTCGCTCACATGCTGTGCGAGGTCTGCCCCACCTGCGAAGGCAAAGGGCAGGTCAAGACGCCGCGTAGCGTCTGCTACGACATCCTTCGCGAGATCCTGCGCGAGGCGCGCCAGTTCAATCCCAAGGAGTTCCGCGTGATCGCGAACGCGGCGGTCGTCGAGATGCTGCTCGACGAGGAGAGCCAGCATCTGGCGGGGCTGTCGGACTTTATCGGCAAGCCGATCTCGCTGCAGGCGGAGGCGATGGCGTCGCCGGAGCAGTATGACATTGTGTTGATGTAACCTTGAGACACCTCATCTCGAGGCGATTGCGTCACGCAGGAATGCCTCGGCACGCTGGAAGTCTTCGGGAACGCCGATGTCGAGGAAGGGGCTGTCGATCAACCAGGCTCGTGGCTGCAACTTGGCAATGTGTGTCCCGATCAGGTCTCGCTCGAGCGAGAACGAGTTGGTCGTCGTGCTCAGCGGTGCGAATGTATCGGACTGCACCAAATAGACACCCGCATTGATCAAACCACGTCCGATGCATGCCTTTTCGCCGAACGCGGTGATCCGGCCATCGATGATTTCGACGGCGCCGTAGCGCGATGTATCCTCGACCTGGCGGACGCCAATCGTCAGGCGCGAGCGTTGGGCCTCGTGGTAGGACAGCATCTGTCGCCAGTCGGGGCGCACGTAGGTGTCGCCGTTCAAGACGAATGTCGGTTTGTCGCTGAAATGCCGTAGCGCCTGCCATACTGCGCCTCCGGTGCCGAGCGGCACATCTTCATGCGAGTAAATCAGTCTTGCGGAACGCGCTGCGTCGACCACGACGTGCTCGTGACCGAGTGCTTCTTCAATCTGCTCGGCTAGGTATCCGGTGGCCAGGCACACGCTTTCGAAACCGGCACGCACCAAGTCGTCGAGCATCCAAGCCAGGAAGGGACGCCCCGCGACCGGTGCCAACACCTTCGGGCGATCGGCGACGACCGAGCGCAGCCGTGTGCCAAGTCCACCGGCCAGGATGATTGCCTGCATAGCCCGGTTGTCGCGAATTATTGCGGACGCCAGGCGGTGGCGCCGGCATTCTGGAACGAACAGGGATAGATTTGTCCGCCAAGGTGCTTCAGTGTTTCCAGTACGTCAACACGCCGCATCGGGTCGACCATCAGCATCATGAACCCTCCGCCGCCTGCGCCAGAAATCTTGCCCGCCAGAGCGCCAGCGCGCCGCGCCTCGTTGTAGATACGGTCGATCCCGTCGTTCGAGATTTGCGTCGCCATCGCACGCTTGGCCTCCCATGACGCATGCAACGATGCCGACAAGCCACGCAAGTCGCCGCGTAGCAATGCTTCCTTCATTGGGTTCACCTGGGCCTTGACTGCATGTGCCGCTTCCACCGCAGCAGCGTCGCCGCGCTCCACGTGCTGACGCTGTTCCTCGATGATGTGCGCTGACTCGCGCGACACCCCGGTGAAGTACAGGACCAGCGACGATTCAAGCTCGCATATCGTCGAAGCGTGCAGGCGCAACGGATTGACGATGACTCGCCCGTCCGGCATGAAATCCATCAGATTGAAGCCCCCAAATGCTGCGGCGTAATGATCTTGCCGGCCGCCCGCGAGGTCGCAGTCTTTGCGTTCAACCTCATACGCGAGTTGGGCGATCTCGTATTCGCCGAGCGGAAGGCCGAGATATTCCTGCATGGCCTGGATCATCGCGACGACCAGCGTGGAAGACGTACCCAGGCCGGAGCCTGCAGGTGCGTCGGCGATCGTCGTCAGTCGCATCGACAGGTTCGTGATTCGAGGGAAGTCGGACAGAACACGCAGGTAGACGGCCTTGTGCAGGAGCAACTCCGGCGGAACCCGTTCGATATCGTCGATCGTGCCAGTCCAGCGGACACCGCGGTCCGCGGCATGGAACGCGAGCTGCCCGTGCGGCAGCGTGTCGATAAACGCGTAGGCGTAGCGATTGATCGTCGCATTCAAGACCTGACCACCGAATCGCGAGCAGTAGGGATCGACGTCTGATCCACCGCCGGCCAGGCCGAGTCTCAGAGGCGCGCGGGCGCCGACGCTTGGAGGTCTCATGCAACGGTACTCACTTCGAAAAGGTCAGAAAGGTCGAGGGAGCGACGCATCGCGTCGCGCGAGAAATGGCGACCGACGTAGTCGATTCCGATGGCATGCCAATGCAGCCACCAATCGTCGTCGCGCAGCAATCTGGCGATAGTCACTGCGAGGTCTGTCGGGTTGTCGGCGGGGGCAAGCAGGTCCGTGACTTCCGGCATCCCTTGATAGCCGACTGACGTCGTCACGGTCGGAACGCCGTTCGCAATCGCTTCAATCACCTTGCTCTTGACGCCGGCGCCAAATCGCAACGGTGCGACCGCGACTCGGGCTCTTGCGTAGTGATCCGCCAGCCGCAGGTCGGACACGAAGCCTGTCACCTCGACGTTAGGGCCGCTCAATGCCTTCACGGCATCGGATGGTGAAGAACCCACAAGCCACAATTTCAAATCCGGGTGTTCAGCGAGCAGCAATGGCATCACCTCGGCGCAGAACCAGCACGCCGCATCGATGTTGGGTGGGTGTGCGAAGCCGGCAACAAAGACGAGGTCGCGGCGCTGTGCCGGAAGATTGGGGGCAATCGCCGGTCGCATATCGAAGTAGTAAGGCTGAGCCAGGCGCGCGCGCGCGGAGCCGTCCTGTGTCGCGATGTAGTCTGCGACGTAGGCCACTTCCGACGTCGATGGATAGTAGATGACGTCCACTGACGACCAGACGCGGTGTTCGGCGTCGCGCGCCTCTGCCTCGGCGCGCGCCAGGTCCGGGGCATCGGGGGAGATGCGGCGCTGATCCTGCAGGCGCAGATGATGCACATCATGCCCATAGAACAGCAGCTTGGCACGGCTGTGCTTTTTGATGTGATCGATGAAACCGAGCGCAATGTGCGGCCGGCTCAGTAGCACATAGTCCAAGTCTTGGCCGTTCTCCTGAATCCAGGTCGCGAATTTGCCTTTGTATTCGGCGCCGTAGAAGACTTCGACCGACAACTGCTGCAGAGCTGGCGTGTACTCGGGGTCGTAGGCCAGGTTCTCTGGCCAGAACTTGACCGACAAGCCCATGTCGAGATAGGTCCTGATGAACTGCATCATGGTCCTGGACCCTGCGTCTCGATCCGGTTGAGGCACGTAGTGATCCACGACAAGCAG
>DATCSE010000032.1:0-17745 GCA_036568605.1 Burkholderiaceae bacterium | reverse complement strand
CCCGCCGGTGACCACGGGGCCCTGCTAGACCACGTTGCGAGCCGCGACGGCGACGTCGGCCGCTTCGTGCTGCGACGCCGCTGCCGGCCGGCGCGGCCGCACCGTCGCATCGCGCAGCACGCCGCGGTCGCACAGGATCTTCTTGCGCAGCGCGATCATCTCGGCCGGCCGCTTGCGCTCCAGCAGCGCGAACGGCAGCAGCGTGTCGTACAGCGCCATGGCCGCGGCGCGGTCGCCCAGTCGCACGCATGCGATGAGCTGGACCAGGTGCTCCGGATGCGGATAGCCGGTGAAGAACCCGTCGGCGCCCGCCTCGAGCTCGGGCAGGCTGTGCACGCCGCCCAGCCCGCCGAAGATGCGGATTCGATGCCCCAGCCACAGCCGCAGCAGCGCCATCTTGTCCGGCGTGGGCTCGTCCTCCAGCTTGATGCCGCAGACCTCGGGCACGCTGTCGACCAGCGTCCGCACCAGGCCGGGCGGCAGCACCGCGCCGAACAACGGGTTGTCGAGCAGGATGATCGGCAGGCGCCGCGCTTCGGCAATGGCGCTCACATGCGCGAGCACCGCCTCGGGGTCGGCGCCGACCGGCGGCTTGACCAGCAGCCCGCTCGCGCCGCATTCGGCAGCGATGCGCGCCTGGGCCAGCGCCTGTTCGGTGCGGTCGTCCAGCACGCCGACGACGATGGGCGCGCGGTCCGCCGCACGGAGCACGACACGTTCGATGACCTGTCGCAGCTCATCCTCGGCCAGCAGATCGCCCTCGCCCGCGAGGCTGGCCGGCACCAGCCCGACCGCGCCGCGCTCCAGGTAGTAGTCGGCCAGGCGGTCCAGGCTCTCCAGGTCGAGGCTGCCGTCCGCCATCATCGGCGTCGGCATCACCGCGAACAATCCATGCAACCAGGCAGGTAGCGGATCCATCCGGGCCCTCTCAGCAGAGCGCGGCGAAGTCGCCGGCATCGTGACGCTCGGCTTCGCGCAACACGCCGTCGAAGAAGCGGCAGCGCGCGTCCATCGCGCTGCGGATCGCCTGCTCGACCAGGCGCTCCTCGCGCGGGCCGCGCAGCATCGGCAGCAGCACGGACTCGAGCTGGTCGGCATGTCCGTCGTCGACGTGGATGTGCACGTCGAAGAAGGTCAGCGCTTCCTTGTCGAACGGCGCGGCCTGGAGCAGGCCGGACTGGATCTGCGTGTACAGCGCCGCGACGATGCCTTCGGAGGCATAACACAGCGCGCCGAGGATGCCCAGCAGCCCGAACCAATCGCTCAGGTTGCGGTACGTGTGGATCAGCGCCGCGGTCTCGGGCTGCGCCGGGATCGCCTGCAGTCGCTCATCCGCGATGCCCAGCGCCCGCGTGAAGCGCCGGAACAGCGCCGCATGGGCACGATCCGGATCGCCCTCGCCCAGTTCCTCCCACAGGTTCTCGCCGATCACCAGGCGCGCGCCTTCATCCGGGCACGCGGCCAGCGCCATCGCGAGGAAGCTCGGGAACTGGTGGCAGAACTTGTACATCTGCGCGCCCAGCACGCGCACCTGCGGCAGCGTGAGATCGCCGGCGCGGCAGCGCTCGACGAACGGATGCCGCCACAGCGGATGCGCCTGCGCGATCCGCCGGAACCGGGCGGGCGCGTCGGCCGCCAGGTCGTGGTGGTGGCCGATTTCGGATTGGAGCGATTTCATGGGCACGAGCCTCGTGGTGAAGTCGGACGGGAAGCCTCAGGCACGGGCGACCTTGACGGCCAGGTGCAGAGGAAGGTCGTAGAGCGGGCCGAAGAAGGCCTCGTCGAGATCGAGCATGTCGCGCGTGACCCTCAGCTCGGTCACGCTGGGCATCGCGGTGAAGCCCGCCGCGCGCAGGCCTTCGAAGTAGTCCTCGAAGGTCTTGTGCACCAGCTGCACGTCCAGCGCGCTGCCGTCGCGCTTCCAGATCCGGCCGCTGAACAGGCTGTTGCGCGCGCTGAAGTAGCCGGCCGCGCCGACATCGAAGTAGAACGGCGGCGCGGCGTCGCGCATGAACGCGAACGCCGGATGCGGCACTGCGAACACGAATTGGCCGCCCGGCCGCAGCATGCGGTGCACGTTGCGCATGGTCTTGTGCATGCGCTCGACGTCGAGGTAGTTGAACAGGAACACCGCGACGACGAGATCGACGCTGGCATCGCCCAGATCCGCGGTGACCGCATCGGCGGTGTCGTAGCGTATGCCCAGCGGCTGCACGACCTCGGCCTGGCGTGCGAGCTCGATCATGCGCTCGGAGACGTCGAGCCCGATGACGTGGGCGCCGCGCCGGCGCAGCATGCGGCTGACGTAGCCTTCGCCGCAGCCCAGATCGAGCACCTTCTTGCCTTCGAGGGGCTCGCACAGCGCGACCACCCGCGGACGGGCCGTGTAGTCCGACAGCGAGCTGGGCTGCTGGCGCGACCAGCTGGTCGCCGTCTGGTCGTACAGCTCGCGCGTGTCGGTGGGCATGGGGTTCATCGGTACTCCTCGGTCAGAATGTCGAGTGAAGGGGCGACGCGTTGCGCGCCACCAGGAATCGGGACAAGGTCTGCTTCAGCGCGTCCATCTCGAACGGCTTGCCGAGCACGGCGTCGGCACCCGCCTCCATCGCGCGGGCGAAGTCCACGCCGAGCATGCTGGCGGTCCAGATGACGATGGGCAGCCGGCCGCCCTCGTGCCGCTGCGCGCGGATCGCGCGGCAGGCCGCGAGCCCGTCCATGTCGGGCAGCAGCATGTCCATCATCGCGAGGTCGTAGTGCCGGCGCGCGGTGGACGCGACGGCGGCAGCGCCGTTGTCGACCACGTCCACCGTGAAGCCCAGCGCGTTCAGGTGCAGCTTCGCGACGAGCTGGTTGACCGGATCGTCCTCGCAGATCAGCAGGTGGCCGCTGAAGCTGTCCGGCAGGCCCGCGCCGCAGCGCAGCGCCGGCTCGGTCGCGGTCCCCTTGCGCAGCCTGGCGGTGAACCAGAACGTGCTGCCGCAGCCGACCTGGCTCTGCACGCCGACCTCGCCGCCCATCAGGCGGGTGAGCTTCCTGCAGATTGCGAGCCCCAGCCCCGTGCCCTTGTAGCGGCGGGTCGTCGACGCATCGGCCTGCGTGAACGGCTCGAACAGCGTGCGCTGCGCGGCCGCGTCGATGCCGATCCCGGTGTCCTGCACCTCGACCTTGAGCGTCGCATGCGTGTCCGTCTCGTCGGTCACGGCGCAGCGCACCCAGATCCGGCCGGCGTGCGAGAACTTGATCGCGTTGCCGACGTAGTTGACCAGCACCTGCCGGATGCGGGCCGGGTCGCCGTTCAGCGCATCGGGCACGCCGGGCGCGATGTCGAGCTGGAGCGCGAGCCCCTTCTCGCGCGCCTGGTAGGCGAGCAGGTCGATCGCATCGTCGACCGTCTGGCGCAGGCTGAAGTCGATGCTTTCGAGCTCGAGCTTGCCGGCCTCGACCTTCGAGAAGTCGAGGATGTCGTCGATGATGCCCAGCAGCGCCCGGCCGCTCT
The DNA here is from genome assembly GCA_036568605.1 of Burkholderiaceae bacterium. Lineage (GTDB taxonomy): Bacteria > Pseudomonadota > Gammaproteobacteria > Burkholderiales > Burkholderiaceae_C > DATCSE01. Next base: position 14,249 of record DATCSE010000032.1, on the reverse strand, counting down.
TGGACGCGGTCTCGGCGCAATGGCGCTGCGCCGGCGACAGCTTGTCGGCGAGCAGGTACTCGAGCATGCCCAGCACGCCGTTCAGCGGCGTGCGGATCTCGTGGCTCATCACCGCGAGGAATTCGCTCTTCGTGCGGCTGGCCTGCTCGGCGACCTCGGTCGCCAGCATCGCGGCCTTCAGGTTGTCCTTCTGTTCCTTGAGCCGGCGCGACAGCTCCTGCGCATCGGCCAGCGCCTTGTTCTTGGTCTGCAGCAGGAACAGCAGGTCGACCGCCGGGTCGTGCACCGCGAAGTCGTTGAGCGACAGGCCGAGCTGCTGCACGTCGGTCATGCCGGTCACCCAGGGCGAGCCCAGGTAGTACAGATGACGGTCCTCCTCCTGCACGACGATCTCGCCGCGCAGCTTCAGCGGCCCGCCGTTGTGACGCAGCACGAACAGCGACTTGCGATGCCGCCGCATCGCATCGAAGTCCATGCGCTGCAGGGCCGGCCGCTCGAGGCTGAAGTGCTCGGCCAGCATCGCGCCCTCGGTCAGCTCGGGGCACAGACGGCGCAGCACCGCACCCGTCTGAAGCACGCGAAGCTCATCGTCCAGGACGATGTGAAACGGGAATGCTGCGGCGAACTCTTGCGGCGACAGGTTCAATGCAGGGGCGGCGATCATGATGTGGCCGCAGTGACATAGTCGATGCGGAAGATGTCGTGATCGTCGATGCCGCGGAACGCCGTCTGGCGCACGTCGATCTCCTGCGAGAAACGGCGCCCCAATCCCTTCAACAGGCCGATCACCATCGGCGCCAGCCCGCTGCGCTCGCTGCGGTAGTGCAGCAGCATCGCGTTGCCGTTGTCCAGGGGTTCCACCGAGAACGACGGCGGCCGCAGCGACGGGAACGTCAGGCCCACGTGGCTGTGCAGGTTGTCCAGGTTCAGCAGGAACGATTCGAGATCCGAGCCGAACATCGAGAGCATCTGCCCGTAGCCCTCCTGCGCCGTGTACAGCACCCAGTGCTCGCCGAAGGCTTCGAGGATGCGCGCCGCATCCAGGTTCAGCACCTCGGTCGCGGCCTGCACCAGCTTGTAGGTGACCTCGTCGGGGTAGCTGTTCATCGAGACGAACATCTCGACGTTGACGTTCGCGTTGTCCAGGATCTGCTTCCAGGCGGCATCGCCGAAGCCCTGACGGACGAAGTCTTCAACCGCTTGATTGACCAGACCGTACATGATGTCTCCTTCCGGGTTGTTCGGGCGCGATGCGATACCCGTCACTATCGTGAAGACCCGGCCGGCGCGACAGTCGGCGGAGTTCTGAAGGCTGTCAGCCCTTTGACTACATCGCCGGCTGCTCGCTGCGACCTTCGATGAAGTCCGGGACGATCTTCAGCAGGCGCTCGAGCTCGGTCGACTTGTGCAGGAAGTGGTCGGCGCCGCAGGCATAGGCCTTCTCGCGCATCGACTGTTCGGCATGCGCGGTCAGCACGATCGCGAGGCAGCGCGTCTCGCGCTCCTTCCGGCGTATGGCCTGCAGCACCTGGAAGCCGTTCAGCTCGGGCATCTCGATGTCGAGCACCACGGCGTCGGGCGCGCACTCGTCGAACATCTGCAGCGCCTCGGCCCCGTCGTGGGCCTGGCCGACGACGTCGGCACCCGCCTCGCGCAGCAGTTCGCTGACCAGGCTGGCGATCGCGGGCATGTCGTCGGCCACGAGAAACCTCGGGCGCGTGCAGAAGGATTCCATGCTGCAAAGAGTGCCAGCGTTCGGCTATTCGCGCTGTCCGCCTTTGCGCTGGGGCTTGTAGTCAATTTGACTACAGGGCTTTCGAGGACCGAGCGACGCGGCAGGCGCTCGGTCTTTCGCAAGAAAAGCCCTAATCGACCAACCCGTTCTTCAACGCATACCGCGCAATCTCGACATGACTGGTCAACCCGGTCTTATCGCGGATCCGCGCAAGATAAGTCGCAACGGTCTTCTCGCTGAGCCCGAGATCGAAACCGATCTCCTTGATGGCGCGCCCCAGCGCGATACGCCGGAACACGTCGAGCTCGCGTTCCGAGAGGTCGTGGTGCGGCAGCGTGGGCTTGCTCGCGTGCAGCGCCTTTGCGATCTCGGCGGCGCTGTCCGCATGCAGGTAGGTTCCGCCGTCGGCGGTGCGCGCCACGGCCTCGAGCAGATCGTCGACCGCACGGTGCTTGTGGATCAGGCCATTGGCACCGGCCTTCATTGCCTCTATCACGTACTCGATCTCGCTGCTGGCGGTCAGCACCAGCACCGGCACGGTCGCGTTGACCGCGCGGATGCGCTTCAGCAGCTCGAGGATGCTGGGGCCCGGCATCATCACGTCGAGCAGGATCAAGTCCCAGGGCTGCGAAGGCAGCTGCGCGAGCGCCGCATCGCCGTCGCCCACGCCGATGACCTGGACCCCATCGAAGGCCTCGCGCAGGATCTCGCGGATCCCGTGGCGCGTCACCGCGTGGTCGTCAGCGATCAGCACGTAGCGCATGCGGGTCCTCGGAAGCGACGGAATGCGGCACCCGCACGGTCGCGAGCGTGCCGCCGTTCGGCACGCGTTCGACGTGGAACGTGCCGCCGATCGCGACGGCGCGCTCGGTCATGCCCAGCAGCCCCAGCGACGTCGCGCGCCGCGCCATCTCGGCCGGGATGCCGACCCCGTTGTCGCGAACGCGCAGCACCCAGGCGCCCTCCTCGTCCGTCAACGTGATGCTCAGCGACGACGCCTGGGCGTGGCGGGCAATGTTCGTGAGCAGCTCCTGCAGGATGCGGAACAGGGCCGTTTCGATGGTCCGGCCCGGCGGCGACGAGATGCTGGTCTCGACGACCGTCGCAACGCCGGTGCGCGTGCCGAAGCGGCGAGCCTCGTCGCGCACCGCCGCCGGCAGGCCCAGCGCATCGAGCGCGCTGGGACGCAGCTCGACCGCGATCCGCTGCACCGAGGCGACCGTCTGGTCCACGAGCGCTTCGGTCTCGGCGAGCTTGGTCAACAGCTCCTGCGCCTCGGCGCCCGCGGCCAGCTTGCGGCTCATCCAGCGCACGTCCATCTTCAGGCAGGTCAGCAGCTGCCCGAGCCCGTCGTGGACCTCGCGCGAGATGCGCGTGCACTCCTCCTCGCGCAAGGTCCGCAGCCGCTCGGTCAGGTCGCGCAGCAGGCGTTCGCGCTCGGCCTGCTCGGTGACGAGCCGGCGCAGCTCGGCGTCGCGCTGGCGCGCCGGCGTGACGTCGCGCATGATCGCCGCCAGTTCGGCGATCGCCCCCGTGTCGTCGCGGATCACGCCGGTCACGACCGACAGCGTGATCGGACGCCCGTCCCTGTGCCGCCGGACGATCTCTTCGGCGCCCGCCGCGCCCGCGCGTTGGCGCGCGTGGAAGACGCGGCGTTCCGGGACATGCGCCGCCCGTTCCGCCGCCTCGGGCCGGATGATCTCGCGGACCGGCTTGCCGATCGCCTCGCGCTCCGAATAGCCGAACATGCGCGCGGCGCCCTGGTTCCAGCTCGTGATCACGCCGCCGATCGTGCTGCTGACGATCGCATCGTCGGACGATTCGACGATCGCGGCCAGGCGCTGCCGCACTTCCTGCACCCGCTTGCGCTCGGTGATGTCGACGCTGAAGACCGCGACCCCCTGCGGCACCGGCTGCACGTTCACGTCGAACCAGCAGCGCCGCCCGTCCGGGAACGTGAACTCGATCTCGCCTTGCGCCACGATCCGGTCCTGCATGCAGCGGCTGAGCATCGCGTAGATCTCGGTCGACTCGATGCCGCGGTACGCCTCGGTCACGGTCCGGCCGATCACTTCCTCCAGCGGCCGGCCGTGCTGGCGCGCGCCGGCGGCGTTGATGTAGCGATAGCGCCAGTCGAAGTCGATCAGCTGGCAGCCTTCCAGCATGCTGTCCAGCGTGTGCTGGTACAGCGCCGCGCTCTGCCGCGCGGCCTCCTCGGCCGCTTTGCGCTCGGTCACGTCGAAGAAGGTGCACAGGAAGTCGTCGCCGATCGCGATGCCCGAGACGACCATCGTGCGCACCGTGCCGTCCTTGCATGCGATGCGGCGTTCGGCCGGTTCGACATCGCTGCGCGCAGCGCCGCCGTCGCGCGCGATCGCGTCAGTCCAGGCCGCGCTCGCGAGGCGCCGGTAGGCCGGGTCGGGATAGGCGTGCCTCAACCAGTCGGCCAGCGTGGGCACGTCCTCGAGGCTGTAGCCGAACACCTGCACGAAGCGCGCGTTGAGGTCGACCATCACGCCGCTCCTCGCGATCAGCGCCTGCGGCAGCGGGGCCTCGTAGAAGAAGCGCCGAAAGCGCTGCTCGCTGACCTGCAGCGTCGCCTCGACGGACTGGCGATCGCGTGCCGACTGGTCGAGCAGGCGGCGCACCGCGGCGATCTCGACGATCTCCGGCGGCGCGGCGCCCGGCGGGGGCGGCTGCACCAGCGACGACACCGCGCTGCCCAGGCGGCGGCCGGCCAGCGTGCCGCCGACGACGCCGGCGGCGGTCGCGCCGAGTACCGCGAGCGCCAGCGCAGCCCCGGCCTCCAGCAGCGGCTCGCGGTTGAGGTCGCGCGGCACTTCGACGACGACGGACCACGGCGATGCCGCCAGCTTCACGACGGCCCGTCCGCTGGCATCGACATCGTCGGCGAGCCTGAAGTCCTCCGGCGTGCGCCGCGCGAGGGTCTCGCCGTTGCTGTCGAGGAGGAGCAGCGACCAGCCGCTCGGCAGCGCGAGCTGCTCGAGGTGCTTCTGGAACTGGCGGACTTCGAAGACCGTGAGCAGCAACGCGACGGTCTTGCCGTCGCGCACGGCCGGCACGGCCACGGCCACCAGACGCTCGTTGGCGACAGGCCCCTGGAACGAGTCGCCCACCGCGGGCCGTCCGCTCTGCGCCGCGATCGGGGCCGCGGCGCGCCCCTTCGGCTGCGGCAGCATCGGCAGCGGCGTGCCGTACGGCACCCGCGTGTTGAACAGCATGTTCAGCTCGAGGTCCGCGAGGATCACGTGGCTGCCGAAGCTCTGGCGAAAGCCCTGCGCCTCCTGGTAGAGATCGCGGCGGTGCGCCGCGTCGTCCAGCAGCGGCGACGCGGCCAGCACGGTCAGCGCGCCGATGCGCGCATTCAACTCCTGGTCGACCGATGCGGCGAGCACATTGGCCAGGTTGCGGATCTCGACGCTGCGCTCGTCGCGGACCCGGCCGACACGGTCTATCGCGAGGTAGGCCGCGAGCAGCACCAGCGGCCCCAGGCACCACCAGATCAGCCGGGTCAGGAACGCATGCAGCGTCAACCCGCCTGCCTCGGGCCGGCCTGCGTGAGAGCGGCCCGACGCGCTCATGAGTCGGCTCTCCGCAGCGGACCGAAGTGGAAGCTGAAGGTCGCCCCGCGATTGGCTTCGCCTTCGACCCAGACTTCGCCGCCGTGCCGGTCGACGATGCGCTTGACGATGGACAAGCCCACGCCGGAACCCTCGAAGCGCGAGCCGTGCAGCCGGCTGAACGGCTTGAACAGGCGGTGCGCCTTGGCCGCATCGAAGCCGACGCCGTTGTCGCGCACGAAGAACGCCGGGCGATCCGGCGGACCGCTCACGCCGATTTCGATCCGCGGCTGCGGAACCTGCGAGGCGAATTTCAATGCGTTGCCGATCAGGTTCACGAACACCTGGCGCGCCAGATCGGGATCGGCTTCGACCTCGGTCAGCGGGCCCAGCACCGCGACCGGCAGCGGCCCCTGCGCCGCCGACTGCATGGAGTCGATCACGCCGCGGACCAGCGCGTCCATGTCGACGCGCTGGCGCCGCAGGCTCACATCGCTGGTACGGGCGAGCGCCAGCAGCGCGTCGACCATGCGGCCGGTGATCTCGGCCTGCGCGGCGACGATCTGCAGGAAGCGATCGGCCTTGCCGTGGTCGCGCTCGGCGAGGTACTCGCGCGCCAGGCGCGCCGCGCCGGCGATGCCGCCCAGCGGCCCGCGAAGGTCGTGCGACACGCTGCGGTTGAAGCTCTCGAGGCCCTCGATGATCTCGCGCAGCTCGGCCGTGCGCTGCTCGACGCGCTGTTCCAGCGTGTCGTTGACCACGCGCAACTCGTCGGCCGCGCGCTGGCGCTCGGCAATCTCGACCTGCAGCTGTTCGGCGGTGCGCTTGATCTCGTTGTACAGGCTGCCGTTCTCGTAGATCCGGCCGGCCTGCGCGGCGTGGATCGCCAGCACGCGCTCGTCGTCCTCGGTGAACGCCTCGGCACCCAGCTTGTCGATCAGCAGAATCCATCCGTAGGTCCGGTGCAGCGACACGATGGGCGCGATCAGCCCGCTGTGCATGGACGGGTATTCGGCCGAGAAGCCGACCTGGTGCGGGTCGCCGCTCGCGTTCAGGAAGCGGCGCGCGCGGCCGTCGGCCATCACATCGGCGGGCGTGCCGGCGCCGATGTTCCGGTCGTTCGTCAGCCGCTCCGCCTGGTCGGCGCTCAGGCCCCAGGTCGTGATGCGCATCGCGTCGCCGTTCTTGTCCTTCACGGCCAGCACGGCATATCGCGCGCCCAGCAGCTCGCGCGCGCCGCGGCACACCTCGTGCAGCAGCGTCTGCGGATCGCGCTCCGACGCGAGCTGCAGGTTCAGGTCGGTCAACGCCGACAGCCGCTGGTTGACGGCCTCCAGCTCGTCGACCTTCAGCATCAGCTTGTCGGTGACCAGGCGCAGGTGCTCGCGATCGAATTCGCCTTCGTCGGCGACCGCGGCAGGCGCCGTGGCATGCGCCAGCGCGTGCTCGATGACGCGCATGATCTCCTGCGGCTCGCACGGTTTGGTCAGCACATGCGAGACGCCGCAGGAGCTGGCGAGGTTGCGGGCCTCGCGCTCCATGAAGGTCGCGGTGTAGAAGATCACCTCGGTGTTGGCAATGGCCGGCTCGGCACGCAAATGCCGGACGAACTCATAGCCGTCCATCGTCGGCATCAGCACGTCGCAGACCACCAGATCGGGGCGTTCGGCACGGACCTTCTCGAGCGCGAGATGACCGTCCGGCGCCTCGATCGCCCGGTGCCCGCCGTACTTCAGCAGCGCAACCAGCAGATGCCGGTTCGCAGGATGGTCATCGACGACGAGCACCAGGGCCATGGCGTTGCTTTCAGCTGTGTGCCGGCGGGGGCGTGCCGCGCAGCGCCGGCGGCAGGAAGGCCTCGATCTGGACGACGAAGTTCTCAGGTTCTATGGGCTTCGAGAAGTAGCCGTTGAATCCCGCGGTCATCACGTTCTCGCGGTCGTGGGGCATCGAGAACGCCGTCACCGCGACGATCACCGGATCGAACCCGCCGGCATCCTTGCGCAGTTGCGCGAGCACCCCGTAGCCGTCGAGCGCCGGCATCTGCAGATCGCACAGGATCAGGTCCGGCCGCTCCTGCCGCGCCAGCGCGACGCCTTGCACGCCGTCGTTCGCCATCAGCACCGTGTGCCCACTCGCGCTCAGCAGATAGCGCACGAGTTCCAGATTCGGCCCGTTGTCTTCGATGACGAGAATGCGCGCGGCCATGTTCAGGACTCCGGGAGGATCAGCGAGAAGCTGCTGCCCTGGCCGCTCTCGCTGCGAAACACGATCTTGCCGCCGAGCAGCTCGGCCAGCTTCTGGCTCAGATGCAGCCCGAGGCCGGTGCCCTCGGGGGCATTCGGGCGTACGTTGTTGACGCGGGTGAAGGCACCGAACAGCTTGTCCTGCTCGGCCAGCGGGATGCCGATGCCGCTGTCGTCGACCCGGATCTCGGTGCCGCCATGACCTGTACCGTTCGGGATCAGCGTCACCCGCACGCTGCCGTTCTCGGTGAACTTGATCGCATTGGCGACCAGGTTGAGCACGATCTGGCTCAGCGCGCGCTTGTCGGTGCGCAGCACGGTCGCATGGTCGGGTGCGTGGACCGTGAACTCGAGACCCTTGCCGCTGGCCTGAGGCCGCAACGTCGCGGCGATGTCGTCGAGCACCGCCGCACAATCCACCGGCTCGAGCATGAGCTCCACCTTCCCCGCTTCGATCTTGGACACGTCCAGCAGATCGTTGATCAGCGCCAGCAGATGCCGGGCGCTGGACTGCACCGTGCGCAGCTGCTTTTCCTGTTCCGCGTTCAGCGGGCCGGGCAGCTTCATCAGCAACGTGCCGGTGAAGCCGATGATCGCGTTCAGCGGGGTACGCAGCTCGTGGCTCATGCCCGCCAGGAAGTGATCCTTCGCCCGGTTCGCGCTCGCCAGTTCCACGTTCTTCTCCTGCAGGGCCTTCTCGAAGCGCTTGCGCTCGCTGATGTCGCGGATTGCGCTCATCACGAACGCGCTGTCCTCGGTGCGCAACGGGCTCAAGCTGATCTCGACCGGGAACTCGCTGCCGTCCTTGCGCAGACCGGCCAGGTCCAGCCCCGAGCCCATCGAACGCTTGCGCGGCTGCAGGAAGTACTGCGAACGGTGCCCGACGTGCGCCCGGCGGAAGCGCTCGGGCAGCAGCATGTCGACCAGGCAGCCCCGCAACTCGCCCTCCTCGTAGCCGAACAGGCGCTCGGCCTGGCTGTTCGCGATGACGATGTGTCCGGTGGGGTTGGCCATCACGATGCCGTCGGGCGTGGACTCGAGCAGATCGCGAAAGCGTGCCTCCATCAGCTTCGCGTCGCGCAGCACCTTGATGTGGGTCACGTCCTTCTCGGCGGACAGCACCAGGATGCCGCGGCCAGGGTCCCGCACGACGCGCGTCGTGACATCGACGTAGAGCAGCGAGCCGTCCTTGCGGTGCCGCACCGCCTCGTAGGTGCTCTTGCCGTTGGCAAGTGTCTCGTCGAGGCGGCGCCGCTGCTCCTCGGCAGAATCGTGCGGCACGACCAGATCGTTCAGCGTCTGGCCACGCGCCTCGTCGTGGCGATAACCGAAGATGGCTTGCGCGCCTCCACTCCAATGAAGTACCCGCCCTTGCGTCGTCATCAGGACGAGCGCATCGGGCGATTCGCTGGCGAGCAGTGCAACCGCGCTGTCTTCTTCCATCGAGGAACGGTTCTTCCAGTTCCGATCCTCGGGGATTAGACCAGCCACCCTTTCCAATTACTACCTGTCAACCTTTACAGGTGCGGGGACGAATTCAGCGACATGCATGCGATCACGACAAATGCTCGCGCATGTCAATCCCCAAGCTGCGATTCATGCCGCATGCCATGCGAGGTTGCCTCGCGCGAACATCTCCTGCAGTCGTCCGCTGGCGGCCAAGCCATCGACTGCCTGCTGCAACACCTGCGCGAACTCTGTTGCATCGCGCTTGACCGCCATGCCGACGGCCCAGCCGTCACGCGGCGCACGCGGCGACGGCAACGGCGAGATTGCAAAGCGCGAGTCGCCGCGCAACACCGACTCGAGCTCCGAGGCCAGCCCCGCGGCCGCGGCCACCTCGCCGCGCTGCAGCGCGCGCGCGGCTTCGGTGCCGTCTTTCCAGCGCGTGCTGAGCTGCTCGCGGTAGGCGCCGCCATCGGCCCCGATCATCAGCCAGCCGGCCAGCGACTGGCCCGGCACGGCCACCGCATGGCCGCGCAACGGCGCGAACGACTCCAGCTGCGGCAACTGCTCGAGGCGCCGCGCGATCGCGACATGGTCGCGGCAATACGGCGCGAAGATCCGGACCTGCGGATTGGCCTGCATCAGCGGAGCGTCGACCGGCACATGCAGCAGCACATCGGCAGGCCCGTAGCCCAGATAGTGGCCACGCCAGACCATGTTGCGCAGGTCGTCGTTCATGCTGTCGTCGCCGTGAAACGGCAGCAGCGCGAGCTTGACGCCGAGCGCTGCGGCAAGCGCCTGGGCCAGATCCGCGTCGATGCCGCGGCCCTCGACGTGAAACGGCGGCATGTCGTGGTAGACGCCCACCTTCAGCACGCCGCGCTCCTGCACGCGCTCCAGCGGCGTGGCCTTCGCCATCGAGGGCGCGGCGGCTGTGCCGACCGCACACGATGCGGCGAGCCAGCGCAGGCAATCGCGACGCGTCGGTCCCGTGGTTCGCATGGCCGCCTCCTTCAGAACGGCTTGTCGCGGCGCGTCTCGAGATACGACTTGATCGACCAGATCGCTTCCTGATCCATCACGCCTTCGAACGGCGGCATGTACACCGCGCCGTTGCGCGTTCGGCCCTGGCGCACGGTGGAGATGAAGTAGTCGTCGATCTCCTTCACGCAGGCGCTGCGCTTGTTGCCGCTCAGCGTCGCGCATTCGTTGTCGAGCTTGCGCAGGTCCGGCGCGATGCCGCCGGAGATCGCCTCCAGGCCGTGGCAACGCGCGCAGTTCTGGTTGTAGGCGGAGTTGCCGATCCGGATCGCCACCTCGTTGCTTCGGAACGGGTTCTCGCCGCGCCAGCCTTCGCCCAGCTTGGGCAGGCCCGTCGTGTCGACAGCCTGCGGCGTCACGTCGCCATGGGCCCAGGCGGTGGCCGAAGCTGCCAACGCCAGCGCGGCGAACAGCGTGACGACAGGCCCGGATCGGGTCGAAGAATGCAACAGGGCGGTCATGTCAGGTCTCCGTAAAAATAGGAATGGACGATGGGCCCTGTCTGCAAACCATATGCCACGAGCCGGTGTGCCAGACAGGAACACAAGTCGCGTCGCACCGACGGCGATTTGCGCCAGATCAAGCAGCCGGCCCGGCAGACGGGCACGCTGCGCAGACAACAACAACAGCAGGCCCGGCAGCCTGTGTCAGATCGCGACAGTCCCATGCGGCGGCGCCCCCACCAGCGGCCGCGACGCACGGGGATTCGATGGAGACAACCTGCTTGCGCAGGGTAGAAGGAACGCGAAGATGACTGCACCTCACCGCGCCGTGGTGACCACCCACGCGAGGACCTGGACCACGCCGTCGGCATTGCCGGTCCTGCATCCATCCGAGCGCAGCGAGCTGATCGAGCAGTCGCACCTGCGCTGCGCCGCGCTCGGGCTCACGCGCGGCGGCCGGCCCGACTTCCAGCCGCTGATGCGCAGCGACCTCGGCGTGGCGCGCGAGCGCAACCGGCGCCTGTTCACGCACGCCGCGCCGGTGATGGAGCTGCTGTTCGAGCAGATCGTCAACAGCGACAGCATGATCGTGCTGACCGACGCGCACGGGACCATCCTGCATGCGGTCGGCGACGACGAGTTCCTGACGCGTGCGAACAAGGTGGCGCTGGCGCCGGGCGTCAACTGGGCCGAGCAGTCCAAGGGCACGAACGCGATCGGCACCGCGCTGTTCGAGGAGCGGCCGACGCTCGTGCACGGCGGCGAGCACTTCATCCACGCGAACAGTTTTCTGACCTGTTCGGCCACGCCCATCTTCGATCCGCGCGGCAACATGCTGGGCGTGCTCGACGTCACCGGCGACCATCGTTCGTATCACCAGCACACGATGGGCCTGGTGCGCATGTCGGCACGCATGATCGAGAACCACTGGCTCTCCGACGACTGCGGCCACAACCTGCGGCTGCATTTCCACAGCCGCGTCGAATTCATCGGGACGCTGCTCGAAGGGATCGTCGTCGTCGGCCCCGACGGCAAGATCCTCGGCGCCAATCGCAGCGCGCTGGACCAGCTCGACATGAGCGGCGCCGCGCTGCGCGTGCACAGCCTGACCAGCCTGTTCGGCACCACGGTCTCGGCCGTGTTCGATCATCTGCGCACGCCGCTGCCCGCGCCCATGTGCCTGAGCCTGCCCAACGGCCGGCAGTTCCACGCCAGCGCGCGCATCAACGGCCCGGCACGGACCCTCATGAGCGGCCTGGGCGGCGACGACGACGTCGCGACGCCGGCGCGCGCCGCAGGCACTGCTGCATCCGATGCGTACGATGCCGGCCGATCCGCCGCCGCGATCGCCGCATCGTCCGGCGCGGCCGCGAGCCGCTTGTCGGGACTGCACTACCTGAAGACCGGCGACCCGCAGATCGAGGCGCTGGTGGGCAAGGTGCAGCGCGTGCTGAACCGCGACATCCCGCTCTTGATCCTCGGCGAGACCGGCACCGGCAAGGAGCTGCTCGCGCGCGCGGTGCATCAGGACTCGAACCGCGCGAAGCAGCCGTTCGTCGCGGTCAACTGCGCGTCGATCCCCGAGTCGCTGATCGAGGCCGAGCTGTTCGGCTACGAGGACGGCGCGTTCACCGGCGCGCGCCGCAAGGGCGCCACCGGGCGCATCGTGCAGGCCCATGGCGGCACGCTGTTCCTCGACGAGATCGGCGACATGCCGCTGGCGCTGCAGGCGCGGCTGCTGCGCGTGCTGCAGGAGCGCTGCGTCACGCCGCTCGGCAGCCTGAAGGCGATCGCGGTCGACATCGCCGTGGTCGGCGCGACCCACCGCAACCTGCGCGCGATGATCGAGGCCGGGACGTTCCGCGAAGACCTGTACTACCGCCTGAACGGGCTGGTCGTGCGCCTGCCGGCGCTGCGCGAGCGCAGCGACCTCGCCGCGGTGGCGCGCCGCATCCTGCTGGCCGAGTGCCCGCACGGCACGCTGGAGATCAGCCCGGCGGTGATGGCGCTGTTCAGCCGCTACGCCTGGCCCGGCAACATCCGCCAGCTCGCCAACGTGCTGCGCACGGCCGCGGTGATGGCCGGCGGCGAGCGGCAGATCACCGAGCAGCATCTGTCGGACGACTTCCTCGAGGACGCGCGGATCGAGCTGCCGCCGGACGTCGCCGCACCGTCCACCGCGCCGGCACCGGCGATGCAAAACGAGGAGCCTGCGGTCGAGCCCGCAGTCGAGCGTGCGGCCGAGTGCGTCACGGAACGCGGCATCGACGCGCCCGCCGCTCGCACGCTGCAGGAAGCCGAGATCGACATGATCCGCAGCGCGGTGGCTGCCGCCAACGGCAACATCTCCGAAGCATCGAAGCGGCTGGGCATCAGCCGCAACACGATCTACCGCAAGCTGCGCCGGGCCTGACCGCTATCCGGGCTTCTTGGCCCACGCGCTGCACCAGCCGGACGCGGCGATCTGCTTGCGTCCGAACATCGCGCAGCCGGCCCACTCGTCGCCCGCAGCGCCCTGGAAGAACGCGCAGTTCGCGCAGGTCTGCTCGTGGCTGTGCTTCGGAAAGCGTTGCTTGTCGACCTGCTTCGTGTCGTGCTTGTAGCCCAGTGCGGTGGCCGTCTCGTCGCTTTCGTCGACACGCGATGGCGCCGCCCGCACGACGGAGGGTAGAACCACCAGCGCGGCGCAGCCGCCGGCGAACGTGCGGGTGATGAAGATGCGTCGGGTTGAGTCTTTCATGTCAGTTCTCCATTGGCTTCGAGGCGGTTCCTTCGACGCATGATCCCAATGCAACCAAGCAGGCGCTACGGGGGTGGGTCATTTCGGAATCTTGAAGACCCAGACCATGCCGCCCTGCTCGAGGAAGTTGACCTTCTTGGCCACCTCGCCTCCCCACAGCGGCACCGCGCCGCCCCAGCCGGACACGACGCTCACGTACTGCTCGCCGCCTTGCTGCCAGGTGATCGGCGGCGCGACCACGCCGGAGCCGGTCTGGAACTCCCACACGACCTTGCCGGTCTTCGCGTCGGCCGCCTTCAGGTAGCCCTCGGGCGTGCCCCAGAACACGAGGTTGCCGCCGGTGGTCAGCACGCCGCCCCACAGCGGCGCGTTGTTCTTCACTTCCCAGACGATCTTGCCGCTCTTCGGGTCCACCGCGCGCAAAGCGCCGATGTAGTCGTCATTGACCGTCTTGATCGTGAAGCCGGCGCCGAGGTAGGCCGCGCCCTTCTTGTAGGCCACCGGCTCGTTCCAGATCTCCATGCCCCACTCGTTGGCCGGCACGTAGAACAGCTTGGTGTCGGGGCTGTAGGCCATCGGCATCTGGTTCTTGCCGCCGAGGAAGCTGGGCGCCGAGAAGATCGGATTGCCCTTCTTGCCGTCGGCCGCTGCGGTCGGGTCGCCCGGGCGGTTCTCGGGGATGTAGTTGGGGCGGCCGCTCTTCAGGTCGATGCTGCTGGCCCAGGTGATCTTGCGCACGAACGGGAAGGCATTGAGCAGCTGGCCGGTGCTCGCGTCGTTGACATAGAAGAAGCCGTTGCGATCGGCCTTGCCGCCGACGCGCTTGCCGTCCATGTCGAAGGTCACGAACTCGTTGACGCCATCGAAGTCCCAGCCGTCGTTCGGCGTGTTCTGGTAGTGCCACTTGATCTGCCCGGTCTTCACGTCGATCGCGACGGTCGAGCACGAGTACAGGTTGTCGCCCTTGCGCAGATGGCTGTTCCACGGCGCCGGGTTGCCGGTGCCGAAGTACGCGAG
>DATCSE010000031.1:0-9741 GCA_036568605.1 Burkholderiaceae bacterium | reverse complement strand
AAGTCGAGGATGTTGCGGACCTCGGCGGCGCGGAACGAGTAGATCGATTGCGCATCGTCGCCGACCGCGGTGAGCCCGAGTCCGTCGGGCTTGAGCGAGCGCAGGATCGTCGCCTGCAGCCGGTTGGTGTCCTGGTATTCGTCGACCAGCACGTGGTCGAAGCGTGCACCCATGTGCGCCGCGAGCGACGGCTCGGCCAGTGCATCGGCCCAGTACAGCAGCAGGTCGTCGTAGTCGAGCACGTGCTGGCTTTGCTTGGCGCGCACGTAGGCGCCGAACAGGCGCTTCAGTTCGTCCTCCCAGGCGGCGCACCATGGGAAGACGTCGTCGAGGACCTGGCGCAGCGGGGTCTCACTGTTGACGCAGCGCGAGTAGATCGCGAGGCACGTGCCCTTCAGCGGAAATCGCTTCTTCGTGTTGGCCAGGCCGAGCTCTTCGCGGGCCAGGCCCATCAGGTCTTCGGCGTCGGCCCGGTCGTGGATCGTGAAGGTGTTGGACAGGCCGATGCGGGGCGCGTACTCGCGCAGCAGCCCGGCGCCGAGTGCGTGGAAGGTGCCGGACCACGGCAGCGCCGGTGGGCGCTGCGTGGATGCGAAGCGCAGCGCCTGGTGCAGCACGCGGCCGACGCGGCGCTCCATCTCCTGCGCCGCGCGGCGCGAGAACGTGACCAGCATGATGCGCTGCGGGTCGGCACCGGACAGCACCAGGCGCGCGACACGCGAGGCGAGCGTGTAGGTCTTGCCCGAGCCGGCGCCGGCGATCACGAGCAGCGGGTCGCTGCCGTGCTCGACGGCGGCACGCTGCGATTCGTTCAACGTCGCGAAGGGGTCGGCCGATGGGGTCGTCGACTCGCGCATCGGTCAGCCCGCTGCGTGGCCACCGCGCATCTCGGCAGCCGAGACGACGCGTTCGCCGTTCACGTAGGTCACGCCGTCGCGGACCTCGATCAGCATCGGCCCGAAGGCGCTCTGCCACACGTAGCTCTGCACGCCCTCGCGCTCGAGCGGCAGGCTGGGTTCATCGGCGGGTTCGGAACCCAGCAGGACTTCGGGGTGCAACGGGGCGTTCATCGCGTACAGCAGGCCGACGGATCGAGACGGCAAATCCGAAACGGGACATCAACTGTACGTTTATCCAGTGGCCATGTAAACCTCGGCTGTCTGTGCCGAGTGGATGCGGCATGAAAGCCGAAGTCACTCCGGTTCGTCGGACTTATCTCCCACGAAAGATGGCTTGGTTCCGCGAGAGTGCTGCGCCATCCGAGAACACGCCCGGCTGATCGCGCTTCGATAGTGAAGTGATTCGGCTATGCCCTTCATCTCTTCCATGGCGTCCGCGAACAAGCCGTGTGCCTGCTCACGCCTCAAGGCGAGGTCGCGGGTTCGCTCGTGAAGGACCTCTGGGTCGGCTTGCGGCGGCTCTAAGGCGAGCCGCAAACGCTCCTCTGCGAATTGAACCTCTTGATTCGCAAGCCGCCATGCTTGCCACTTTGGGGATGCTGCATACATTGCGCACTCCGAACGGTGCGCTTGCAGAAACCCGGGCGGCCGCGCCGCCGCTGACTAGGGCACGAAGGAAGTCAGGCCAAGTGGACGGATCACGATGCGCCTGAACCACTGCGCTGTCAACAGAAATCGGCGCGCTTGGTTCAGCAAGACGCTGGCGCAACCGCTCGGGGTCGCTCCGCCGTGGCAAACTCGCCCGGCATCATTCCGTCCGCAAGTTGGGCCGCGGCTTCAAGGAGGCTTCGTTTCGCCGACCCCGCATGGAAACAACACCCTCGGCCCTCGGGCTCGACGAGAAGTCTCCCTCCGCGGCAACGCGGCGGGCCGCGGCCATCATCGCAGCGCTGTCGATTGCCTTCGCCGTTGCGCTGGCGCCCTTCGCCAAGGTCAAGCTCGGCGCCTTGCCGGCGTTTGCCCCGGTCATCCAGGCGGCACTGTGCGTCAACGATCTGATCACCGTCGTCTTGTTGCTGGGCCAATGGCGCCTGGCGCGGCGCCCCGCGGTCCTGGTCCTGGCCGGCGGCTATCTCTTTTCGGCGTTGATGGCGGTGCTGCACGCGCTGTCCTTCCCGGGTGCATTCGCGCAGGGGGGATTGATCGGCGGCGGCGCGCAGACCACCGCCTATCTCTACATCTTCTGGCATGCCGGACTGGCCGTGTTCGCACTGGGCTACGCCTTTGCCCGAAGGCAGCCGCGCCCCTTGGCGCCGCGCCCTTCCCTGCGTGCCTTGCCTTGGCTGCTGACGACGCTGGCACTGTGCGCGGCGCTGGGCTACATCGCCGCCGCGCACGGCGATGCGCTGCCGCCCGTGCTGGCCGGGGACGTCTATGCAGCGGCTTTCAACGTCTACCGCTACGGGCAGTGGCTGCTGGTCATCGGGGCGGCCGGGTGGCTGTGGGCCACGCCGCAGCGCTCGGTGCTCGATGTCTGGCTGGCGGTGAGCCTGGTAGCGACTGCCTGCGAGATCGCACTCGTCGCGATCTTCAACGCCGGCCGCTGGGACCTGGGCTTCTATGCCGGCCGCCTCTACGCGCTGATGGCGTCACTCAGTGTCCTGACCGTGCTGCTGCTGGAGCAGACCCAGCTGCTCGCGGATTTGGCGCAGGCGCGGGCCGACATCCGCAACGAAGCCGCGCGCCGGGAAGGCGAAGCACGGTTCCGCGTGATGGTCGATGCGATGCCGCAGCTCTGCTGGATCGCGCGCGGCGATGGCTGGATCCACTGGTACAACCGCCGCTGGTACGAGTACACCGGCGCCACACCCGAGCAAATGGAAGGCTGGGGCTGGCAGACCGTGCACGACCCCGCGGTGCTGCCGTCTGTGGTGGAGGGCTGGACCCGCGCCATCACCAGCGGCGAACCGTTCGAGATGGTCTTTCCGCTGAAGCGCGCGGACGGCCAGTTCCGCAGCTTCCTGACCCGAGTCGTCCCGATTCGCGATGCCCAGGGAAAGGTCGTGCAGTGGTTCGGCACCAACACCGACATCAGCCGGCAGGCCGACGCCGAGCGTGCCTTGCGTGAAGCCGATGTCCGGAAGGACGAATTCCTGGCCACGCTGTCGCACGAACTGCGCAACCCGCTGGCGCCGATCCGCACGGCGGTCGAACTGATGGACCGATTCCCGGAGCTGTCGCAGCGGGCGCGCGCGGCGGTGGGCGTGCTGGACCGGCAGTCGCGGCATCTCACTCGCTTGGTCGACGATCTGCTGGAGGTCTCGCGCATCACGCAGGGCAAGTTTCACCTCAGCATCCAGCGCGTATCCCTCAATGCTTGCGTGCGTGACGCACTCGAGGGTGCGCGGGATGCGGCCGAGGCCGCCGGGCACACGCTGCAAACGTCTGTGCCTGCGCAGGAGTTGTTCGTCGAGGGCGATGCCACGCGCATCACCCAGTGCGTACTGAACCTGCTGACCAATGCCGTGAGGTTCACGCCGGCGAAGGGCCGCATCGACCTGTCGTTGGCGCATGACGGCCGCTGTGCCATCGTCTCCGTGAAGGACACCGGCGTGGGCATCGCGGCGGAGCACCTGGAGCGGATCTTCGACCAGTTCGTTCAGGTCACGCCGGCGCTGCATCGCACCCACGGCGGACTGGGCATCGGCCTGGCCCTGGTGAAGGCGCTGTCGCAGCTGCACGGTGGGCAAGTGCGGGCGTCGAGCCCAGGCCCCGGGCTTGGGAGTGTCTTCGAACTTGTTCTCCCCCTGGCCGACGTGCAGAGCCTGGAAGCCGCTGCCGAGCCGCTTGCGCCGAGCGGAGCCGTCAGGCGGCGCCGTATTCTGGTCGTCGATGACAACCGCGACGCGGCCCAACTGCTGGCCGAACTGCTCGTCCAGCATGGACACGACGTGCAGCTGGCGCACGACGGCCGGCAATGCCTGTCGGTGGTCAGCGACTTCAAGCCGGAGGTCGTGTTCATGGACATCGGGATGCCGGTCATGAACGGACTGGAGGCAGCGCAGGCCCTGCGCCATCAGGGGGTCAACGCGTTGCTCGTCGCCGTCACAGGATGGGGGCAGGAGAAGGACCGTGACGCCACGGGTCGGATGGGGTTCGATGTGCACCTCACCAAACCGATCGATTCGGCGCAGGTGCTGGCGATCCTGCAGCGGCTGGACGGGCGCGCCGCGCTGCCGGTTCAGTCCGCTGCCGCTTAGCGCACTTGGTTTCGGCCGGCCCGTTGCTGCGTGCATCGCCTGATCGGCTGGCGACAAAGAGCAGGCTGCGACGATGATGGAGACGCCTGACGCTGGGCTCGGCTATCCTGGGCCGACTCTGCGCACCATCGTCAGGAGACCGCATGAACGATCGCGCCCAAGCCCTGGCCGCTGCCCTGATCCGCAACTTCAACGAAGCGCCGACGACGCGGCTGTTGCGGGAACCGCTCTACGACTCCGTCGGCGCGCGCCTTGCACGCGGCACCGCCGCCCGCAAGCTCGGTGCGTCGGTTGACGTGCTGGCCCCCGGCAAACGAGGCTGCCCGTATCACCTGCACCATGCGCAGGAGGAGATGTTCATCGTCCTCGAAGGCAACGGGACATTGCGGGTCGCCGGCGAGATGCTGCCGCTGAAGCCCGGCGACGTGGTCTTCATCCCGCCCGGGCCCGAGTACCCGCACCAGATCCTCAACACCTCCGACGCGCCGCTCAAGTACCTGTCGATCAGCACGATGGAGGTGCCGGAGATCTGCGAGTACCCGGACTCGGGCAAGTACCTCGCCGAAGGCAGCCTCGACAAGAGCACGCCATTCGAGGTGATCGATCGCCGTGGGGCCGGCCTGGATTACTGGGACGGCGAGCCCTGACGG
Source organism: Burkholderiaceae bacterium (assembly GCA_036568605.1). Taxonomy (GTDB): domain Bacteria; phylum Pseudomonadota; class Gammaproteobacteria; order Burkholderiales; family Burkholderiaceae_C; genus DATCSE01. Next base: position 4,932 of record DATCSE010000031.1, on the reverse strand, counting down.
CCCCGGGGCGTCCGCATACCGGCCGCCGAATTGGTTCATCATGCGCGGGCCATATCGGCCCGACGCCCATGCCCACCGCCGCAACACTCGAGCGCTTCATCGCGCGTGTCGAACAGAACGCCCACGACCAGGCGTGCGAGGAGTTCTACACCGAGAACTCGTCCATGCAGGAAAACCAGGCGCCGCCGCGCATCGGCCGCGACGCGCATGTCGCGAACGAGCGCCGGGTTCTCGCGCGGGCCAAGTCCATCACATCGACCTGCGTGCGGCCGGTGTTCGTGAACGGCGACCACGTCGTCATCCGCTGGATCTTCCACTTCGACTGGCTGGACGGCACGGTCACGCACATGGAAGAGCTCGCCTACCAGCGCTGGGAAGGCGAACGCATCGCCGAGGAGACGTTCTTCTACGACCCGGCGCAGCGGCTGCCGAAGAAAGCATGAGCCTGACCTTCGCACCACGACGCCCGCTGCTTCGCGGGCTGGCCGCCGCGATCCTGTGCGGGACGCTGATCGCATCGGCCGGCGCGCAGACATCGCTGAAGGTGTTGACCGCCGGCGCCTTCAAGCAAGTCGTCGTCGCGCTGGTACCGGCATTCGAAGCTCGCACCGGCCTCAGGGTCGAGCTGCAGAGCGACACCGCCGGCGGTCTGGTCAAGCGCATCCAGGGCGGCGAAGCCTTCGATGTCGTGATCGTCACGATGCCGGCGCTGGCAACGCTGTCCGACCAGGGCCGGGTCGATCGCACGAGCGTCACGCCGGTCGCGAAAGTGGGCATCGGCGTCGCGGTCCAGGCCGGCGCGCCGCACCCGCCGCTGCAGACGGTCGAACAGTTCAAGGACGCGGTGCTGAAGGCGCGCAAGATCGCCTACATCGATCCGGCCGCGGGCGGCTCTAGCGGCATCTACCTGGACGGGTTGTTCCAGCGCCTGGGCATCGCCGATGCGGTCCGCGCGAAGGCCGTCCTGGTGCCCGGCGGGCTGTCCGCCGAGCGCGTCGTCAGCGGCGAAGCCGAACTCGCGATCCAGCAGATCAGCGAGTTGCTGCCGGTCGCCGGCGTCAGCGTTGTCGGGCCGTTGCCGGACGACATCCAGAACTACACGACCTATGGCGCAGCCGTGTCGGCACAGAGCGCGGCCCGCCGAGCGGCCGCATCGTTCGTCGAGGCGTTGGCCACGGCCGACGCGACCGCCGTCATTCGTTCGAAAGGCATGATGCCCGCTCGATGAGCGGGCGACCGAGCCTCACGGACGCTTCGCGAGCTGCTGCGCGTTCACCGGTTCGTCGCGGGCCGCCGTGCGCGTGCGCGCTGCGGCCTTCGCGACATGCTCGGGCTCGGCATCCGGCCCTTCGCCGGCCGGCACCAGTTCGCCGGCGCGGCGCGCGGCGATCACGCTGGCCTTGACTTCGGCACGTGTGACCAGGCTGACCGAGGCTGCCTGCCGTGCGGCCGCGTATTCGACGCCTTCTCCCGCGGGGATCAGCTCGCCCGCGGCGCGAGCCGCACGCACGTCGGATTGCACGGCGTCGCGAGTCAGCGTCGATGCGGCGGCAGTGCTCGACGACACCGCGTCCGCAGGCACCGGCATTTCACCGGCCGGGGCGAGCCCGCCGGCGGCACGTGCGGCCAGCGTCTCGTGCACCACGTCGGCGCGGCTGCGCGCGCTGTCTTGCGGGTCTGCGGCCAGTGCGGCACCGCTGGCAAGAGCGAGTGCCGCAAGCGCACTCCACGAAGAAACGGTTCTTGCTTTCATGGCGGACTCCATCCAGGTTGGGATAGAGCTCGACAATAGAAAGCAGCTGCGCTCCGCAGGGTGACGCGCGGATTACAAGCGCGTCAGGATCGCCACACGGCGGCGGAGCGGCGCACAGGATGCGCGCCGCTTTGCGCGATCTTGCGATCAATCGTGACCGTGGCCCTTGCCGTGGCCGCGATCGTGATCGCGATCATGTCCGGGCGGGCCGTCATGCCGGTCCCAGCCGCGCTTGCGGCCACGCTCCCAGCCAGGATGCTCGTGCTCGTAACGCTCGCGTACATAGCTCTCGCGCACGAAGTACACCGGCTGGCCGCACGCGGCGTAGCGGCCGCAGTAGCGGCGCCAATCGCGCTGATGCGCCTCCGGCACGTACAGGTAGATCGGCCGGCGCGGCACCGCGACCGGCGGCGGCGCGATGATCACCGGCTGCGGTGCCACCAATGCCGGCGGCGGCAGATCGCCGATGTTGATGCGGCCATACACGCCCGGCTGGTTGATGCCGATCGACACGCCGACGCTCGTTTGCGCAAATGCCGCGGGCGCTGCCATCGCACAAGCGGCCAGTGCCGCACCTGCCCAGATCTTTCTCATCGCGTTCTCCTTCCAGAACGAGGCCACGCATGGGCCTCGGTAGACGAACGCGACGCGCGCCGCGTTCGACGACACGATGCCATCGAACCGTGACCCTTTACGCAGGCTTTACAGAGGAGGACGGTCGCCGCCGTGCGTGCGCCACAACGTTGGGGCCAGGCGCGGCACACGACACACAACTCCTACACGCTCGCAGGGTGATGCACAACGCACGGACACGACAGGCAATGTTTAATGAGGCCGACGGTCACGCGAGGGTCTGGGGCCGCTGGAGGGTGTGATGGCGATGCTGCACGATGTGTACGACAACCTGCGTTCGATGACGCTGGTGCATCTGCTGCTGGCCTTCCTCGCGTGCACAGGCTACATGCTGGCCGAAGGCCAGATCGCGCCCAAGCGCGTGCGTATCGCGGGTGGCCTGATCGCCATCGCAAGCGCGGCATGGTTCGTGATCGATTCGCCGCAGTGGACCGCGGGCGCGATGCTGGTCGCGTTCGCCGTCGGCCTCGTCGGCGTGTTCACCGCGCTGGTCTGGTTGATGAGCGCGGCGCTGGGGCTGCGTCAATCCGCGATGCGCGTCCCGACCGCGATCGTGGTGGCCGAACCTGCGGAGCCCATGCTGGCGGCAACGCCACCCGAGCGGCGCGCGGCGCTTGTCAACGCGACACGACCCGGCGCACTGCACTCGCATTGAGCTCGCGCGGCGCCGGCTCGTCGCCAGGGCCGTCGTTACCACACACCAACCGTGCGATCTGTCGCACGGGACGCGAATGGCTTGAAATCATTTGCAACCAGAGCGACAAGTCCGCTCAAACTCGCATTACCTTCACCGACAGCGTGCAGCGCCAAAGGTTGATGCGTTTCGCATCTGCGTGTTGTCCGCCCTTCCGAATCTGCCTTTGATGCGCCTTGCCGACATGAAACCCGATCTGGCCCGCATGCTCTCGAACATTCCGCTGTTCACCGCGCTGCGCCGCAACAGCAAGAGCTCCGCCCAGCAGCCGGGCACGGGGCCGATCGAGGAGATCGGCTGGGACGAGTTCGAGCAGTTGGTGACCGAAGGCTTCGTGCGCCGCGGCTATCACGCCCCCGGCGGGCGCAGCGCCGCCAGCGGCGGCGATCTGCTGCTGCGCCGCGAGCGCGAGACCTACCTCGTCTACTGCAGGGCGTGGCAGAACAAGAAGGTCGGCCTCAGCGCCGTGAAGACGCTGCAGCAGGCGATGCAGGCACGCGGAGCGAACGGCGGCTTCCTCGTCACGTTCGGCCGCATCGGGCGCGAGGCGACCCGCATGGCCAGTGCTGAACGCATCCAGCTGCTCGACGGTACTGCGCTGAAGAACATGCTGGAGCCGATCCGAGCAGCCCGCCGTACCGCCGTTGCCGAGCCCGCGGTGACCACCCCGGCGGTGCGCCGCGCGGTGCCCGAATCACCATCGTGCCCGCTGTGCGGCAAGGCGATGCGCATGCGCACCGCCAAACGCGGCAGCCACGCCGGGCACGGCTTCTGGGGCTGCATCGCCCATCCGGACTGCAAAGGCCTGCGCCCGCTGGTCTGACGGCAGTAGCTTTCAGAGGCGCGCGGGCAGCACGGTCCCCGCGCAGTCGCCGAAGCCGATGCGGGCGCGGCCGTCGCGCTCGCAATACGCGCGCAGGATCACGGTGTCGCCATCGACGAGGAAGGTGCGCGTCTCGCCATTCGGCAGCCGCAGCGGCTGCTTGCCGCCATGCGACAGCTCCAGCAGCGAGCCGCCCTGCCCGTCCTGCGGGCCCGATTGCGTGCCGCTGCCGAGCAGATCGCCGCTCGCGAGGTTGCAGCCGTTGACCGTGTGATGCGCCACGAGCTGTGCGAGCGTCCAGTACGCATCGCGGAAGTTCGACTGCATCAGCCGCACGGCCGGTTCGCCTTGCTTGCGCATGGCCGCGGTCTGCAGCCAGGTCTCGAGCGTGATCGCGAGCGCGCCGGCCTCGCGGTTCGCGGCACTGTCCAGGTACGGCAGCGGCTGCGGGTCGCCGGCCGGCCGCACGAACGGCTCGCGGTACGGCGCCAGCGCTTCCATCGTGACGACCCACGGCGAGATCGTCGTCGCGAAGTTCTTCGACAGGAACGGCCCGAGCGGCTGGTACTCCCAGGCCTGCACGTCGCGCGCCGACCAGTCGTTCAGCAGCACGACGCCAAACAGCGCATCCTCGGCCGCATCGATCGCGATCGGCGTGCCGGGCTCGTTACCCACGCCGATCAGTGCGCCTAGCTCGAGTTCGTAGTCCAGCCGCTGGCTGGGGCCGAAGCGCGGCGTTCCGCCCTCGCCCTTGGTCTGCCCGAGCGGCCGCGGGAACGTCTGCCCGCTCACCGCAATCGACGACGCGCGCCCGTGGTAGCCGATCGGCACCCACTTGTAGTTCGGCAGCAGCGGCTCATCGGGGCGGAACAGCTTGCCGACCGTCGTCGCGTGGTGGATGCCGGTGTAGAAGTCGGTGTAGTCGCCGATGGCGAACGGCAGCGTCATCTCGACGGTCGTCTGCGCGACCAGGCAGCGCACGAGCTGCGAGGGCGGCTCGCAGCCCTCTCGCAACGCCTGCGACAGCGC
>DATCSE010000030.1:0-6452 GCA_036568605.1 Burkholderiaceae bacterium | reverse complement strand
CCTGCCGTAACGGCCGCGAAGGTCGGTGTGTTCCCTGAAAGTGAGGACGGCTTCACGCTTGGCCGCCCCGTGCACGCTCCTCCTCGCGCAGCCGCAGCACGCGCCGCTGCACCTTGCCGGTGGTGGTCATCGGCAGCGCGGCGATGAACTCGATCTCCTTCGGGTACTCGTAGGGCGCGAGCTTGCCGCGCACATGCGCCTGCAGCGCGGCGATCAGCGCCTCGTCGCCGGCATGGCCGGGTGCGAGCACGATGTACGCCTTGACCACCGCGCCGCGCTCCGGATCGGGCTTGGGCACCACGGCGGCGTTCGCGACCGCCGGGTGCTTGACCAGGCAGTTCTCGATCTCGCTCGGACCGATGCGGTAGCCGGCAGCCTTGAACACATCGTCGCTGCGGCCCTGGTACCAGAGGTAGCCGTCGTCGTCCATCACCGCCATGTCGCCGGTGCGGCACCAGCTGTCGTCCGGATCCCCGGTGAACTTCGCACGGGTCGCGGTCTCGTTGTTCCAGTAGCCGAGGAAGAAGATCGGGTCGCGGTCGCCGTGCACGTCGCGCCGATGCACCGCGACGTCGCCCGGCGTGCCGCGCCGGCACTCGCGGCCATCGTCGTCGATCACCGCGACGCGGTGTCCCGGATATGGCCGGCCCATGCTGCCGGGCCGCGCCGGCCATTGCGCATGCGAATTGCCGACGATGTAGTTCATCTCGGTCTGGCCGAACATCTCGTTGACCGTGACGCCGAGCTGCTCGCGGCAGTACGCGAACACCGCGTCGCCGACCGCCTCGCCGGCGCTCATGATCGCGCGCAAGTGCAGCGCGTACGTCTTTCGGGGCTCGGGCACCGCCTTCATCATCGCCTTCAGCGCCGTCGGGAACAGGAAGGTGTGCGTGACGCGATGGCGCTGCATCAGCGCGAACGCGGTTTCCGGGGTGAAGCGACCCTGGTAGCCGACGATGGCTCGGCCGAAGTACAGCGTCGGCAGCAAGGCATCCATCAGCCCGCCGGTCCACGCCCAGTCCGCGGGCGACCAGAACACCGCGTCATCCTGCGGAAACCAGTTCTGGCTCGCGACGAAGCCGGGCAGGTTGCCGATCAGCGCGCGGTGCGGGATCAGCGCGCCCTTCGGCGGGCCGGTCGTGCCGCTGGTGTAGATCAGCACGGCCGCGTCGTCGGCGCTCGTGGCCACCGGCTCGAAGCGATCGTGCTCGCGGTCCAGCGCATCGCGCCAGTCCAGATCGCCTTGGCCCTGGGCCGCGCCCGCCGCGATCACCTGCGCGAGCGCCGGGCAGGCCGGCCGCGCGGCCAGCAAATTCGCGATGCCGCTCTCGTCGACGATCGCGACGCGGGCCGCGCTGTCCTGTAGCCGGTACTCGAGCGCATCGGGTCCGAACAGCATCGACAGCGGCATCGCGATCGCGCCGAGCCGGTACAGCGCGATGTGCGCGACCGCGGTCTCGAAGCGCTGCGGCATCACGATCGCGACCCGATCGCCGCGCTGCACGCCCAGCCGCCTCAGCACATTCGCGAGCCGGTTCGCGTTGGCCTGCAGATCGCCGTACGTGAACGTGGCGCGCTCGCCGCCCTCATGCTCCCATTGGATCGCGATGGCGTCCGGCGTCGTGCGCGCCCAGCGCGCGCAGCAGGCCTCGGCGATGTTGAAGTCGGAGGGCACGTGCCAGCGGAAGCCGGCGTGCAGCTCGGCGTAGCGGTCGCGCTGCATCGTGGCCCTGCCCCGTTTCGGTCAACGCCAGCCGGCGGCCCGCGCGATGGACGCAAGCCCCGCGACGACGATGTCCTGCGGTGCGTTGCGCACCGCGACGCCGCGGCGCTCGAGGCCGCGCCGGTAGCGTGCGGTCAGGCGATCGTCACCGACCAGCACGACCGGCGCACCGGCCGGCACCTGCGCGAGCGCGGCCTGCAACTCGTGGCCGATCAACAGGCCCGAGAGGTAGCTCTTCAGCGCCGTCGGCGCCTGGCGCTTGAACAAGCCCTCGGTGCGCACCGAAAACAACTGGTGCATCAGATGGCCGTTATCGTGCTGCGCGCGCTCCAGCCCGACATCGAAGCCATCCCAGTCGTCGGCATCGGCCTCGCCGTTGCGCACCATCAGGCGCCCGAGGATGGATTGCGTCGACAGCAGCTTGAACAGCTCGCCGGTCATGTAGGTCGAGAACTCGACGATCACGCCGTCGCGCAGCACGACCCACTTGCAATGCGTGCCGGGCATGCAGACGATCTGCGTCCCGGTCTGCAAGCCCTCGTGCTGGACCAGCCCGAGCAGCTGCGTCTCCTCGCCGCGCATCACATCGGGCACGCCGCGCGCCGGGTGCGCGACGCCGGGGACGATCTTCACCGCGCGGCCCAGCGAGGTCGCCGGCACGTCGGTCAGGCGCCGCGCCAGCACATCGGCGCTGCACGGCGTCTCGACATACGGCGCCTCGACCCAACCCTGCTGGCTGCCGATCATGCCGGCCATCAGCACCGGCGCGCTGCCGCTGCCGGGCAGCGCCTCCAGGGCCTGCGCGAGCGTGGCCTCGAAATCGCCCTGCCGGCTCTGGATGCCATGTTCGTTCGCGGTGCGCGCGAGCACCGTGCCGTCGCCGGCGACGGCATACGCGCGCAGGCTGGTCGTGCCCCAGTCGACCGCGACGAAGGCGCAGCTCATGGTGTAGTCCTCGTGTGGTGGTGGTCGACGTCCGATGCAGGCGATGACGGCGGCAGGACCGGCACGATCGCGCCGAATTCGAGCGTCATCGTCATGCGCCGCGTCGTGCCCGGTGCGAGCTGCAGGATGCCGGGGCGCTCCTCGATCGCCGCGCTCGCGCCGACGACCGGCGGCAGGCCGTGCCAGGGTTCGACGCAGAGGAACGGCGCGCCCGGCTTGGTCCACAGCCCGAGCATCGGCAGGCCGTCATGCGCGACCGCGATGCCGGGCTTGCCGGGCACGCCATAGTGCAGCGGCGAACCGGCGCCTTCCTCGACGATCAGCGCGCCGGGCTCGAACAGCGTGGTCCGCAGCGTCAGCGTGCCGCGGCTGAACGGCGACGGCTGCGCGTCCGGCAGCAGCAGGCCGCTCGCCGCATCGAGCCGCCGCACCGGCGGCTCGCCCGCGTGAGGGAGCCGCACGACGTGCGAGTCGCTGGCCCGGCAACCCGGCAGCGGCCACGCGAAGGCCGGGTGGAAACCGAAGCTCGCCGGCATCGTCGCGGTGTCGTGGAGGTTCGCGATCTCGGCGCCAATCGTCAACGTCGCGTCGCGCAACGCGTAGGTCATCGTCAGCGCGAACTCGAACGGATAGCGCGCGCGGGTCGCCTCGGAAGAGCGCAGCTGCAGCCGGCACTGGTCCGCGGAGTGTTCGACGAGCTCGAAGCGGCTGTTGCGGGCGAAGCCGTGGCCCAGCATCGGGTACGGCTTGCCGCCGATCGTCAGCGTGTCGTTCGGGCTTTTGCCGACGACCGGGAACAGCAGCGGCGCACGTCCGCTCCAGAAGGCCGGCGCGCCGTGCCACAGCCATTGCGCACCGTCGCGGCCGAGCACCGACTGCAGCTCGGCGCCCTGCGGCGAGAGCGTGACGGTCAACGCGTCGCTCGCCAGCGTGATCAGGTCTGCTTCGGCCATCAACGCCCCGGCGCGCCGAGCTGGGTCAGCGCATCGCCGGTGACGCGGCAGATGCGCCAATCCGGCATCACGGTCGCGCCCATGGTCTCGTAGAAGCGGATCGCGTGGGCGTTCCAGTCGAGCACGCTCCACTCGAAGCGGCCGCAGCCGCGCTCGACCGCGAGCTGCGCCAGCCGCTTCAGCAGCGCTTCGCCGATGCCGGCGCCGCGACGCTCGGGCTTCACGTACAGGTCCTCGAGGTACAGCCCCGGCTGCGCGAGAAAGGTCGAGAAGTTGGTGAAGAACAGCGCGAACGCGACGACCTCGCGGCCGCCGGGCTTGCCCTCGGCATCGGCCGCGTGCTCGACCTCGGCGACCCAGGCTTCGGCGACCGGCTTCTCGCCGAACAGATGCGGTCGCAGCTTCTCGGGCGTGACCCGCACCAGGTGCGTCAGATTCTCGAACTCGGCGAGGCCCTGGATCAGCTGCACGATCGCACCGACATCGCCCAGCACGGCCGGGCGCAGCGAAAAAGGCGCCGCGGCTGCGGCGGGCGTGGTTGCGGTGGGCGAGGTCATGCGCCGATTCTCGCATCCGCGTACATTGCCGGCATGACCCAGAACCCCGCGGCCGCCGTGCCGTACGTCGTGCGGCGTGCGAGCCGCAGCCGCTTCGTGAACGTGCGCGGCCTGCGCCACCACGTGCTCGAGTGGGGCGACGCGTCGCTCGCGACGCCCGAGCGCCCGACGCTCGTGATGCAGCACGGCTGGATGGACGTGGCCGCGTCGTTCCAGTTCGTCGTGGATGCGCTCGAGCGCGACCGCCACGTGATCGCGTTCGACTGGCGCGGCTTCGGCCTGAGCGACGCGTCCGGCGCCGACACCTACTGGCTGCCCGACTACCTCGGCGATCTCGACGCGATGCTGGACGCGTTGTTCTTCGATGCGGGCCGCGCGATCGCAACGGCCTCGCGGATCGATCTGCTGGGCCACAGCATGGGCGGCAACGTCGTGATGCTGTATGCCGGGCTGCGCCCCGAGCGCATCCGCCGGCTCGTCAACCTCGAAGGCTTCGGGATGCCGGCGACGAGGCCTGCGCAAGCGCCGAAGCGTTACCTGCAATGGCTGGACGAGCTGAAGGAGCCCGCCGAGCTGCGCGACTACGAGAACCTGGCCGCCGTTGCCGCGCGGCTGCGCAAGACCAACCCGCTGCTGCCGCCGCAGCGCGCCGACTGGCTCGCGCAGCACTGGTCGCGCGCGGTGACCGACGAAGCGAGCGGCGCCACGCGCTACGAGATCCTCGGCGACGCCGCGCACAAGCGCATCAGCCCGACGCTGTACCAGCGCGACGAGGTGCTCGAGGTCTGGAAGCTGATCGCCGCGCCGCTGCTGTGGGTCGAGGGCGACCAGACCGACCTGAGCCGCTGGTGGGGCACGCGCTATTCGAAGCCCGAGTTCCACGAGCGGCTGAACGTCGTGCGTAACGTGCAGCGCGAGGTGCTCGCGCCAGCCGGGCACATGCTGCACCACGACCAGCCCGAGGCCCTGGCGCGGCTGCTGGAGCGGTTTCTCGATACCCGTTCGGGGTGAACGCGACAACCCGTTCGATCCATCGCCGCAACCGTCCGTTCGGGCTGAGCTTGTCGAAGCCCTGGTGGTGAACTGGCACAGCGCTTCGACCAAGCTCAGCGTGAACGGGGAAGCTCGGAGGCACGGCACGATCAATACTTGCAAGGCGTTACCAAGCCGAAGCCATGGCAACGCCCCCGTCGCGCCAGCACCCGCGTGTCAAAATCGCGCCTTCCTCGAATCGAACACGGACTCCCTCTCCACCATGGACGTCGAACACATCAATGCCATCGGCAACACCCTGGCCGACCTGACAAAGCGCACGGTCGACCTTCGGGGGTATCTTTGACTACGACCGCAAAGCACTGCGGCTGAACGAGGTCAACGCCGCGCTCGAGAACCCCAAGGTCTGGGACGAGCCCAAGCGCGCCCAGGAGCTGGGCCGCGAGAAGCGCACGCTGGAGACCGTGGTCGACACGATCAACCACCTGACCAGCAACCTCGCCGACAACACCGAGCTGTACGAGATGAGCAAGGCCGACGGCGACGATGCCGGCCTGCTCGCGATCGAGGCCGAAGCCGCGAAGCTCGAGGAGACCGTCGCGCAGCTCGAATTCCGCCGGATGTTCAACAACCCGGCCGACCCGTCCAACTGCTTCATCGACATCCAGGCCGGCGCCGGCGGGACCGAAGCCTGCGACTGGGCCTCGATGCTGCTGCGCCAGTACCTGAAGTACTGCGAGCGCAAGGGCTTCAAGACCGAGGTGATGGAAGAGACCGAGGGCGACGTCGCCGGCATCCGCAGCGCCACCATCAAGGTCGAGGGCGACTACGCGTTCGGCCTGCTGCGCACCGAAACCGGCGTGCACCGCCTGGTGCGCAAGAGCCCGTTCGACTCGGCCGGCGGCCGCCACACGTCGTTCGCGAGCCTGTTCGTGTACCCGGAGGTCGACGATTCGATCGAGATCGACATCAACCCGGCCGATGTGCGCACCGACACCTTCCGCGCCAGCGGCGCCGGCGGCCAGCACATCAACAAGACCGACTCGGCGGTGCGGCTCACGCACATCCCGACCGGCATCGTCGTGCAGTGCCAGAACGACCGCTCGCAGCACCGCAACCGCGACGAGGCCTGGCAGATGCTGCGCAGCCGGCTCTACGAGCACGAGATGCGCAAGCGCATGGCCGAGCAGCAGAAGCTCGAGGACAGCAAGACCGACGTCGGCTGGGGCCATCAGATCCGCTCGTACGTGCTGGACCAGAGCCGCATCAAGGACCTGCGCA
>DATCSE010000029.1:0-3994 GCA_036568605.1 Burkholderiaceae bacterium | reverse complement strand
GTTATGAGGTTGTGGTGACGGGTAGGGGACCGGCTAGAGAGTCGCCCCCGCCACGAAAGTTCAGACGCCTCGAACGCCGCAGCGGTGCATGACGTCACAACGACCGACACCGTCGCGCCGCCGACACGCGCAGCGACGGATTGCCCGATTGTCCACGAAGGCGCCGGCATCCGGGCAACATCCGGTCACGGCCGATCCGCGCGATCGGTCATGATGGCGCCCGACCATGGATCAACCGCAGCAACCCGAGACTTCTGCTTTCTGGACCCGGCTTCGCCGCCGCATCGCCATGGTGTCCGGCGGCTTCGTCGCGGCGCTCGCCGGCGCGTTTGGCATCTACCTCGCGGTGCTGGTGCACACGACGCCGGGCATCGACGAATTACGCGACGCGCAGACCGCATGGCCCAGCGTGATCCTGTCGGCCGATGGCGAAGTCATCGGGCGCTTCTCGAGCGCCTACCAGGCGCCGATCGCGCTGAAGGACGTGCCGCCCGACCTGATCGCGGCGCTGATCTCGACCGAGGATCACCGATTCTTCGAGCACCACGGGCTGGACCCGACGCGCATCGTCGGCTCGGTCTGGGGCATCCTGAACGGGCGGTGGCAGGGCGGCTCGACGATCACGCAGCAGCTCGCGCGCAACCTGTTCCCGCAGGAAATCGGCAACGAGGTCAGCCTCAACCGCAAGCTGCGCGAAGCGATCACCGCGATCCGGCTCGAGCGCACCAGCACGAAGGAACAGATCCTCGAGAACTACCTGAACGTCGCGCCGTTCCTGTACAACGTGCGCGGCATCGAGATGGCCTCGCGCACCTACTTCGGCAAGCCGGCCTCGCAGCTCGACACCGCGCAAGCTGCGACGCTGGTCGGCATGCTGAAGGGCTCGCAGCGCTACAACCCGGTGCGCAACCCCGAGCGCGCGCGGCTGCGCCGCAACGTCGTGCTCGCGCAGATGGCCAAGCACGGCAAGCTCACCCAGGCACGCTACGAGCAGCTGCGCGCGTTGCCGCTCGCGCTGGACTTCCGCCGCCCCGAAGAAGGCGGCATCGGCCAGGCGCGGCACTTCGTCGAGCACCTGCGCGAGCAGCTCGCCGAATGGGCCGATGCGAACGACCGCGATCTCGATCGCGACGGCCTGGTGATCCGCACGACGCTGGATTCGCGGCTGCAGAAGCTCGCGCAGGACGCGGTGACGCAGCAGGTCGCGCTGCTGCAGCGTGTAGCCGGCAGCGAATGGAGCGAGCAGCGGCCGCGCACCGGCGTCATCGCGACGAAGCCGGCGAATGGCCAGAACGGCAGCGGTGCGAAGGCCGAGGCGGCCGCCGACTTTGCATACTTCTGGCGCAAGCATCCCGAGCTGCTGGACGAGATCGCGCGCGACACGCCGCAATACCGCGAGGCGCGCCAGGCTGCCGGCAACGACCGCGAGGCGCTGGCGCGCGTGCTGGCCGACGGCGCGCTGATGGAGCGGCTGCGCGAAGCGAAGACCCTGCTCAGCGCCGGTTTCGTCGCGATCGAGCCGGGCAGCGGCGCGGTGCGCGCCTGGGTCGGCAGCCCGGACTTCAACCGCGAGCAGTTCGATCACGTGATCCAGTCGCGGCGCCAGCCGGGCTCGACCTTCAAGCCGTTCGTCTACGGCGCCGCGCTGCAGCGCGGGATCTCGACCGAGCATCGTTATCGCGATGCCGAGGTCGACATCGTGCTGCCCGACGGCAAGGTCTGGCATCCGACCGACGGCAGCGGCACGAGCGGCGCGATGATGAGCCTGCGCGAAGGCCTGGTGCAGTCGAAGAACACGATCACCGCGCAGGTCATGAACGAGGTCGGCGTCGACGCGGTCGTGGCGTTCGCGCAGGCGGCCGGCGTGCGCTCGAAGCTCGACCCGGTGCCGTCGCTCGCGCTCGGCACCAGCCCGGTCACGCTGCTCGAGATGACCGGCGCGTACGCGACGCTGGCGGCGCTAGGCGAGCGCCACGAGCCGTTGCTCGTGACCAGCATCGCCGAACGCAGCGGCCGCACGATCGCGACCTTCGAGAACCCGGGCGAGCGCGTGATCGACCCCACCTTGGCCGCGAAGCTGGTCGACGTGATGCGCGGCGTGCCGCAGTCCGGCACCGCAACCCTGCTGCGCAGCGAGTTCGGCGTGCAGGGCGACGTCGCCGGCAAGACCGGCACGACGCAGAACAACACCGACGGCTGGTTCCTGTTGATGCAGCCCAACCTCGTCGTTGGTGCATGGGTCGGCTTCAACGACCCGCGCGTGACGATACGCAGCAACTACTGGGGCCAGGGCGGCCACAACGCGCTGCGCATCGTCGGCGACTTCTTCCGCCAAGGGCAGAAGAACGGGGTGCTCGACGCGACGGCGCGCTTCCCCGACGTGACTATCGAGCCGGCCGAGTTCGACCGCATCGAGGCGATCCCGCTCAGCGCGTCCGGCGAGATGCCGCTGGGGCCGCCGTCCGGATCCGGCCCGCAGAACAACAACGCGGCCGGGCCGATCGACTCGGTCAGACACCTACCGCCGAACCCGGCGGAGCAACGCCTGCAGGATCTCGCGAACGGGCGCTGAGCCCTACTGCTCGCCGCCCTTGCGATAGAACCGGTTCTCGCGCAGCGCCGAGCGCACGAGATGCGGCTCGCTCGCGTCGACCGTGGCACGCGCGCTCTGGATCTTCGCCATTCCGCTCGTGCCGCTGGCGGCGACGCAGGTCCCGCTCGTGCGGTGCCCCAGCGCCATCGCAAGACGCCCTTCCGCCGGATCGCCGAGGGCATGCGCGAAGTCATCGGCCACCGCGCAGGTCGGCGTGAAGCCGTCCGCGTAGTCGCCGAAGCCGAGCTGGTTCACGCCCTGGAACTGGATCGCGAAGTAGGTCGTGTTGCAGTTGTCCTGCGGGAAGAAGCCGTACGGCTTGCCGCAGGTCGTCGCGCCGATCAGGTTCACCGTGACGCCGACGCCGCGAAGTCCGTTGACGATCGCCTCGCTGGCCGAGCAGGTGCCGGTGCCGGCCAGCACGTAGACGCGCGACAGGCCGAGGTACGGCAGCGCAGCGCCGCTCTTGGCCGAGAACCCTTGCGTAGTGCTGTGGAACGGCGTGGTGCGCTGCGCGTCGGTGAGCTGGAACGGGTTCTTGTCGTTGAAGCTCAGCGTCTCGAAGGTTTTGCCGGTGGTCGGCGCGGGGCCCGCGATCATGTAGGCGAGCTCGCTCGCGATGTCGAGATAACCGCCGCCGTTGTAGCGGATGTCCAGCACAAGGTCGGTGACGCCGGCGTTGCGCAACTGCGTGATCCCGTCGATCAGCAACTGCTCGGACGTTGCGACATGGTCGTTGAACAGCATGTAGCCGACCTGGCTGTTCGGTGCCGGCAGGGTCTTGATGTTTTGCACCGGCGTCGACGTGATCACGCCGGCGGTCAGCGTGACGTTTCGCGTCGTCGACGAACCGAGGTCTTTCAGCGTGAATGTGTGGCTGCCGGCCCGATCGGGAAACAGGCCGGCATTGAGCTTGTCGACGCCGCTGGCGGTCTTGTCGTTGATCAGGTCGACACCGTCGACCGTCAGGATCTCGGCACCGCGATCGATGAAGGCGTCGGCGGCCGGCGTGCCCGGGTTCGTGAGTGCGACGACGGCTTTGCGCGGTACCGTCGCCGACAGCAGCGCGACCTCGAAGCCGTAGCCGTACGACTGGCCCGACCGCGACAGCGCGACCCAAGTGGGCGTGTCGTACGTGAAGTGGAACTTGTCCTTGGGGTGGCCGGAGGCGGTGGTCAGCGGCGACTTCAGCACATCGAAGTAGTCGACCGCGGTTGGGTAGCGGTTCGGGTCCAGGGTGGTCGCACTCAGGCTGCGCACGTCCTGATACCAGAGGTACGTGTCGTCGATCCACTTGCGCAGCCATGCTTTTTCATCAGCCACGGTGCCCTGCACGTCGCCATAGGGCCGGCCATCCGGATCCAGTGTGCCAACTGGACGCGGCGATGCACAGTGCTGCGC
>DATCSE010000028.1:0-5680 GCA_036568605.1 Burkholderiaceae bacterium | reverse complement strand
TCCGGTGGCGGCGGAGACGGATCGATCCCTATCTCTTCGGCGTCTGGCTCATCGGCCATCCATGGATTCTAGCCGCTCGGACAGCTCGAGCCACCGTGTCTCCATTTGCTCGATCTCTCGCCGCACCGTGGCGTGCCGCTCGGTCACCTTGCGCGCGTGGGCGGCGTCGCGCCCGTAGTCGAGCCCGGCGAGCTCCTTCTCGAGCTTCTCGCGCTCCTGGCCGAGCTTGG
This sequence comes from Burkholderiaceae bacterium, assembly GCA_036568605.1. Taxonomy (GTDB): domain Bacteria; phylum Pseudomonadota; class Gammaproteobacteria; order Burkholderiales; family Burkholderiaceae_C; genus DATCSE01. Next base: position 5,450 of record DATCSE010000028.1, on the reverse strand, counting down.
CGAGCGAGGTCTCGAGCGTCTTGAGCTCCTGGCGCTTGGGGGCGAGGTCCTTGCGACCGGCGGGGTCGCGCTTCTTCTCGCGCTTGTCCTCGGTCTTCGGCTTCGGCGCGGGCGGCGTCGTGGCCGCGCCGCCGCGCTTCTCGAGCCAGGTGGCGTAGTCGTCGAGGTCGCCGTCGAAATCCTTTACGGCGCCGTCGGCCACGAGCCAGAACTGGTCGCAGACGCTGCGCAGGAGGCCGCGATCGTGGGACACGACGATGACCGCGCCGGCGAAGTCCTGCAGCGCGGTGATCAGGGAATGGCGCATCTCGAAGTCGAGGTGGTTGGTCGGCTCGTCGAGCAGCAGCAGGTTGGGGCGCTGCCAGACCAGCATCGCGAGCACCAGCCGTGCCTTCTCGCCGCCCGACAACGTGCCGACCGGCTGCGTCACCATGTCGCCGACGAAGCGGAACGAGCCGAGGAAGTCGCGCAGCTCCTGCTCGCGGCCCGGTGGGCCGACGTCGCGCGCGAGCCGCACCATGTGCAGCAGCGGGCCGTCGGCCGGGGAGAGCACGTCCAGCTCCTGCTGCGCGAAGTAGCCGATCGCGAGGCCCTTGCCCTGCGTGATCGTGCCGGCCAGCACGGGCAGCTCGCCGGCGACCGTCTTCACGAAGGTCGACTTGCCCTGGCCGTTCGCGCCGAGGATGCCGATGCGCTGGCCCGCGAGCACCGACCGCTCGATGCCGCCGACGATGCGGACGTCGCCGTATCCGCACGCCGTGTCGGCGAATGCGAGCATCGGGTTCGGCAGGCTTGCCGGCTCGCGGAACTCGAACTGGAAGTCGCTCGCGGTCAGCACGGGCGCGAGCTTCTCCATGCGCGCCAGCGCCTTCACGCGGCTTTGCGCCTGGCGCGCCTTCGTCGCCTTGGCCTTGAAGCGGTCGATGAACTTCTGCAGGTGCGCGATGCGCTCCTGCTGCTTCGCGTAGCTGGCCTGCGCCTGCTCGAGCCGCTCGGCGCGCATCTCCTCGAACGCCGTGTAGTTGCCGCCGTAGCGGGCCAGCTTGGCCTCGTCCAGGTGCAGCGTGACCTTGGTGATCGCGTCGAGGAACTCGCGGTCGTGGCTGATCACGATCAGCGTGCCGTCGTAGCGCTGCAGCCAGGCCTCGAGCCAGACCAGCGCGTCCAGGTCCAGGTGGTTGGTCGGCTCGTCCAGCAGCATCAGGTCGGCCGGGCACATCAGCGCGCGGGCGAGCTGCAGGCGCATGCGCCAGCCGCCCGAGAAGCTGTTGACCGGTGCATCCAGCTGCGCGCTCTTGAAGCCCAGGCCCAGCAGCATCGCCTGCGCACGCGCGCGGGCATCGAAGCCGCCGGCGTCCGAGATGGCATGGTGCGCTTCGGCCATCGCATGGCCGTCGTCGTCGGCCTCGGCCTGCGCGAGGCGGGCCTGCGCTTCCATCAGGCGCGTGTCGCCTTCGAGCACGAAGTCGGTCGCGCCTTGCTCGGTTTCGGGCATCTCCTGCGCGACCTCGGCGATACGCCAGCGCGGCGGCATCGCGAGCTCGCCGGCATCGGCGTGCAGCCGGTTCGTCAGCAGCGCGAACAGCGACGACTTGCCGGCGCCGTTGCGCCCGACCAGCCCGATCTTCTCGCCGGGCTGCAGCGTGACGCTCGCGCGATCGAGCACCAGCTTGACGCCGCGGCGTAGCGACAGTTGATTCAGAACGATCATGGGGTCTCGATTCTGTCGCGGACGGTGAGGTCTTCAGATCCCACGCTGCAAGGCCTCGCGAGTCACGACCAGCACTTCGTCGGCGCCGGCGCTGGTCTCCAGCCACGCGACTTCTAGCCGCGGAAAGGCGGCCTCGAAATGGCGCCGCTCGTGGCCGATCTCGAGCACCAGCACGGCGTCGCGCGACATCTTCGCCGGCGCATCGCGCAGGATGCGGCGCACGAGGTCCATGCCGTCGGCGCCGCCGGCCAGCGCGAGCGCCGGCTCGGCGCGGTACTCGGCCGGCAGCGCGGCCATGCTCTCGCTGCTGACGTACGGCGGGTTGCAGACGATCAGGTCGTACGGGCCGCGCACATCGGCCAGCAGGTCGGACTTCAGCAGCGTGATGCGCTTGGCCAGCTTGTGCCTGTCGACGTTGATGCGCGCGACCGCGAGCGCATCGTCGGAAATGTCGGCCGCGTCGACCGTGACATCGGGGTACGCCATCGCCGCGATCACCGCCAGGCTGCCGTTGCCGGTGCACAGGTCCAGCACGCGCTGCGTGCGGTCCGACAGCCAGGCGTCGAGGATGCCGCTGCCTTCGCCGTCGGCGAGCAGCTCGGCGATGAACGAGCGCGGCACGATGGCGCGCTCGTCCACGTAGAACGGCACGTTCTGCAGCCAGGCCTCACGGGTCAGGTACGCGGCCGGGCGGCGCGTGGCGATGCGCTCGGTGACGATGGCCTCGGCCTTCGCGATCTCGTCGGCGCTCGCGCTGCGCTGTGCCTGGGCCTCGAACGCATCGAAGCCTATGCCCAGAGCCCACAGCACCAGCCACGCGGCTTCGTCGAACGCGTTGGTCGTCCCATGCCCAAACGAAACGCCCGCCGATTTCAGGCGGGCGCTTTGCGCGTCGATCAATTCGATCAAGGTCATGTCAGGAGCGAGGCCAGCGTATCGCGGTAGATGTTCTTCAGCGGCTCGAGGCTTGCAACCTCGACCCGCTCGTCGATCTTGTGGATCGTCTCGTTCAGCGGCCCGAACTCGACGACCTGCGGACAGATTTTCGCAATGAATCGGCCGTCCGAGGTGCCGCCGGTGGTCGACAGTTCGGTCGCGACGCCGGTATTCGCGCGGATCGCCTCGACCAGCGCGTCGCTCAGTTCGCCGACCGGCGTCAGGAACGGCTCGCCGCCCAGCGTCCAGGCGAGCTCGTAGTCCAGGCCGTGGCGGTCGAGCAGCGCGTGCACGCGCGCCTTCAGCGAGTCCGGCGTCGATTCGGTCGAGAAGCGGAAGTTGAAGTCGACCATCGCCTCGCCCGGGATCACGTTGCCGGCACCGGTGCCGGCATGGATGTTCGAGACCTGCCAGCTGGTCGGCGGGAAGTAGGCGTTGCCGTCGTCCCAGCGGGTCGCGACCAGCTCGGCCAGCGCCGGCGCAAGCGCGTGGATCGGGTTCTTCGCCAGATGCGGGTAGGCGATGTGGCCCTGCACGCCGATCACGCGGAGCTTGCCGGATAGCGTGCCGCGCCGGCCGTTCTTGATCATGTCGCCCAGCGTGTCGACCGAGGTCGGCTCGCCGACGATGCAGTAGTCCAGCCGCTGGCCGCGCTCGCGCAGCGTGTCGCAGACCTTCACGGTGCCGTCGACGGCAGGACCTTCCTCGTCGCTGGTGATCAGGAACGCGATCGTGCCGGCATGCGCCGGTTGCGACGCGACGAACTCCTCGGTCGCGACCACCATCGCCGCGAGCGAGCTCTTCATGTCCGCTGCGCCGCGCCCGTGGAGCTGGCCATCGCGGTGCGTGGGCACGAACGGGTCGCTGCGCCACGCGGCCAGCGGGCCGGTGGGCACCACGTCGGTATGGCCGGCGAACGCGAGCACCTTGCCGTTCGGGTCGCGCCCGCGGCGGATCGCCCACAGGTTCGTGACCGGCGCGCTCGCCGGGCCGTGCACCAGCGTCTCGCAGGCAAAGCCGATGGCCGCGAGGCGGCTGGCGATCAGCGTTTGGCAGCCGGCATCGTCGGGGGTGACCGAGCGGCAGGCGATCAGGCGTTCGAGCAGCGCGAGGGTAGGTTGTGCCATCCGTTCGGGTCAGTACCGCGTGCTCAGCGAGGCCGCGCTGGTGCTCGCCGACTCGGGACGCACATCCAGCGTGATCTCGGTGAAGCTCGGCTGGTCGTCGTTGCTCTCGTCCTTCTTCTGCGCAAGGCGCGAGATCGGCGTCATGTCGTTCTGCAGCCGCCACATCAGGTTGGTCGGCGAGTCGGCGAAGGCGAGGCCGTCGTCCTTGGTGATCACGCCGTTGCCGATCAGCCGCGCCAGGTCCTGCTCGAAGGTCTGCGAGCCTTCGGCCAGCGACTTCTCCATCGCTTCCTTGACGCCGCTGAAGTCGCCTTGCTCGATCAACTCGGAGACCAGCTTGGTGTTGAGCATTACCTCGACGGCCGGCACGCGGCCGCCGGCGGTCGCGCGGATCAGCCGCTGCGAGACGATCGCGCGCAAACCCGCGCCCAGGTCGGCGAGCAGCGCCGGCCGCGCCTCCGGCGTGTAGAACGAGAGGATCCGGCCCAGCGCGTGGTAGCTGTTGTTCGCGTGCAGCGTGGAGAGCACCAAGTGGCCGGACAGCGAGTACGAGATCGCCGCGGTCATCGTCTCGCGGTCGCGGATCTCGCCGATGAAGATGCAATCCGGTGCCTGGCGCAGCGCGTTCTTCAGGCCGATCTGCAGCGAGTGCGTGTCGCGCCCGACCTCGCGCTGGTTGACGACCGACTTCTTGTTGGTGAACAGGAACTCGATCGGGTCCTCGATCGTCAGGATGTGGCCGGCCATCTGCTGGTTGCGCTGCTCCAGCATCGCCGCGAGCGTCGTGCTCTTGCCGGCGCCGGTCGCGCCGACCATCAGGATCAGGCCGCGCTTCTCGAGGATCAGCGTGTTCAGCACCGGCGGCACGTTCAGGCTCTCGAGCGTCGGGATCACGAACGGGATGCAGCGGAACACCGCGGCGATCGAGCCGCGCTGCTTGAACGCCGAGAGCCGGAAGCTGCCGACTCCGGCGATGCCGACGCCGACGTTGAGCTCGCCGGTGTCGTCCAGCTCCTCGAGCTGGGTGGGCGTCAGCAGCTCGGCCAGCAGCTGGCGCGGCTGCGTATGCGTCAGCGGCTGGTCCGACAGCGGCAGCAGCTGGCCGCTGATCTTGATCAGGATCGGCGAGTTGGCCGAGATGTACACGTCGGACGCGGCCTTGTCGGACATCAGCCGCAGCACGCGTTCCATGTTTCCGCCACTCATATCGACACCCTTTCGTTGCCCTGTTTGCGCTGAGCCCTTCAGCTTCGCAGCAATTCGTTGATGCTCGTCTTCGCCCGCGTCTCGGCCGTGACGCGCTTCACGATCACCGCGCAATACAGGCTGTAGCTGCCGTCGGCTGCGGGCAGCGAGCCGCTGACGACCACCGAGCCGGACGGGATGCGTCCGTACGTGACCTCGCCAGTCATGCGGTTGTAGATCTTCGTGCTCTGGCTGATGTACACGCCCATCGAGATCACCGAGTTCTCCTCGACGATCACGCCCTCGACGACTTCGCTGCGCGCGCCGATGAAGCAGTTGTCCTCGATGATGGTCGGGTTGGCCTGCAGCGGCTCCAGCACGCCGCCGATGCCCACGCCACCCGACAAGTGCACGTTCTTGCCGATCTGCGCGCACGAGCCGACGGTGGCCCAGGTGTCGACCATCGTGCCCTCGTCGACATACGCGCCGAT
>DATCSE010000027.1:0-2017 GCA_036568605.1 Burkholderiaceae bacterium | reverse complement strand
GGCGTACAGGTAGCGGCCGCTGGCCACGTCCTTGATGGAGACAAACGCGCTCAACCGGTCCAGCCCGTCGAGCAAGGCACCGGCCAGAACCGCCTCACCGGCACCCACTGCGCTGGCCAGCGAGCGAGCGGTTTCGGCGCGTTCGCTCGTCACGGACGATCGTGTCTCGTTCATCGAATCCTGTTCCTCAACCATCGCAGCGCGGTATTCGGGCGCGAGTGTGTACCTGTCGCTCGGCGGGTGAAACCCCCAGTTCACGCGTTCGCTGCCCTGCGGCCGCATGCTTGGGCAATCCCTAGTTCGATCATAGCTTCGCGCCGCAAGCACACTGGTCGGCCGACGTTGCGTGCGGTTGTTACGGCCACATCAAAACGGGCCTGAAAATTGCGAACCTGCGGTTGGAGACACGCATGGCGATCACGAACTACATCAGGGAAATCGGACGGGGCAAGGATGGCGCGCGTTCGCTGAGCCGCGACCAAGCGCACGATCTGTTCAGTCAAGTGCTGGACGGGCAAGTCAGCGACCTCGAGATTGGCGGCTTCGCGCTGGCGATGCGAATCAAGGGCGAATCGCTGGCCGAACTCGACGGCTTTCTCGATGCGACGCACGAGCGCTGCCTGCAGGTGCCGAGCACGCGGCCGACGGTGCTGCTGCCCTCGTACAACGGCGCACGCAAGCTGCCCAACCTGACGACCCTGCTCGCGCTGCTGCTGGCGCAGGAAGGCGTCAACGTGCTGGTGCACGGCCCCAAACTGGACCGCGGCCGCGTGACCACCGCGGACATCTTTCGCGACCTCGGCTTGCCGATGGCGAACGACGCCGACGAGATCGGGCATGCCTGGGCGCGGCGCGAGCCGGTGTTCATCGCCATCGACGCGCTGTGCCCGCCGCTGGCACGGCTGCTCGAGGTGCGGGCCAAGGTCGGCGTGCGCAATTCCGGGCACACGGTCGCGAAGCTGCTGGCGCCCTGCCGTGCCGCCACGCAGTTGCGCGTCGTCAACTACACCCATCCCGAGTACGCGGCGCTGCTCGCCGACCTGATGGGCCACACGTCGGCCAACGCGCTGGTGCTACGCGGCACCGAAGGCGAGCCAGTCGCCGATCCGCGGCGCGCGCCCAAGATCGACGTGTTCGTCGCCGGCGAGCTGCGACCCGATCTGTCGCGGCCGGCGCATGAAGGCGTTCTGACCGAGCTACCCGTGCTGCCACGGACTTGCGATGCCGCGACTACGGCGCTCTACATCCAAAGCGTCGTCAGCGGCGAGAAGCCGGCGCCGGGCCCGCTGATGCAGCAGGTCGAGTGCATCCTTCAGACTCTGCACACCATCGAGCATCCGCACGATGCGCCGCACACCGCTCTGCAGCCGACGAAGCAGGAGAAGTCCGCATAAGGACCGCCCCCGCGCCGTCTAGGGAGTGCCCTGCGCACGGGCAGCGCCGCATAATCCGCGCCGGAGGAAGCGGACGATGGCAATCGACGAACTGCGCAAGCTGAACCAGCTGAGCGAATCGCACGGCGCGCTGCGACCCGGCACCGGAATGGTGTCCGGCGTGATCGCGCTGATGCTCGCCGTGCTGTGTTTTCTCGGGGTGCTGGCGTTCCACTTTCCCGAGTACCTGACGACGCCACAGCTGCGCAAGTCGTACAACGTCGATGTGATGCGGCAGCTGCTGTTCTGGTCGCTCGTTCTCTCGGGTGGGCTGGCGCTGTTCAACATCGTGCGCGGCCGTTCGCGCTGGCTGGCGTTCGGCGCCTTCGTGCTGATCGGGCTGAGCCTGGCCTTGGGCGGCCACAAGGTGCCGGTCAACGACTTCGCCGACAACACGCCGTACATCGGCCTGGACTGGTTCATCCTCGACCTGCTCGGCTCCGCGCTGATCTTCGTGTTCATCGAGAAGCTGTTCGCGCTGCGCCGCGACCAGCCGGTGTTCCGAGCCGAGTGGCAGACCGACTTCCATCACTTCATCGTCAACCACATGGTGGTCGGCTTCATCCTGCTCGCGACCAACCTGC